>CAZUPA010000043.1:0-22396 GCA_964622205.1 uncultured Sphaerobacteraceae bacterium
GACAACACAACAGGCCCCGCAAGGGGCCTGTTTCCGTGGGTTTTGGCTTGGGTACGCCCGGCAGGATTCGAACCTGCGGCCTATTGCTCCGGAGGCAATCGCTCTATCCCCTGAGCTACGGGCGCATGGGGATGGGTGCGGCACATGTGCCACGATGCTGATTGTACAGCATCGGCGGGCGGGTGACATGGTGGATGGAGCCCGCGCCCGGCAATGGTCCAGGGCGGGAGATCGAGGCGTCTCCCTGGATCGGATGACGGGGATCAGTCCGATGCGCGAAAGATGCAGCGGAACCCAACGTGACTCATGCCGGTGTCGATCATCTGGGGCTGGCGGGCGGCCGGCCGATAGCGGAAGCAGGCGTCACGCGCGCAGAGGTGTGAGCCCCCCTTCACCACCTTCCGGGGGATGGGAACGTGAGGTTCCATGCTCCCTTCCAGGGTTCCACCGCGTGGATTCCGGGGCACGCAGCAGGCGCAGCCGGTATCCGTTTCGTGGCTGTTCTGGTACCAGTCCGAGGTCCATTCCCAGACGTTGCCAGCCATGTCGTACAGGCCATAGCCATTCGGTGCGAACGATCCGGTGGGGAGCGTGCGATTCAGCCCGGCCGGGCGCTCGTTTCGCCACGGGAACTGGCCCCGCCAGGTGTTCGCCATGGGGTTTGTGTCCTGCGTGTCTTCGCTGCCCCAGGTGAACTCGGCGCGGTCGAGCCCGCCACGGGCGGCGAACTCCCACTCGGCCTCGGTTGGGATGGTTCTGCCCGCCCAGGCGGCGTAGGACTCGATGTCCTCCCAGGCGACGTGGACAACGGGATGGTCTGAGGCGAAGTCGATCGAACTGCCAGGCCCATGAGGATGGCGCCATTGCGCGCCCGGAATCCAGCGCCACCATTGCCCGTTGTTTCGAAGGTCCACCGGACCCCTGGTTGGGACGAACACCATCGAGCCGGGGACGAGGTTTTCAGGCGGAGCGCCCGGATACATGGCGGGGTCCGGCGATCGTTCGGCGACCGTCACATAGCCAGTGCTGGCGGTGAACTCCGCGAACTGTTGGTTGGTGACCTGCCGCGTTTCGATCCAGAAACCATCGACCGCGACGGTTCGGACAGGCCGTTCTTCGCGGTAATGCGAGTCGGACCCCATCGCGAAGGTTCCTCCGGGAACCCAGACCATGCCGGATGGGGCGGTTGGTTGCGTGGCGGCGGCGCCGGTGGCCGTTTTCATGATGAAGGCTCTTTTCGGGTACGGAATCGGGCGATGGTTACAGGCAGTCTGGCCTGGATAGTGAGCGTACGACCCGGAAGCCGATATTGCCGGTCGAACTGTCCGGCGTGTTGGCGCTCCGTGAGTCGACGCGGTACCGGTTGCAATAGGAACGGTGGCAGAGATACGAGCCTCCACGCATGACCCTGTGCGTGCCGCTGGCCGGGGGCCGGTGCTGGGCGTCAATCGAGGCGGAGTAGGTGGCGATGTCGAACCAGTCGGCGCACCACTCCCACACGTTGCCGGTCATGTTGTAGAGCTCGAACGGATTGGGAGCGTAGGCGTCGACCGGGGCGGCGCCAGGATAGCCGTCGGCGGCGGTGTTGCGCTCGGGGAACTTCCCCTGCCATACGTTCATGCGGTGCTTCCCACTGGGCGTAAGGTCGTTGCCCCACCAGAACGGCGAACCCGTCGTGCCGCCACGAGCCGCGTACTCCCATTCGGCTTCGGTGGGGAGGCGGGCGCCAGTCCATGTGCAGTAGGCCTGGGCATCGTTCCAGGAAATATGGATGGCTGGATGATTGCCACGCTTTGCAATGGAAGAGCCTGGCCCTTCGGGGTGGCTCCAGTCCGCGCCGTGAACCTGCCGCCACCACGGGGCGCTCTGAACGGCGCGGGTGGCGGGAAACGAGTTGGGCAGGAACCCGGCGAAGACGAACGACCATCCAAACCGCTCGGCCTCGGTGATGTAGCCGGTGCCATCAATGAAGGCGGCGAATTCCGAGTTGGTCACCGTGGTGGGTGACATCTGGAAGGCGTCTACGTGAACTTCATGGACCGGACCCTCACCGTCGCCGGGATAGCCGTCGTCACGCGGATTGCCCATCTGGAAAGAACCCGCCGGGATGAGCACGAGTTCGACCTCGCGTGACGTGGAGGGCTTGATGATTGCCGGCGGCCTGGAGACCGCCGGAGTCGTGGGCCGGGCGGCGGCGCAACACGGGCAGGGCGTGCCGGGAGCCGGTTGTGGGGTGGAGCGAGGACTGATCTGCATCGGGGAAGCAACTACTTTCCAGCGCGGGGCGAATGGGTATCTCCCACATCATACCGTCGTGTTCCGGGAAGATCGACTTCCAATCGGGCGTGCCTGGTTGCATGCGTGGCGTAGAGTCCAATTGCCGGGGCGTACGTTCACTGTGACGGCGTGTGGCGGACGGCTACCATGGGTTGTGTATCCATGGTCGTTCGCAACCGCGCGGTCCTGGGTGCGTGGCTTCGCCCTGTGCTTTGGTTTGAGACAGATGGGCAGACGGTGTTTCGTTCACTTCGGGTCACCACAATCAGGGGAGTCGACGTCAACGTCCATCCGACGTTTGGGCTGGTGCTGGTGTGGGCGATCTGGCAGTGGGGGTTCGGGCCGTCACGTGGGGTCGCGGCGCTTGGGCTGGGCCTGGTGCTGGTGGCGCTGGTGTTCATCTCCGTGTTGCTGCACGAGCTTGGGCATTGCGCCATGGCGCGTGAGTTCGGCATCCGGGTGCTGGATATCACCCTGTGGCCATTTGGCGGCGTGGCGCGAATCGAGCAGATGCCGGCGAATGCACGGACCGAGTTCCTCATCTCGCTGGCTGGGCCACTGACGAGCCTGGCGATCGCGGTGGCGCTCACGCCATTGGTGCTGCTGGCCGGGATCCTTGGGGGATGGGAGACGGTCTTTCCGTCCGATGATCCGGTGCGGGCGATGAACCTGTCATCGCTGGCCGCATACCTCGCGATCATAAACCTGCTGATCATGGCGTTCAACCTGCTGCCCGCGTTTCCGATGGACGGGGGGCGCATCCTGCGGGCGGCTCTCGCGCCACGATTGGGAAGGGAGCGGGCAACGACGATGGCCGTGCTCGCGGGGTTGTTCTTCGCGATCTGCTTCGTTGTGATCGGCATCTGGCAACGTAACCTGATCCTGATCGTGATGGGCGGGTTCATCTTCTTCGCGGCACAGGCCGAGGCGCGGGTGGAGCGGGTGCAATCGGCGATGCGGCGCCTGACGGTTGGGCAGTATGCGCTGTGGGACATGGGCGGGGTGTCGCCCAACGAGCCGCTGACCTTCGCCTTGCGGGGTGGACCGCGGGACATGGTGGTCACGGATTCCGGCCGGGTGGTGGGGATGCTGTGGCGAACGCAACTACTGGAGAGCCTCGCGGGAGGGATCGAGGGCCGGCGAGTGTCCGACATCATGGACAGGGCCATCTATGTGGCGGATGTCAACGATTCGATCTACGAGGTCCAGCAGATGATGAACTCGATTCACCGGTGGGCGGTGCCGGTGACGGAGGGTGGCCGGTATCGCGGGATCTTCACTGGTGACCGGTTCGTACATCTGTACCGGCAGATCGCCCCTGGAATCATGGGCAACCCATCCATTTCGGTAGAGTGGCGAGAAGCAATATCGGATACACTAACTTTCTGGAAGCATTACCGTCGTCGTTGAGAGCCAGTTGAAACATGGTCTCTTGACGCATGATTGGGGAAACCGGTAGAGTATCTTATGGGGGCGTGTACTCCCCACAACAGGAGGCGTACCACATGAGAGTTTCGACAAGAGGCGAGTATGGCATGCGTGCCATGGTGGCGCTTGCGCATCACTATGGCTCAGGGCCTTTGTCGATTGCTGACATCGCGCGTGAGTCCAGTGTGCCCCCAGCCTATTTGGAGCAACTGATCGCCCCACTTCGCCGGGCGGGGATCGTCGACAGCAAGCGCGGCGCCCATGGAGGCTATGTGCTGAGCCGGGCGCCAGAGAACATCAAGGTGGGCGATGTGTTCCGGGTCATGGAAGGCCCGATCGCGCCGATGGAATGTGTCTCGGAGGATGAGACCGACCAAACGTGCCCGCTCATCGATGGCTGCGAGACACGGCCGGTCTGGTTGAAGCTTCGCGATTCGATCGTCGACGCGATCGACTCCCAGACGCTCGCCGACCTGATCGCGACACCGCCAGCGCCGGCGCCGAGTTCTCCTCGGGTTCCCACCGCAATCTGACGCTCTCCTGATCCGGCGATTTCGAGCATCCACTTCCGGATCAGGAGGCTGCTTTTGTCATGACCTACGGCCATCAGTCGATCTATCTCGATCACGCGGCGACCACGCCAACAGACCCAGACGTGGTCTCGGCGATGTTGCCGTATTTTTCCACCGTTTTCGGGAATCCCTCCAGTATTTACCAGATTGGGCAGGATGGACGGGCCGGACTTGACCGGGCGCGGGGCGTTGTCGCGTCCATTCTGGGCTGCCGGCCCTCGGAGATCATCTTTACCAGTGGCGCCACGGAGAGCAACAACACCGCGATCAAGGGGATGGCCCGGGCGGCGAGGCTTCGCCAGCCTGATGGGCCGGCGCCGCACATCGTGACCACCGCGATCGAGCACCACGCGGCGTTGCATGCGGCGCAAGCGCTTGAGGAGGAAGGATTCCGGCTGACGGTTGTTCCAAGCGACGAGAACGGGATTGTCGATCCCGGGGCCGTTCGGGCCGCGATCAAGCCGGAGACCTGCCTCATCTCGGTGATGTATGCGAACAATGAGACCGGGGCGATTCAGCCGATCCGGGCCATTTCGGCGATTGCCCGTGAACGTGGAATCCCGTGTCATACGGATGCCGTGCAGGCGGCCGGGTTGCTGCCGCTGAATGTCCAGGAGCTTGGGGTCGATTTGCTGTCGCTTTCGGCGCACAAGTTCTACGGGCCGAAGGGCGTTGGCATCCTGTACGTGCGCAAGGGGACGGGCATTCGATTTCAGCAGGATGGCGGCGGGCAGGAGTCGGGCCGGCGCGGTGGAACCGAGAACGTCCCGCTGATCGTTGGGCTGGCCGAGGCATTGCGCCGGGCTGAGGACCTTCGCGACGTGTACCAGAGCCACACAGCGACCTTACGGGATGCGCTCTGGGCGGGTATTCAGGAGGATATCCCCGATGTGCGGCTCAATGGCCCGGAGCTGGGGTCCTGGCGGCTGAGCAATAACCTGAATGTCAGCTTTAAAGGGGTGCAGGGCGAGACCGCGCTGCTGGGACTCGACATGCAAGGCGTGGCGGCATCCGCAGGTTCGGCCTGTACGACGGGGAACTCGGAACCGAGTCACGTGCTGCTGGCGATGGGGCTATCCGAAGCCGATGCGCGGGCGAGCCTGCGGTTGACCGTGGGGCGCGGCAACTCGCTGGACGAAATCGACGAAGTGGTGTCGACGCTCACGGACGTGATTTTCCGGACGCGGCAACTGGCTGGAACGAGTGGCGACTGACTCATATTTCCGCTCAGCCGGGCAATAGCTTTGAGGCGTTGACGAGCAGTTGAATATCGCCTTCCGGATCCTCCGGCTGTTCGACATCGAGACTCCAGCAGAGCGATAGCGCGGCGAACACCACGAACCATTGGGCCAGGCGGTCTCGGTCTTCCCCAAGCTCTTCGGAGAGAATGTCAAGCCGCCGGTTGGCCAGCGGAAGAAAACCTGGCGTGTTCGGGAAGCCCCACGGATTCATCATCCAGGCGGTGATGTCGAATCCGCGTTCGCCGATCAGCCCCTTGGGATCGATCGTGGTCCATCCTTCACCCTCCCGCCAGAGTATGTTCTGGTGGTGCAAATCTCCGTGTAACAGGCTGGGTGGCCTGGGATGGGCCAGCATGTCGTTGAGTAGCGATTGCGCCCGAATGACGAGTTCATTCGGGAAGCCCTCTCGCGGGAGTGGCGAGAAGTCTTGCAGGGGTTTGGTCCAGCGAGTAAGGGGTATCAGGTCACCGGGATCGCTCATGTCTCGCCAGAATGACCGTAGGCGCATTGCCGCGACACGAGTGGCCTCTTCGTCGTTGAGGCCGGCGTGCAGGAGCATGGCGCCTGGCCGCAGGCGCTTCAGCATGATCAGGGAGAGGTCAGGGTCGGCCGCGAAGAGTTCGACCATGCCGGGACCGCTGGCGGCCCTCGTTGCCGCTATTTCCGCTCGCGTTTCGAAATTCGGCGGACCCACCTTGAGGACCACCGGGCCAACCCTCGCCGATTCGCCGAAGAGCACCATGCTGACGGTGTCAGGCAATTCCCGGTATTCGAGGGCGATTTCCCAAGTCTCGCACCAGGTAGTCAGCGCGGCTGGCAAGCCGTCGAACCACGCCGCCAGATTCGCCCGGCCATGCCAGTTGACCAATCGCTGGATCATCGCGTCCGGGATGGGAATACCGGGACCAATCGTGGGTGGGAATCCGGTCATTGCCGATTTCTCGTTTCGTTTACCGCCGTTGGATCGATCTCAGCGCCATCCGGCTGGTCTCGCTCCGGTTCATTCGCCTGGGACACGGCCATCCCGAGCAGGGTGAGACCATCCTCTCCTTCCAGTCGCCCGATGGGGGGAAGATCAGCCAACGATGTGAGGCCGAACAACTTGAGGAAGCCGATGGTGGTGCCGTACTGAAATGGATTTCCAACGGCATTGAGGCGGGAAACCGGTTCCACCAGTTCGCGGGCATTGAGGGTCGCGATGACGCCAGCGCAGTCCACGCCCCGGACAGCTTCGATTTCCGAGCGGGTCACAGGCTGCTGGTAGGCGACGATGGCGAGGGTTTCCAGCGCGGCCGCGGAGAGTTTGCCTTCGCGCTCGAGCCCGAGGAACGAACTGATTTGCGAAGCGAAGCGGGGAGCGCTGGCCAGGTGGAGCCGGTTGCCATGTCTCTGGACTATCCACCCGCGGCTATCCGCCCGAGAGGCAAGTTCGTCGAGGGCGTCCTGGATCCGGGCGGGTGTGACGCCGATCGATTCCGCGAGTTCGTCGATCGAGGGCGGCTCCGCCGCGACGAGCAGCAACGCCTCGACAAGGGAGGCAAGATCCGCGGTGGAGTATCCAGCCTGGCCGATGTCGCCATCGAGCTGGAGTTGTGCGGGTGTGTCGTCCTGGCCATGGTGATGCGTCACGTTGTACCGCCTGTTAGTTGATGAATTCGTTGCCATGGCTGGCTGCCTGTGTATCGGGGGCGGCGCCTGGGCCGAGCGCGATGTCGGCGAAGATATCGCCCTGAGCGGCTTCGACCTCGCCCCTCCGGACGAGAACGAGGATCGCCAGAAACGCGGTGGCGACCTCGGTTCGGGTGCGATACGGCTCGACGACCTGGCTGAACCGCACGGACCGCAGGAATTGCACCATCCCGGCGACGCGGTCGACCACTTCACGGAGGCTTACCACGCGGCGTTGACGGATGAGTTCGGCGGGTCGGGGAACAACCGTGAGGCGCCGGCGAAGGGCACGCACAAGCTGCCGCGCATCGTGCTGGGCCAGGCGTGAGACGCGACCGAAAACTGGCCGGGCTATGGCGCCATTCACCCCGGCTCCGTGGGCGGGATTGCCCTGGGCATGGATGGTTCCGAGATGGAGCGCCAGGTCCTTGATGCGCCTGTATTCCCGGAGCTGGTGCGTGAGATCGCTCTGTTCGGGTTCGTCCGGATCGGGCGCGGGACGAGGCAGGAGCGACCGCGACTTCAGGACCGTGAGGCGGGCGCCAACCGCCGCGAAGTTGGCGATGACGGCTGGTGGCGCATCGTCCATGCCGGCGACGAAGTCCAGGAATTGCCCGGTTACCGCCACGAGCGAGACATCCTCTATGTCCAACTGGCTGCGTTCGATGAGGCGCAGGAGCACATCGAGTGGACCCTCGTACGCGGGGAGTCGGAGTTGGTAGTTGGCGAGGGTTGGCTCGTGGCCGTTGGCGCGCTCATCCATACGGAAACAGTCTAGCGCTTTCGGGCCTGAGACGGCCCGCGTCCGCTTCGATCAGCAGCCGCAGGTCCGGGTCTGCTGACTGGGTGTTCTCGTGGTTGGCGATGAGCCAGGCGACGCGATCGGGATAACCCCAAGCGATGACGAGGTCCGCGCCACCCTGGGGATGGCACGCGAGTATCCACAGCGCTGCCATGCCACGGGGCGGGGACGATCTGGTTCGCAGTCCATCGAGCATGCCGGGGTGCGTCTTCTCCAGCATCACCTTGGCGGCTCGATGATGCAGGCGAAGCGTGATGCCAGGCACTGCCTTGCCGATATCGTGCAGGAGCCCAGCGGTCACGGTGTCAACAGGCGCGCCCACGTCGAACAGGTGCTTCGCGACGCCTACCAAATGCCGTTGATCGGATGCGGACAGCATTCGAAATCGCTCTCGTGCTGGCGGTGTGAGACGGTGGGCGAGTGGTTCGGGAAGGTCGACCATCTCGGGTGATGTGAAATGGGCCGTGACCTGTGAGAGGCGGTGCATGATGCGATGGTGCATTCGGGCTAGAGGCCGAGATTCACCACGTCGAGCAAGAGGTCC
The DNA here is from genome assembly GCA_964622205.1 of uncultured Sphaerobacteraceae bacterium. Lineage (GTDB taxonomy): Bacteria > Chloroflexota > Chloroflexia > Thermomicrobiales > UBA6265 > JACCYX01. The sequence goes on from CAZUPA010000043.1 coordinate 8,533, forward strand.
CGGACCGGCTGCATGATGCCCCCGATCAGGGAATCGCCCAGGCTTCCGCCGATGAACAGCAGCAGCAGGAGGATCATGAAACCGTATTGCTCAAGGGGAGCAAGTAATGGTCGCCAGAAGTCCGGCAGGATACCGGTGAGGATGCGATACCCGTCGAGTGGCGGGACTGGAATCATGTTGAACGAGGCCAGCAGGATATTCACCCAGATAAAGCTGGTGATGAACAGCCAGACGTACTCATTGACGACGATATTGTTTCGAATGACGATCTGGTAGGGAATCGCCATCAGGATTGCCAGGCCAACGTTCGAGAGCGGGCCGGCGAATGCGACCAGGGCCATGCCTTGATGACGATGGCGGGCCCAGCGGCCCGTGAAGCGGCCGGGATTGACAGGTACGGGTTTGCCCCAACCGATGAACGGGATGCCGATCGATATCATGGCCATGCCGAGAAAACCAATGGGGTCGAAGTGCTCGATGGGATTGAGCGTGATCCGGCCAAGGTCTTTCGCCGTGCGGTCGCCGAGGCGGAACGCGGACCAGGCGTGCATGAATTCGTGGATGGCGATGGCGATGACGAACGACGCCAGGTAGGCGACGATCTCTTCCGGCTCGCGGATGTTGACGTTCCAGTTCACGGATAGTGGATCCTGCCGGGAAGCAAAGCGAACGGCGATGACGCCGTGTAGTATGCGTCATCGCCGTTGTTCATGTGATCGGGACGAGCGCGTGGCTAGTCCGCGGCGCGGGCGGCTGCCTGGTCGGCGGTGTCCGCGCCGGAACCTGGATAGAGGTGGCAGGCGACGAAGTGATTCGAGCCCTGATCGGCGAAGTTTGGATCGACCTTCTTGCAGACATCCATCACGTATGGGCAACGCGTATGGAAGTGGCAGCCGGAAGGAGGATTGATTGGGCTGGGCACGTCGCCAGTCAGGATGATGCGCTCGCGCTGCCTCTCGATCACGGGGTCCGGGATGGGAACGGCCGAGAGAAGCGCCTTGGTGTACGGGTGCAGCGGATTGTCGTACAAGTCGTTGCGATCCGCCAGTTCGACGATCTTGCCGAGGTACATCACGGCCACGCGATCGGAAATATGGCGAACGACCGAGAGGTCGTGCGCGATGAACAGGTAAGTGAGTCCAAACTGGTCCTGCAAATCCTCGAGCAGGTTGACAATCTGCGCCTGGATGGACACATCGAGGGCGGAAACCGGCTCGTCGCACACGATGAAGTCCGGATTCGCGGCGAGCGCGCGGGCGATGCCGATACGCTGCCGCTGACCGCCGGAGAACTCGTGTGGGTAGCGGTTGGCGAAGTAGGGGTTGAGACCGACGGTCTGCAACAGTTCCTGCACGCGCTGGGTGCGCTCGGCTTTGGGGACGAGCTTGTGGATCTGCATCGGTTCGGACACGATGTTGCCGACCGTCATGCGGGGATTCAGCGACGCATAGGGATCCTGGAAGATCATCTGCAGGTGTCGCCGCATGCGGCGCATCTCGGTGCCGTCGAGCGTAGTCAGGTCCTTGCCATTGAAGATCACGTTGCCTTCGGTTGGCTTGTAGAGCTGGAGGATGGCACGGCCGGTGGTGGACTTTCCGCACCCGGACTCGCCCACGAGGCCGAGTGTTTCGCCGCGACTGACGGCGAAGCTCACGCCATCGACGGCCTGGACCGCCCCAACCTTGCGTTGGAAGATGATTCCCTGGGTGAGCGGGAAGTGCATCTTGAGGTTGCGGACTTCAAGGAGAGGCTGACCCTCTCCCTGGCTGACCGCGGCGGCACTGGTGCGCTGCCCGGTGTTGGATGCAGCAGCTGACATACGTCACTTCCTCCAAAAATTACGCTGGCGCGGATTGGCTTGGCGAGACGCCGAGGTCGACAGCGTCTGGATTGACGTCGCTGGTCGAATCGGACGGCTCTGGATGGCCATGCTCGCGGGCGACCTCATCCTGATCGTCCTCGCGATGAACCTCTTCCCAGAACCAGCAGGCGGAGAAGTGCCCGGGCTTGACCTCGAGAAGGGGCGGGTTCTTCTGCTCGCACTTTTCGCGCGCGTAGTTACAGCGCGGCACGAACGGGCAGATGTCTGGCAGGTCGATGAGATCGGGCGGAAGGCCCCGGATTGGCTGGAGTTTTTCCTTGGTGCGTGCATCCAACCGCGGGATCGACTTCATGAGGCCAACGGTATACGGATGCCGCGGGTTGGCGAAAATCTCTTCGGTGGTGGCGGTTTCGACGATGTGTCCAGCGTACATAACCTGGACACGATCGGCGATGCCGGCGACCACACCCATGGAGTGGGTAATCATGATCACGCCCGCGCCGGTTTCGCTCTGGAGATTGCGCATCAGGTCGAGAATCTGGGCCTGGATCGTCACGTCGAGCGCGGTGGTGGGCTCATCGGCGATGAGCAGTTTGGGGTTACAGGAAAGCGCCATGGCGATCATCACGCGTTGGCGCATACCGCCTGAAAACTGGTGGGGATACTGATCGACCCGGCTCTCCGGATTCGGGATGCCAACCATGCCAAGCAATTCGATGGCGCGGTTTCGGGCCTGCTCCTTGTTCATCCCCATGTGCAGTTGCAGCGACTCGCTGATCTGGCGGTTGATGGTGAGCACAGGATTGAGGGACGTCATCGGGTCCTGGAAGATCATGGCGATTTCGTTGCCACGGATCGAGCGGACCTGCTCGTCGGACATCTTGCGGACGTCCTTGCCATTGAAGATGACTTCGCCGTCGACGATCTTGCCCGGAGGACTCGGGATGAGCCTCATGAGCGACAGTCCGGTAATGCTCTTGCCGGAGCCTGACTCGCCCACCACGCCCAGCGTTTCGCCTGGCATGACGTAGAACGACACGTCGTCCACAGCCTTGACGACGCCATCCTGCGTAAAGAATTGTGTCTTGAGGTTTTTGACCTCAAGCAGTGGTTGACCGCCCGTGCCGGTGGCACTTCCCGCGGGAACCGTGCTTGTTTGAGCTTGTGCCGCCATCCTTGCTCCTCTAGGGCCAGACTACCCCGGCCGGCTCCGCCGAATGACCCGGTTCGCTTTCCCTGACGTGACATTACCGAGACTGGCTCCACGCGCTAGCGCCGACAGGTCAGATATCCAACGAGGTTCGAAAGCGAGGCTTCCCTTTCGAACCACCAGACATCACTGCTTCAACGAGGTAATTCACATGCACTATACCGCATCGACACAAGGTCGATAGCTGGCATTCAACGCTTCCGCGGCGACCTCGCACAGCCTTGTACGCATTCGACGCTACCTCTTACCTTCGCATTGTGACCGATGATGCTGGTGAGAGGCAACACCGAGATATCCGACAAAGAAAGTAGGCTTTGTGCGTGGCACCCAGCGATGGATGGTCGATTTGGAGCGACGGCGCGTTTGGTATCAGGCAATACACCGCCAGTCAGCGGAACCGCGGGTCGTTCGATCGTGGTTCGCATGTCTCAATGGGGCGAGCCGTCGATGAATGCCTTGGCGGCATTGGCGAGGAACCCTGGCGAGTTGGGGACGATCATGGAAAAACCGCGGTCCACCGCCGATTTGGACGCGTCGGTGGTGAACGCGGTGGTGCCCAGCGGGATGCCGCGGGCACGGGTACGGGCCACCACTTCATCGGCCACGCGCGTCACTTCCGGATGTCCGGGCTGACCTGGGTAACCCATCGACTGGGCCAGGTCGTTGGGGCCCACAAACAGGACATCGAGCCCAGGGACATCGAGAATGGCGTCGAGATGTTCCAGGGCGTCGATGTGCTCGAACTGAACGATGGTGAGCACCCGATTGTTGATGACGGGGACGAGATCGGCGGGTTTTTCATTGATGCCCCAGTCGAATGTGCGGCCTCCCGCCAGTCCGCGCGTTCCGTCTGGCCAGTAGCGACATGCCTGGACGGCCTGGGAAGCCTGCTCGCCGGTGTTGACCTGGGGGACCATGACTCCAGAGATTCCGATATCCAGCAGTTTGAGGATGACCTGCTTGTCGTTCTGGCCAGAACGCGCGAACGCCGCCATGCCACGGGCTTCCGCCGCCAACACCATCGGATAGGCGGACTCCGCCGATATGGGACCGTGCTCCGTGTCAATCAAGGCGAAGTCGAAGCCCGCGACCGCCAGGATCTCGACATCGATTGGAGAGATGGTTGGGATGAAGCAACCATAGACAACTTTGCCGGCTTCCAGTTTTTCCTTGACTGGATTGCGCAGGTTCATGATTTCTCCAGATTCCTGTTAGGATTCGCCGAAGCGGTCCCGTCAACTCATGTTCGACGACGATACGGACATTGTTCATGAATCCATCGCATAGCGCAATCGGCCTGGATGGTTCCGGCGAACCGGCCAGGGAACCTCACGCCGCGGACGACACGCCGTACTGGATCGCATTCCGGTTGGCTGAAGTGGCGTCCGCCAGCCGAATGCGGGCCCTGATCGAGCGATTCGGTTCGGCGAAGGAAGCCTGGAAGGCCCCGGCAAGCCAGCTTCGCGCGGTGCTTGGCAATCGGGAGCGGATGCTTGGCAACCTGCTCAAGGTGCGGGAGTCGATCGATCCGTTGCGAGAGGCCGAGTTGCTGGATACCGCCGGGGTCCAGGTGGTGACGGTGGCGGACGACAGGTATCCCAGGCTGCTGCGGGAGATACCGGCGCCACCGCCGGTCCTTTTCTTTCGAGGGGCGTTGATGGAGACCGACGATGCGGCCGTGGCGGTCGTCGGGACGCGACGGGCAACGCAATATGGGCGGGATATGGCGAGGCGGATCGCTGGCGACCTGGCGAGCGCGGGGATCACGATTGTGTCCGGACTGGCCCACGGGGTCGATGGGATCGCGCATCAGGCGGCCATCGAGGCCGGAGGCCGGACGTTCGCCGTGCTGGGGAGTGGCATCCATGATGTGTATCCCAGGGAGCACAAGGGACTGGCGCGACGGGTGGCTGAGCAGGGCGCGTTGATTTCCGACAATGTGCCACTCGCCAAACCGGACAGGTGGAACTTTCCGGCGAGGAACCGGATCATCTCAGGGCTTTCGCTTGGCGTGGTGGTGATCGAGGCTCCGGAAAAGAGTGGGGCGCTGATCACGGTTGATTTCGCCGCGGACCAGGGTCGTGACGTGTTCGCCGTACCGGGGCCGGTGAACTCGCCGGCCAGCGCGGGCTGCCTGAGAGTCATGCGGGAAGGGGCGAGACCGGTCCGGGACGCCGGTGACGTGATCGAGGACCTGCGATTGAACCGGCCACCGGTGGACGAGGTGAACCAGCCCGCGTTGTTCCTGGACGACGACGACCGGCGCGTACTGCATGTGCTGACCGGGAGCCCGCTGCACATCGACGATGTGGTTGAGGCGAGCGGGTTGGCTCTCCCGAGGGTTTCGGCGATTTTGTTGACGCTCGAGTTGCAGCAACTGGCGACAAACACCGGCGCGCAGCATTACACTCGCCGCTAGGACACCGCACGGGCGGACAGCGGTCGAAAATGGGCTGGACCACTGTCCGCTCCTTGACAGGACTTGACAGGGCTTTCTACTGTAGATAGAGACAGACAGGAGCGTGACCTCCTGTCGATGCCACCTTCTGTCCAGCCCGCACGAACCCAAACCGGCATCAGCCGATTGATGGCAGTGCCATCTCGCGAGTGTCGTGCGCCCTTTTCGGCGCTTGACCAGGGAATCAACGAATAGGCTTCACCAAACGATGACAGATACGACTACATCCCAAACCGAAACACCGGCCAAGCCGGCGCCGAAGAAGAGGACCACGGCCAGGCGAACCACCGCCAAGAAACGAACAGCGGCGCCACGAGGCAAGCTCGTGATCGTGGAGTCGCCCGCCAAGGCGCGTTCGATTGGGCGTTACCTTGGTTCGGGCTATACGGTAAAGGCCTCCATGGGGCATATTCGCGATCTGCCCAAGAGCACGATGGGCGTGGATGTCGATCATGACTTCACGCCGAAGTACCTGATCCCGCGCGACAAGAACAAGGTCGTCAAGGAGTTGAAGGAAAGCGTACAGGGCGCCAGGGAGATCTATCTCGCGACAGACCCTGACCGCGAGGGTGAGGCGATTGCCTGGCATCTGATCCAGGCGACCGATGCTGAAAGCAAACCGTTGCACCGTGTGGTGTTCAATGAGATCACGCCGGAAGCGGTGATCACGGCGATGGACAATCCCCGCGATATCGACATGGACCTGGTGGACGCCCAGCAGGCGCGGCGCATCCTGGACCGGATCGTTGGCTACAGTGTCAGCCCACTACTATGGAAGAAGGTGAAGCGCGGGCTCTCGGCGGGGCGCGTGCAAACGGCCGCGCTGCGGATCGTGGTCGAGCGCGAACGTGAAGTCGACGCGTTCGTTCCGGTCGAGTATTGGTCGCTGGACGCCGACCTGGCAAAGATCACGGACGGCGGGCCCGCGGCACGCGACACGTTCCGCGCCAGCCTGCATCAGAGCCACGGCAAGAAGTCGGAACTCACCGAGGGTTCGCAGGCTCACGCGATCGTGGAAGCGCTGGAAGGCGCTTCGTGGCGAGTATCCGATGTCGTGCGGCGGGAGACACGGCGGAGGGCGCAGGCTCCGTTTATCACAAGCACGCTGCAGCAGGAAGCGTCGAGGAAGCTCGGATTCGCGGTACGGAGAACGATGAGTATCGCCCAGGAACTGTACGAGGGAATCGACCTCGGAGCCGAAGGGACGCAGGGCATCATCACGTACATGCGTACCGACTCGACCAACGTGTCGGTATCGGCGCAGGCCGCGGCGCGTGAGGTGATCGCGGCGAAGTTCGGGCCGGATTTCGTTCCTGACAAACCGCCCGTGTACAGCAGGAAGAGCAAGGGCGCGCAGGAAGCGCACGAGGCGATCCGTCCCACATCCCCACAGCGTGACCCGCAGTCGGTCAGGAAGTTGCTTAGCGCGCCGCAGTTCAAGCTCTACCAGCTCATCTGGCAGCGATTCATGGCGAGCCAGATGGCGTCCGCCGTGCTCGACAACACGCGCGTGGATGTTGGCGCTGGCAGCCAGGCCGAAGTGGACCAGGGCAATGCGCCGTACACGTTCCGGGCGACTGGTTCGATCGTGAAGTTCCAGGGGTGGATGGCCGTCTACCAGCAGGGACGGGATGAGGGCGAAACGGACGAGCTCGACCGCGGGGCATTGCCGGATGTCGCGCGGGGCGAGGACCTGAACCTGCTGAAGCTGCTTCCGGAGCAGCACTTCACCCAGCCGCCGCCGCGATACACGGAAGCGACGCTGGTGAAGGCCCTGGAAGAGCAGGGGATCGGGCGGCCGAGCACCTACGCGCCGACGATCGCCACCCTTCAGGCCAGGAACTACGTTTCGGTGGAGGAGCGGAAACTCCTGCCAACGGAACTCGGTTTCGTGGTCAATGACCTCCTGGTCGAGCACTTTCCGAACATCTTCGACATCGGATTCACCTCACAACTCGAGGGCGAACTCGACGAGATCGCTTCTGGCGAGCGAGCCTGGGTGCCGACGTTACAGGAGTTCTACACGCCGTTCACCAGCACGCTCGAAAAGGCGGAGCAGACGATGGAGCGAGTCCAGATCAAGGACGAGCCCACGGATGAAATCTGCGAGGTGTGCGGCCGGCCCATGGTGATCAAGCTGGGGCGATACGGCAAATTCCTGGCCTGTAGCGGGTTCCCGGACTGCCGGAACGCACGGCCGCTCCTGACGAAGATCGGCGTCGAATGCCCGACCTGCCATCAGGGCGAGGTCGTGGAGCGGCGGTCACGCAAGGGGCGGACGTTCTATGGGTGCGAGCGGTACCCGGATTGCGACTTCGTGTCTTGGAACAAGCCGACGGGTGAGGCCTGCCCGGAATGTGGTGAGTATCTGGTGTACGTGGGCAGGGGGGCATCGGTGAAGTGCTCATCCTGCCACTACACCGGACAGTTGCTGGCGAAGGCGGGCGACTGATCTCGACAACGAGCCGTTGAGACCAGGACCAGAGACCGGGGGACTTGTGACGAGCAAGTTTCCCGGTCATGCTATTGGCTGAACGAGACGCGTGCGATCGACTCGCCCAATGACATGGGCAGATCGTCGATCCATCAGGTTGGTGAAAGTTCCGATGAATACAGAGCGATTTCCTCGCGCCCATGCGACGACGATTGTGGCGGTGAAACGAGGAGATGAGGTGGCGCTGGCCGGTGACGGGCAAGTGACCATTGGCGACGTTGTGCTCAAACACAATGCCCGGAAACTGCGCACGTTGTACGACGGGCAGGTGGTGGCCGGGTTCGCCGGGGCGGTCGCCGACGCGTTGACCCTGTTCTCCAAGTTCGAGTCGCAGCTGGAGGCATGGGACGGGAACCTGCGCAAATCGGCGGTCGAACTCACCAAGGAATGGCGCACAGATCGGTACCTGCGGCGACTCGAGGCCCAACTGATCATCGCGGACTCGGAGTCGCTCCTGCTGCTATCCGGCGAAGGCGACGTGATCGAGCCTGACGATGGCGTGCTGGCGATTGGTTCTGGAGCGCCGTTCGCGACGGCCGCGGCCAAGGCATTGCTCCAGAACACCGAGATGGATGCCGAATCGATCGTGAAGGCATCCATGGACATAACCGCTCAAATTTGCATCTTCACGAACGACCAGATAACCGTTGAGGTGGTGCGCGCGGAGCAGGACGACGAGGAGGAAGAATCCTGATGGTTGAGCTTGCTCGCAAGTCGTCTGGCAAGGACAAGACGAAGCGACTGGTTGGAGAGGCCGACGTCGAAATCCGGGAAGTGGAGTCGATGACCCCGCGTGAGATCGTCGCGGAGCTGGACCGGTTCATCATCGGCCAGGACGACGCGAAGCGGGCGGTGGCCGTGGCGCTTCGCAACCGGTACCGGCGGCAGCAGTTGCCCGAAGAGGTCCGCGAGGAGATTCACCCTCGCAACATCCTCATGATCGGGTCGACCGGCGTGGGAAAGACCGAGATCGCGCGGCGAGTGGCCAGGATCATGGACGCGCCGTTCATCAAGGTGGAAGCCACCAAATTCACCGAGGTGGGCTATGTGGGCCGCGACGTGGAATCCATCGTTCGCGACCTGGTCGAGATCGCGATATCGATGCTGCATGCCGAGCGCATGGAGCAGGTTCGCGATGAGGCGGCCAGCCTCGCGGTCGAGCGGCTGACCGAGATTCTCTCCGAGCAGATCATGGTGACCAATCCTGGGCGATCCAGCCGGAAGACCGAGGACGAGCGACTCAGCGAGGAGGAGCGGGTCGAACGGGAGGCCATGGCCCAGGAGCGGAGGCGTCGCCGCGAGCAGAAGCGGCTTCGCCAGCTTCTCGACAACGAGGCGATGGAGGACGAAACCGTCGAAATCGACGTGGACGTAGAACCTGAGTACGACGATGTTCAGCCGTTCGAGATCATGGCTGGGACGCCGGACGAGCTTCAGGACACGTTCTATGAGTTCCTTGATGGCCTGATGCCGAGACGCCGGAACCGGCGGCGGGTTTCGGTGCGCGATGCGCGGCGAATCCTGGCGCAGCAGGAAGCGAACCGGATGGTGGATTTCGACGCGGTGGTCGAGGCCGCGATGCGACGGGTGGAAGAATCGGCGGTTGTGTTCATAGACGAGATCGACAAGACGATCTCGAACGATGGGGACTCGGGTCCGGATGTGTCCGGGGCCGGCGTGCAACGGGATTTGTTGCCGATCATCGAGGGGTCGACCGTGATGACGCGATATGGCCCGGTACGGACAGACCATGTCCTGTTCATCGCGGCGGGTTCGTTTCACGGCGTTCGTCCGTCGGACCTGATACCCGAACTGCAGGGGCGATTCCCGATTCGGGTCGAGCTGCAATCGCTTTCAGAGGAGGACCTGTACGCGATCCTCACCGAGCCGCAGAATGCCCTTGCCCGACAGTACCAGGCATTGCTGGCGACGGAGGACCTGGCGGTCCAGTTCTCGGAAGACGGGCTCCGCGAGATTGCCAGGATCGCGACACTGGTGAACCAGCGGACCGAGGACATCGGCGCCAGGCGCTTGCAGACGATTCTGGAGCGCGTCCTGGAAGAGCTTTCGTTCAACGCGCCTGACATGACGGAGCCACAGGTGACGATTGACGCCGAATTCGTGCTGGAGCGGGTTGGAGAGGTTGCCGAAGACGACGAACTCGTCAATTTCATCCTGTAGCAGGGTATTGGGATCCTGGAGCGTGGAATGACAGAACAGGTAATCGCGGTTGACCTTGGCGGAACTCATATCAGGGTGGCGGTGGCGGATGACAGCGGGCGATTGACCCACCATGTGCGCGCCGCGACCGAGTCCGCGCTCGGTCCACACTCGGTTATCGCGAGAATGGCGGAGCTGATCGACAAAGTGGCCGGCGAATCGGGCATTGGTTCCGATCGGCCGGTGGGCGTCGCCTCGCCGGGACCGCTGAACCCGAAGACCGGGGTTGTGTTGTACACGCCAAACCTGCCGGGTTGGCGGAATGTACCATTCATCGACCTGCTTCAGGAACGAATTGGCCGAACGGCGTACCTGGCCAACGATGGCAATTGCGGCGCGCTGGGCGAGATGCGGTTTGGCGGCGCGAAGGGCGAGCGAGACCTGATCTATTTCGCGCTGGGGACCGGCGTTGGCGGAGGCGTCGTCAGCAATGGGATGCTGGTGGATGGCGCGCGAGGTTTGGGAGCCGAAGTGGGGCACATGGCCATTGCCCTCGACGGGCCGAGGTGTAGTTGTGGAAGCATTGGCTGCCTCGAGTCGTTTGTGAGTGGCTGGGCGATCAAGCGCGAGGCGGAGGCGGTCGCCACCACGGCGGATGGAGACCGCCTCCGGGAGTTGGCCGGCGATGGCGAGATTCACGCCGGAGTTGTGGGCAGGGCCGCCGACGAAGGGGACCCGGCGTCGATCGAGATCCTGAACCGGGCTGGACGGGCGCTCGGGGCGGCGATGGGCGCGCTGACCAACATTTTCAACCCGAGCGCGATTGTGATTGGCGGCGGGGTGGCGGCAATCGGCGACCATCTCCTGAACCCGGCTCGTAAGGCGTTTCCATCGTATTCGTTCGTCGACATGCGGGCGGATGTTTCGATCAGGTATTCGTCGCTGGGAGGCGAAACCGGAATCCTGGGGGCGGCCGCGCTGGCGTTCGAGCGGCTGGACGCCGGGAGTTGATGGGCCGGAACGCGATGTAGGCGAAGGGCTCCGGCCGGTGTGATACTTGCGCCACGAGCCGATTTGGGCTGAAAGGAGCACTGCGTGGCTGGCGAACATCCTGCATATATCTTCTGGAACGACAAGCTCACCCACTGGGAGGATGCCACCGTTCACGTAAGTTCCATTGCCTGGTCGGCGCTCGGCGGCGTGTTTGAAGGCATACGAGGTTACTGGAACGAGGACCGGCATTCGCTGCACGTCTTCCGCCTGAGGGAGCACATGGAACGGCTCCAGAGTTCCTCGAAACTGGTGCGCCTGCCGCTGGAGTTCAGTACGGAGGAGTTAATCCAGATCACGACGGACCTGGTGAAGGCCAATGAATGCAGGGAAGACACCTACATTTTTCCGCTGGTGTTCAGCGCAGACTCGGAAACCAACCGGTTCGATCCGCTGGCCCTGAAATCGAACCTCACGATCCGGACGCGGCCCATGCCGAGCCACCTTGGCACGGACTTCAGCCAGAACGCGCGGTTCAGCACCTGGACGCGGATTTCCGATACGGTGATGCCGCCACGGGTGAAGAACATCTCGAACTACCGGAATGGCCAACTCGCCACCCACGAAGTGCGGATGGATGGCTACGATGTGGCGTTCATGCTGAACCCGCAGGGCAAGGTGAGCGAGGCGCCGGGCGCCTGCATCGTCGCCGTGGTGAACGGGACGCTGGTGACACCAGACCTGACGAGCGGGATCCTGGAGAGCATCACCCGGGACGCGATCATCACGCTCGCGCGGGAGGAATTGGGGCTGGAGGTCGTGGAACGGCCTGTCGATCGTACGGAACTCTACCTGGCGGACGAGGTGTTCACCTGTGGAACCGCGGCGGAGATCACGCCTGTCGTGAGCGTGGACAAGTACGTGGTGGGCGGCGGCGAGATTGGGCCGGTAACCACGCGGCTTGACGGGTTGCTTTCGAGTATCATGCGCGGCACGGATGAGCGATATGCCCACTGGGTCACCACGGTGGATTTCGCGATGACCACCGCCTGAGCATTCTGTCCAAGAGGTCGACGACGGCCGGCGCGTTCCCAGCCAGGGAACCACCGGCCGTTGTGGTTTCCGGGAGATTGGGTCGTTGACCATGCATGGCCAGGAAAAAGAAGACGAACTGACTCCAGAAGGGGCGCGAAACGAGTCACGAACGTCCAGCCTGGAGCGCTGGGCGCTGATCGGTTTGCTGGTGGTAGGGTCGATGGCGGCGGGCGTCGGACTCGATCGGCTGTTGATCGGCGAGGGCGCGAGAAGCGAACTGGCGCGGGCGGACGGCTTCACCATCCTCGATGAAACCTACATGGTGATCCGTAACAACTACGTGCTGGAGGACGAGATCAGCGATCAGGACCTGATGTATGGGGCCGCGGCGGGGATGGTGTTCTCGCTTGGAGACACCAACCACTCGCGGTTCCACGATCCAGAGGACGCCCGTAGGTTTGTCGAGGCGTCGCGCGGGGAGTTGACCGGGATCGGGGTCAACCTCGATGCATCGGCGTTGCCACTTCGGGTCACGATGCCAGTCGAAGGCTCGCCGGCGTTCGAGGCCGGAATCCAGGCGGGCGACCTCATCATCGGGATCGACGGCGTGACGATAGAGGAACTCTCCGGGCCGGAGGAGGCTGTATCGCTCATCCGGGGCGAAGAGGGCACGAGCCTGACCTTGCTGCTGCAACGGCCAGGCATCGCGGAGCCGTTGGAAGTGTCGTTGACCCGTTCGAAGATCGAGATTCATCCGGTGTCGTGGGTGATGTTGCCAGGCGATGTCCTGTGGGTGCGGATCGACCAGTTCTCGCTGGGGGCGGGAGCGGATTTCGAGGCGGCGCTTCAATCCGGGATCACGCTCGGGGCGAAAGGTCTGATCCTGGACCTGCGGGCCAATCCGGGTGGGCTGGTGACCGAAGCAATCGCGGTGGGGGAGCAATTGCTTGCCGAGGGGTCGGTACTGTTCCAGAAGGAAGGCGGGAGTGGCCAGATCGAGAAGGTTCGGACTGCGAGCAAGGTTGGGCTCTGGCGGTCGGCGCCAGTCGTCGTGGTGATTGACGGGGATTCGGCGTCGGCGGCGGAGATTGTCGCGTCGTCGCTGGAGAACAACGGGCGAGCGGCACTAGTGGGCGAGACGACAGCGGGGACAGGGACAGTGCTTTCGCCAGTCGAACTGAGCGACGGTTCGCTCATTTTGGTGGGGACAGAGTTGTGGTTGACGCCCGATGGGGAGGTGATCTGGCACAATGGCGTTGCCCCGACAATCGAGGTGGTGAATGAGGAAGGGGTGGCAATATCCCTGCCGTACACGTTCGGCGCCCCCCAGATAGATGAGCAAACGTTGATCGGCCTGGGAGACGATCAATTGACGACAGCGTACCGCAACGTGCGGGAGACGATGATCGCCGCCGGTCTGCCCGCGACTCCGGTTGCCCGGAGTGCGGCCTAAACGCGCCGCGGATACGGTCAGTCGAGCGTGGGATAGGCCCCTGGCAGGTCGGTGCGGTGGAACTAACGAAGCGAGCGATCCGTTCTCAGTACAACGGACAGAATGCTCTGCCCGGTCTCCGAGCGTGAACTCCATGAGAGAGAAGGTACAGGTAAATGCACGACTCAACGACGCCCAGTGCATGCGGAAACGGGGCTGGAACGATCCGGGCCGTCGTTTCCAGCATGAAGGTGCGGGCACTC
>CAZUPA010000044.1:0-22219 GCA_964622205.1 uncultured Sphaerobacteraceae bacterium
GGTGTCGACGAACACACCCGGTTTCGCCTGTTCGAGGGCGGCACGAAAGGTAATGCCGGTATATCCGTAAACACCCAATGTGAGAATCTTCATTGGAATTCGCCGTGTCTCATGCTATCGCCTTCCGAGCTTACCCGTGGTCGAATAGGGGCGCCATGGCTGGGAGAAGTTCAGGTCGGATGTATGGGTTCCTCAGCTTGGTTCGAACGCCACCATGCCAGCCTCCCTCTTCCCGTCTCGAACGGTGGTGTTCGGAGGGTGCTCCACTTCTTCAGTGGGACTTGCGAGTCACTGTTTTTCCAGCAGCCAACCGAGCATTTCGATCAGCAATGGTAGTTCCGCTTCGAGTGTCATTGTCTCCCATATGACTGCATGTCCACGCGATCATACTGATGAGCAATAAAGTGGCGTAGCGACACCCAATCCTGCAAGTTGGGGATACTCTCCTCCAGGGCTGGTTCCTGCCGCCGGGCGGAATTGAGCGCTTCTCCAATGACTTCCAACTGACGCTCTGCCGCGGATCGCCACCAGGCGTCTGCCATGAATCCCTCGAATGTTTGGTCAGCCACGTGGGTGGCGATCAATTCCGCGGAAGCCAACGCATCTCGCAACCTTTTGCGGGCAATTTCATCCATAGATGGCTACGGCGGTCGCGTCGAGTTCCTTCCGGAACGCTTCGCTCAGGTGAGGATGCAGGGTCTCGATATCGACTCGAATTTCGAACAGATTCTGGAGTTCGGTATAGAAACGCAGGAACCGTCGCGATACGCCCTTCTCGTACTCACCCAGGTCGACGACGAAGTCGAGATCGCTGGTGGCGGGGTCGAACGTGCCCTTCGCGGCGGAGCCGAAGACGGCCAGTTTCCGGACGCCGTACTGGCGGCAGAGGTCTTCGATAGCCTGGCGGTTGTCCTCGATCAGGTCGATCATTGGTTGGATCCTTCCGCTAGCAGTGTGCGCAGGGTGGCCGCGAGCGCAGGAACGTCGGATGTTGCCGTTTCCCAAACCAATGGGTGATCTATATCTGGATAGGCATGGATCAGCCAATTGCGCATTCCGATAATGGCTCTGGCGTTCGGAATCTGGTTCACGAGGTCGGGATTGTGCTTGATAGCCTGCCCAACTGCTTCGCCCATGATGGTCAGCAGGCGTTCGGTGATTCGCTGGAGTCCATTGTCGACCAGGAAATCGTCCAGTGTCTTGTCGCGAAGAAATGGCGACAACTCCTCGCAAGCGTCCACAACATCACGCAACCTGTCGTTTGCCCGATCCTCTCGTGATGTCATCAAACAGCACCTTCATGGTCGAGTACACCTCGTCGCGGAATCTTGGCTTCTTGATGCTGCGTTCCGTCACCAGGTTGACGCTCCGTCCGAAAAGGTCTTCGAGCGCAACTCCGAAGGAGAGGAATCGCATGGAGACACCCGGTCCATAGTCGGTCATGTCAACCACGAAGTCGAGGTCAGAGGTGGCGGGGTCGAACGTGCCCTTCGCGGCGGAACCGAAGACGGCCAGCTTCCGTACGCCGTACTGGCGGCAGAGGTCTTCGATAGCCTGGCGGTTGTCCTCGATCAGGTCGATCATTGGGTCATGTTTCCTCTCGCGGCCCGCCACGTTCGGCCAGTAGTTCTTCAAGCAGGGTAGCAAGGGCTGGCGCACCGTTGGTGACGGCGTCCCAGACTACATCGTCCTTGAGTACATCGTAGCCATGAGCGATGCGGTTACGTAGCCCAATGATGATGGGAGCCTTGGGTATGAGATCACTGACGGTGGGATCGATCCTGGTTGCCCGGTTGATTGCCTCTCCGATAATCTCCAGGCCGCGTTCGACCGCCCACCGAAGCTGCACATCCTCAACATAGTGATCGAGAGTTCGGGATTCAGTGATACCGGCCAGAGTCTGGCAGGCGGCCAGTGCATCACGCAACCGCTTGTCGACGGTGTTCGTCGTCAAGGATGACCTCCATCGTGGACAGCACATTGTCGCGAAATTCGGGATCGGTCAGCTTGGTCTCGAAAACGAGATCAACATGCCTATCGAAAAGGGTCTCCAGCGAGTTGGCGAAAAGGATGAATCGCTCTGAAACCCCCGGGCCGTAGTTGGCCATCTCGAGGACGAAGTCGAGATCGCTGGTGGCGGGGTCGAACGTGCCTTTGACGGCGGAACCGAAGACGGCCAGCTTCCGCACGCCGTACTGGCGGCAGAGGTCTTCGATTGCCTGGCGGTTGTCCTCGATCAGGTCGATCATCGGGCTGCTCCTTTTCATCGTCATTATCTCAGAAAGTGTTGACAGCGCCTTTCGGGGTAGGTATGGTGCTCTTGGACAACCGAAGAGCAGATTGCGACGACAGGGACGAGTACCTGGCAGGAGCGATACAGAGAACCGCGTGTGCTGTGATGCGGGATCAGGATCGCCAGGGAAAAAGACCCTCGAGCAGCGCCCCAAACGGCCAGATGGCCCAGTAGGCGGCGACGGGGCCCGGAGAACCGGGCAACAGGCTCCCGTTACAGGGCCGGTGCATCGCGACGATGCCGGGTGAATACCACGTCTCCCGGATGAACACACATCGCCGCCGTGCAACGAGGTCGCCGACCGCAAGGTCGCGGCAAACAGGGGTGGTACCACGGGCCCAACACCGCTCGTCCCCGGTCAGGAGGGGGATGGCGGTGTTCTTGCGTTAAGTGGCCGTCCCCGATCTGACGCCAGGCCGGGTTCCGTGGGGAATCCGGGCAGCGTGTTTGCCGTTCGGAGGCCAGCACCGATGTCGTACCACCCGCGAATTGCTCTTCACCCCAATGCATTCCAGGCTCCCGCCAAACGGGTCGAGAAGCCCCGCGCCTGAGAGCGGCATATGCCCCTTTCAGGCTTGCGGTGTTTCAGCACGTCGACCCCGTTTCCCACATGGTAGTAGCCGGTATTTCCCGGCATGGAGCGCATTGACATGACCACGATCACCACCACCACGGCCACCCTCGACATTTCCGGAACCTGGACCGCCCTCATCACCCCGTTCCGCGATGGCCAGCTTGACGAGACGGTCCTGCGGACCCTGGTCGACCACAACATCGCGGGAGGCGTCAGCGGGCTCGTGGCCTGCGGCACCACCGCCGAGACCCCGACCCTCACCCCGGCGGAGCATGACCGCGTGATCGAGATCGTCATCAGCCAGTCCGCTGGCCGCGTGCCGGTGATGGTCGGAACTGGCGGCAACGACACCGCCACCACCCTGGAGCGGACCCGCCACGCCCAGGCGGCGGGCGCGGCCGCGGCGCTGATCGTGATGCCGTACTACAACCGCCCGACGCAGGAGGGGCTGTACCAGCACATCCTGCACATCGCGACGAACTGTCCTGATTTGCCGATCGTGCTGTACAACGTGCCGGGCCGCACCGGGAGCGACATCCAGGCGACGACCGTCGCCCGGTTGGCGCTGATCCCGAACGTGATCGGAATCAAGGAGGCGACCGGCGACGTGGACCGCGCGAGCGAGATCATTCGCCTGGCTGGACCGGAGTTCGCGGTGCTTTCCGGCGACGATTCGCTGACGCTGCCGATCATGAGCGTTGGGGGCCAGGGGGTGATCTCGGTGGCCAGCAACATCATCCCGCGGGCGATGAGCAGCCTCACCACCGCCGCCCTGGTGGGAGACTTCCTGAGGGCGCGCACCATTCATCACGAGGTTCTGGAACTGTGCGGAGCGCTGTTCGTGGAGACCAACCCGGCGCCGGTGAAGGCCGCCGCCGAGTTGCTGGGGCTCGGCACCTCTGAGGTGCGCCTGCCGATGGTGCCGCTGATGCCGGAATCTCGCGAGCGCCTGTTCCGCGCGCTGCTTGGCTGCCCCTACACGGCGGACTCGCTGAGATTTGGCGAGGAGACCGCGTTCGGGATCGCCGCCGAGCGTACTGGAATCGAGGTCGCGGCGTGACGGGCGGCGCTCCGCTGCGAATCGGCCTTGTTGGCCTGACGGGCAGGATGGGCCGGGAGATTTCCGCGCTGGCGGAGGGCGATCCCGGGCTCGCGATCACCGGTGGGGTTGGCCGGGAAACGGCCTCGGACCTTCCCTCGATTGCGGCGGATAGCGACGTGCTGATCGATTTCTCCACGCCGGATGCGACCGCCGCGGTGATCGAGGCCTGCGCGATAGCTGGCGTTCCGCTGGTGCTTGGCACGACCGGCCTCACCAGCGAGCAGGTGGGCCAGGCGCGGGCGCTTTCGGAGCGCGTGCCGGTGTGGTACGCGCGGAACATGAGCACCGGAGTTTCCCTGCTGCAACGGGTGCTGCCCGAAGTGGCACGGGCGCTGGCGGCATACGACATCGAGGTGATCGAGGCGCATCATCGCCACAAGGTAGACGCGCCTTCTGGCACCGCGCTGATGCTGGCCGAGGCGATTTTGGCGGGCCTGCCCGATCCGGACGCGCATCCATCCGTGTACGGGCGGGAAGGGTACAGCCCTCGCCAGCCCGGCGAGATCGGGTTCCATTCGATACGCGGCGGCGGCAATCCCGGCGAGCATACATTGGTGTTCGCCAGCGACGAGGAAGAGATCCGGATCAGCCATCGGGCGTACAGCCGCCAGGCGTTCGCGGCGGGCGCGATCCGGGCGGCGCGGGCCATTCATGGGCAGCCGCCGGGGTGGTACGGCCCGGAGTAGCTGGGTCAACCGAGCGCGCGGATTCCAGCCGGTTCGAGGTGGGGTTCGATGATGGCGTCGAAGGCCTGGAGGAGTTCGCCGTGCAGGTCTCCCCGCTTGGCTTCCGGCTGCATGATGACCACGCCGCTGAGAGCCGCGATCAGGACGCGGGCCAGGCGCTCGGTGTCGCAGGGGCGAATTTCGCCCTCCGCCCTGGCCCGCGAGAGCAGGTCGGCGGAACTGCGCTCGAACTTGCGGGCGAGTTCGATCATCGACGGGCGGAGGACAGGATCGTTCCAGGCGTTGCCGAAGAATTCCAGGTGGTGCGACGAATCGAAGTGTGTGCCGTCGCCGGCGGAATAGATGAAGAGCCCGGCCCGCAGGAGGGCGATGGGCGACTGGTATTGCTCGCTGAGCAGCTCGAATGTCCGGCCGTTGCGGCTGGCGACCCAGTCGATGAAGCCATCGACCAGGCCCTGCTTGCCGCCGAAGCGCCGGTTGATGGCGGGGCGGGTGCAGCCGGCCTCGCGCGCCACGGCTTCCAGCGTGAGGCTCGGGTAGCCAGTGCGGGTGAGGACGCGGGCGGCGGCGTTGAAGAAGTCTTCGTCGGAGAAGCTGCGAGGACGGCCGACGGTGGGCTGTGGCGTGTCGTGCTGACCGGTCAGGTGCATTCTCCCGTCGCTTGGCGAGGTTGCCGGAGGTCCCTGTGAGGATGCTATCGGAAGTGTAGTGCGATTCCGGCGCGACCGAGCCGGGGGCCGGGGATTCAGGACAGGGAGGTGTCGCGTCGGGGCAACATGGTTGTGATCGCCGCCTCAATCTCTTTGTCGAGATCGGACGACTCATTTGGTAGCGGGTCGATCGATCCAAGTACCTCTTCGAGGGTGAACGAGGGGGACCGTAATTCCACGACACCGTCATCTCGCGCGATGATCAGCACCCCGTTCGTATCATCCAATCCGAGCAGACGACGGATCTCGAGTGGAGTGGTGACCTCACAGTTGTCGCTGATCGGTGCGATCCAGGATTTCATGACCTTGCCTTTCCAGAGAGCGAGGCACGAGACTCGTCATGGCTGCGCTGTCTCTCCCCGCGATCCTGGTCACGGGTTCGGGTTCCAGTGAGGCGACGGGAGGTGGACGAGGATGAGCGTGCCGAGGGCGAGGACCGAGTTGCGGAAGGCCGCGTCGATCCCGTTCCAACTGGACGACTTCCACATCTGGAACCATTCGCCGCCGATGGCGATGAAGCCGCCGAAGAAGAGGGCGATCAGCATGAGCAGGCCGATGGTGGCGAGCGATCGGGCGCGGTCGGCGGAACCATTTCCGGTCCGGATCAGCAGGTATCCGCCCGCCAGCAGCACCAGCGCGGTGAGGGCTTCCCAGATGATGATGGCGACGTAGGCGATGTTCTGGATGGCGGTGCTCTCGATGGCGCGCCACATTACGTCGGGATCGAGGTTGGTTCCCGGTTCGGCGCCGAAGTTGGTGGTGTCCATCATCAATACATGCTGGACGAACTCCTGGTTGGTGTCGAAATCGGTGATGTTGCCGAAGGCGACCAGCGCCATGTACAGGCCGTTCATCAGCACCAGCAGGGCGGCCGCGACCGGGCGGGCGCCCCAGCGTTGCCAGCCGGAGACGGTGGGTTGAGGAGCGGACGAGTGTTCCATGGCGTGGCGGCGACCTTTCAGGCATCGGATGACATGCGTGGGATCAGTGTGACGCGAGACGGGTCCAGATGGAAAGCCACGGACACGTTCGCCAGGTCAGGAAAGGGCCATGGAGCAACCGGGAGGCGGTGATGGGCAGGCGGTCAGGAGCAGTAGGGCAGCAGGCTCTCGTGGCACCGGCGGGCGGCTTCGGAGGCGGGCAGGGCCCAGAGTTCGTCGCTGAACATCTCGATCGAGAAGAACCCGTCGTAGCCGTGGGATTCCAGGGCATCGAGGATGGCCGCGAGGTTGAGGATGCCCTGGCCCGGCAGCCTGCGATCCGAGTTGCAATGACTGAGTTCGCCGGGTTTGGCGGCCATGTCGTTCACATGCACGTGTTTGATCCAGTACACGGTATCGGCCCGGATGTCTTCGAACTTGGTGACGGTGGTGTGGTAATGGGCGGGATCGAACAGGATGCCGACCTGGGGATGGTCCACCAGTTCGCAGACCCGGACGGCGCTAGCGAGGCTTTTGACGAGCGGGCTCCAGTTGAACTCCAGGGCGAGGGTGACATCGAGACCTTCCATCTGGTGGGCCAAGCCAGAGAACGTTTCGGCGACCACATCGAGGGCTTCCAGCGTGGCCGTTTCGGGGCCATCCGTTCCCACCACCAGCGTGCCACCGCCCAGGTCTTGCAGCAGGCGGGCGTTTTCGAGGTGGACGGCGTGGTTGGCTCGCTGGCGATCGGCGTCCGAAAAGCACTCCACGGCCAGGTGGAAGCCGCCAATCGAGCGGAGGTCGTGGTCGGCCAGGAGGCTTCTCATGTCGGAGACGGTGTGTCCCGCGGCGATCCAGGAATGCACGAGGGGAAGGTGGAACTCGACGTTGCGAAAGCCCGCCGCGGCGTAGGCGGCGACTGCTTCCGGAAGGTCGGCATTGGTGGTGGTGATCGAGTTGATGCCAAGGTGGGAACGCTTCACGAGTGGGCTCCTTTGGCCGGTGGCGGGGCTAGAGTTCCCCGCGTTGGGTGAGGAATTGGCGATAGATGTCCTCGAAGAGGCGGACATCGGTGCGCGTGTCGGTGGCGGATGAGCGGAAAGGCGTTCCGTGTTGGACGTCGTGAACGAATTGCTCGGCCTCGCGCCGGTAGGCCCAATCCGGGGATATGACGGGCTGGCTGAAAGTCTGTGCCTTGCCCGCCCGGTAGATTTCCACGCCCGCGGAGGCCTGGCGCTGCATCAACGGGGGAGCCCAGGCATGAATCCAGCCATCCCGGAAATAGATCTGCGTGTGCTCGTCCCAGCGGTGATGGGACATCCGTCCCGATTCGAGCGTGCCGCGGACACCTCCCAGGTCCAGGACGACCACCCCGCCATACCCATCGTCATCGAGATCGACGGCGCGGACGGAGACATTGTCGCCGGCCTTGGCGAAGAATCGGAGCAGGTTGACGTTGTGGGTGAACTGCTGGAGATAGCCAACGTAGGCATCGAGCCACCCTGGCGGCAGCCAGTCCGGGCCGATCACCGGCGAGGTTGGCATCGGTTCACTGGTGGTTTCCATCGCCCCCTCCAGTCCAACGAGCCAGTTGCCGCCGAAGCTGTGGTTGCGGATGTAGGTCATGTCGCCGAGTTCGCCCGTGGCGGCGGATTCGGCGATCAGCGATCGTACGAGTTCATTCCCGGCGTCGTAGCGTTTCATGTAGCCCACCATGAGCCGCTTGCCCGAGCGTCGTTCGGCTTCGAGGATGGCATCGGCCTGGTCGAGCGAGACGGCCATCGGCTTCTCCATGAACACGTCCTTGCCGGCTTCAAGCGCTTCGCGAGCCAGTTCGCCTTGCACATGGAAGGCGGCCGAGAGGGCGACGGCCTCGATATCGGGATCGGCGAGGAGTTCCTGGTGGCCGCGGTAGAGACGAGGAATGTTGAACCTGGCCTGGACCTTGCGGCCGAGTTCGGGGCGGAGTTCCGCCAGGGCCAAGAGGTCGCAGGTGGGGAGCGACGAGAAGTTGGGCAGGTGGACGTGCTGCGCCATGAACCCGCAGCCGATGTATCCAAGGCGAAGTTTTTCCACAAGAGTGCTCCTGGCGACTCACGGTTGGGAAACGCGCGGATCGGTACGGGCGTCAGGGTAGCGAACCGTCGCGATTCGCACAATCCATCTGGCGATCACGCCGATTGCGGGCGGATGGGATCGCTGGTACCGTCCATGGAATGGACTGGCGCGGACGCTTCATGGAAGCAGGGGACCGATGACGAAACCGGATTTGACGCGGTACGAGAAGCAACTCATTGGCGAGATTTGGACGACCGATGAGCCTTACCGCAACCTCGAGGAGTTCTGCGACGTGATCGGCGCCCGCTGGGCGGGCAGCGAGAGCGAGCACAACGGCGGTGAGTGGTTGAAGGCCAGGCTGGAGTCGTACGGGCTCCAGAACGTGCGGCTGGAGCCGGTGGAGTTCGGAGCTTGGACCCGGGGTCATGCCACGCTCGAGCTGGTGGAGCCGGTATCGAAGGCGTTCTCGTGCATCGCGCTTCCATATTCAAAGGCGGGCGATGTCGAGGCCGACCTGATCGACCTTGGCAATGGCGAGCAGGAGGATTTCGAGCGGCTGGGCGAGGCAGTGCGGGGCAAGATCGTGATCGCCGCCGCCGAGACCAACGCGTCCGGCGCGAAGTCGAAGAAGCTGGCCCACCGGACCGACAAGTTGCGGTTCGCGGTGGACGCCGGCGCGGCCGCGATGATCTTCGTCAACCAGAACCCGGGCTTGCTGCATATCACCGGCGGCATCGCCTCGCCTGGCGGCGGACCGGCCGATATCGTGGCGGTCGGGACCTCCTGGGAGCATGGGCAGACGATCCTGCGATTGATGGCGCGCGGGGGCGGGAAAGCCCGGATGCGGCTCTCGGTGGGCGGTGAGTTCTTCGCCAACATCTCGTACAACGTGGTCGGCGAGATTCCTGGTTCCCAGTGGCCGGATGAACTGGTGCTGTTCGGCGGGCACTACGATGGCCATGATGTATCGCAGGCGGCGCTCGACGACGGGGCCGGGACGATCGTGTCGCTGGAGGCGGCGCGGGTGCTGGCCCAGTTGCCGCCGGAAGCGATCGGCCGGACGTTGCGGGTGGTGCTGTTCTGCGGCGAGGAGGTTGGGCTGTTCGGGTCGTGGCAATACGCCGCCGACCACGAGAACGAGGCGGACCGGACCCGGTTCATGCTGAACCTCGATGGCGCGGGCAGCGGCAAGGGCGGCAACGAGTCGATCACGGTGTCGGGCATTCCGGAACTGGTGGAGTATTTCGAAGCCCACGCCGCGGATGCGCACTACCAGATGAAGGTGACCGACGAACTGCACGCGCATTCCGACCACTTTCCGTACGCGATCCGGGGAATCCCGACCGCGTCGCTGGCGGGACCGTACGAATCGGTCGGCCTGGTCGGTCGCGGCTGGGGTCACACCGAGGCCGATACGTTCGACAAGGCGACCTTACGTGGCTTGCAGATGTCGGCGATGGCCACCGCGCGCCTGCTGCTGCAAGTGGCGGCCGATCCGGACTTCCCGGGTGTTCGCAAGTCGAAGGCGGAACTGGTGGAGCAACTGACGGAACTGGAATTGGATATAGCGCTGAAGCGGGCTGGCCGGTGGGAGCTGGTTGGCGGGGTGTAGGTTCGGTCGGGAGGTAACGGATGGTGGGGCGAATCCATGTCGTGGGGGCCGATCCCGCCGCCAGCTTCGAGCGAACCATATCCGGGGAGCGCGAAGGTGGCTGTGCCGGCCCGTGAAAAGACCACTGAACGATGCAGACGTTGGCCAATGGCCCGGAAAGGAGCAGGCGCAACACATGAGCGATCAACCGCAACCTCCACGCGCGACGGGACAGCGCCTGCCCTGGGAGGACCTGCCCGAGCGCATCCGGGCGGCGATCGAGGCCGAATTCGGACCGGTCGTATCCGCCAGGACGATGACCGGTGGGTTCTCGCCAGGAATGGCGGCCCGGCTGAAATTGGAGAACGGGGAAACGATCTTCGCCAAGGCTGTCTCCAGCATCCAGAACGAGATCGCCCCGCGCTTCCACCGCCGCGAAATCCAGGTGGCCTCGTGCCTGCCGATGACGGCTCCGGTTCCCCGCCTGCGGTGGTCGCTGGATGAGACCGAGGGGGATCAGTGGGTGGCGCTGGCGTACGACAACATCGAGGGGCATCCGCCCGCCCAGCCGTGGGAACCGGCCGAGTTCAATCAGGTGGTGGAAGCGCTGAATGACCTGACGCGCGACCTGACCCCCTCGCCGGTGGTTGCCGCGGAGATCGGGGCGATCGGAACAGGCATGCCGCTCGCTGGCGGTGACTGGCGCCGCCTGCGCGACGAGAAGCTGGAGCATCCCGATCCGTGGGTGACGCGCCAGCTCGACCGGCTCATTGAGATGGAGGCGCGGGTGATCGACCTCACCCCCGGCAACACCCTGCTGCATATGGACCTGCGCGGCGACAACATGCTGATGACCGCCCAGGGCGTGGTGATCGTGGACTGGCCGCACGCCGCCATCGGTCCGGCCTGGGTGGACGGGGTGGCTTTTGCGCCGAGCGTGGCAATGGAGGGTGGTCCGGAGCCGGAAGCGCTGGTCTCGCTGCTGGATGGCCTTCGCGAGGCTGATCCGGACGAACTGACCGTGGGCATCTGCGAAATGGCGGGGTTCTTTACCTATCACGGGCTACTGCCGGACGTTCCGAACCTGCAGGGCCTGCGTGAGTTCCAGGAAGCGCAGGGCGCGGTGGCCCGCCGCTGGCTCGCCGGACGCACCGGCTGGGAGTAACGCACGACTGCCGGGAGTGGGCTGCGGATCAACGAATCGAAGGGTGACGCTCCTCACGGGAGCACGCTAGGATGGCTCCATCGCGCAGTTGCACCCAACCAGGAGCCCCATCCCGCATGCCACTCATCGAGGCGAGCAACCTGATCAAGACCTTCAGCCGAACGAGACGAGTAGAGGGCAGGTTCTCGACGGCGCGCACCCTCGTTACGCGACAAAAGGATGTCACCACGGCGGTCGATGGCGTGTCGTTCAGCATCGGCGAGGGCGAGATCGTGGGCTATCTCGGGCCGAACGGCGCGGGGAAGTCGACAACGATCAAGATGCTCACCGGCATCCTGCTTCCGACCGGCGGCACCGTGAAGGTGGCGGGGCTGGTGCCCTGGGAGGACCGCGAGCGCAACGCGCTGAACATCGGCGTGGTGTTCGGGCAGCGGAATACCCTGTGGTGGAACCTGCCGCTGGACGAGTCGTTCCGGCTGGTGGCGAAAATGTACCGCGTGCCAGAGGACCGGGCCAAACGCACGATCTCGATGCTGGTCGAACTCCTGGAGATGGAGTCGTTCCTGGCGACGCCTGTCCGGCAACTCAGCCTGGGCCAGAAGATGCGGGGCAACCTGGCCGCCGCGATGATCTACGAGCCTCCCGTCCTCTTCCTCGACGAGCCGACGGTGGGGCTCGATGCCGTGGCCAAGGAGCGGATGCGCACCTTCATCGAGGAGATCAACCGCGAACGGCGGACCACCGTGCTGCTGACCACGCACGACCTGGACGATGTCGAACGGCTCTGCAAGCGGATCATGATCATCGACCATGGCCGGGTGATCTTCGATGGCGCCACGGCCGACCTGCGACGGAGGTTCGCCCCGCACCGGCTGCTCGATATCTCGGTGACCCCGGAAGGCGCGGACCGTCTCCCTGGACTGGAAGCTGGCTTGCCGGATGGCGTGGCGCTGGCGGGTACACGTGAACTCGGGGCGTCGCTGACGATCGATCCGGCGCGGATCGCGACGGCGGACGCGATCGCGGCGATCGCCGCGCGGGTGCCGCTGGCCGACCTGACCGTGCGCGAGCCGGAACTGGAAAGCATCCTGCGGCTGATCTACGAGACGCCAGAGACGATGGCATGAACAGGGTGCTCTCGATCAGCCCGGCATGGTGGGAACTGATCCGGGTGACGGCCCGGCAGTTCGTGGCGTTCCGGATGAACCTCGTGTTCTCGGCGCTCGTGTTCATGATCCAGCTCTACGTAACACGCTCGATCTGGGAGGCGGTCTACGCCGGGCGGGCGGAGGTGGATGGGGTTCCAGCGGACACCCTGCTGGTGTACCTGACAATCGCGGCGCTGGGCGGCTGGTTCCTGCCGACGCTGACGGCGTGGACGATTCAGGAGCGGGTGCTGAGCGGCGATATCGCGCTGGACCTGGTGCGGCCATTCGCCTTCCTGAAGCAGGTGGTGGCGCAGGATATCGGCACGTCGTTCGGCTACGCGCCGACCCTGGTGGTATTCGTTCCGGCCGCGTTGCTGGTGGGCTCGCTGGCGCCGCCTTCGCCCATGAACGGGCTGCTGTACGTCGTGAGCTACGCGCTTGGGTTCCTGGTCAGTTGCCTGATCGGCATGCATGTCGGGTTGCTGGCGTTCTGGATCCAGCAGGTGAATGGGATCAGGGCCATCGTGGGCGTTTCGACCGGGTTCCTGTCCGGCACGCTGGTTCCGCTGTGGCTGATGCCCGATGGCGTGCGGTTCGTCTTCCGGCTGCTGCCATTCCAGGCGCTGGCGTTCCTGCCGGCGTCGATCTACTCCGGGCAGGTGACCGGGCGGGAAGCGCTGGAGCCGCTGGCGATCCAGGTATTCTGGATCGGGCTGCTGCTGGTGACCGTGCGCTGGGTATGGAAGCGGGCGCAGGACAGGATCGTGATCCATGGCGGATAAGCGAGCGATGGCCGGCATCTGCTGGGCGCTGGTGCGGGCGGGGCTGCGCGAGGAATTGCAGTTCCGGGCGAATTTTCTCATAGAGGTGGCGTTTGGCCTCGTCTACCGGGTGATCGGGTTCGCCTTCATCTGGGTGGTGCTCGGCAAGTTCCAGGCGATCGGCGACTGGACGCTCCAGGACGTGACGTTGCTGTACGGCATCCAGTTGATGGGGCACGCGCTGTGGGCGTTGGCGTTCTCGCGCATCATCAACGTTCCGGGGATGGTACGGCTGGGCGAGTTCGACACGATGCTGATCCGGCCGATGCCGATCGCCCTGCAGTTCATGTTCGGTGGGTTCCGGATCGCGATCGTGGGCGATGTGCTGGCGGCGGTGGTCCTGCTGGGCGCGGGACTGCGCGGTGTCGATATCGACTGGACCCCGGCCAAGGCGGTGTTCCTGGTGCTGGCGGTGATCGGGGCGGGGCTGGTGCGCGGGGCGTTCGAGGTGGCCGGCTGCGCGCTGGTGTTCCGGACGCTGGTGGGCGGCTGGTTGGGATATGCCACCGACATGATGTTCGGGCAGTTTGGGGCGTACCCGCTGGATATCTTCGGTTTGCGGATGCGGCAGTTGCTGACCTGGGTGATCCCGGTGGCGTTCGTGGCCTGGGTGCCGGCGTCGGTCTTGCTGGACCGCGCGGAGGTGCTGCCGTTCCCGGCGTGGGTGGCCTGGTGCTCGCCGTTGTTGGGGGCGGCGCTGATGGCTATCGCGTGGTGGTTGTTCATGCGGGAATCGCGGCAATACCAGTCGTCCGGATCGTGACGCGGACGACCGAGGATCAGGACTGGCCGCTGTCCCGGGCGCGCTGGCCGAATGTGCCGCTTGTCACCTCGGCGTGGGTGCTGGCGACGATCTCCTCCAGCACGGCGAGGTCGACCGTCTCCAGGTCCTTGATATAGAGGCAACCGACGCCGGTGGTGTGGGGACCGAGCCTGGCGAGCAGATCCTCGTGGGCGCCGACGCCGTTGGCGAGGTAGATGGTGGACGCGGCCTTGCGCGGGGCGAACCCGGCCGCGGGGGCATCGCCTTCGCGTCCGCTTTCGTAGCGGTAGTGGTACTGGCCGAAGCCGACGATGGTGCCCCATAGCGTGGCGGGTTCGCCGGTGACGCGGGTCATGAGGTTGAGCAGGGTCTGGGCATCCCGCTTGCGTTTGGCGGGAGTGATCTTTTCGATGAATTCGGCGACGGATGCATCGGATGGTTGCATGGTGTCTTCTCCCAGGAACTGATGAGCGATAAAACGCGGGGTGACATCGAGTGCCGGAGACATCCCTGAGGAGGATACTCGGAAGCCGGGGAGCGAATCTCCCTGGTAGCCATCAGGAGGATAATCGACCGGCCGGCTGGACAACGTGCTGGCATCGTTCGTACCGCCCTGGAGGGTCCCATGACGCATCCCGAACCGATCGCAATCGTCCAATATGCCGACGGAGCCCCGCCGTGGAGTGGAGTGCTCGCGGCCCTTGCCGCCACCTATTCGGATTGGCTTGCGTGAGGCGTTTGGCGTTGGGGCCAGGGAGGCGACGGACGGCGCCGCGAAGTGGACGTTCGCCTGAGGCGCATTGCCCGGTGACTGGCCCGTATAATGGAGGCCATTGGCCATTCTCATTCCGGAATCGAGCGCACCATGGCTTCCATTACTTCCGCCCTTCCCAAAGAGCTTCGCACCTGGATCGAGCAGGAAGTGGCCGCCGGTCACTTCGAATCCGAGACGGCGGTCATCGCCGATGCGATCCAGCGGGCGAAAGAAAGCAGCTACCGCTGGGAAGAGGACGAAGAACTCCTCCAGGCGATTGCCAACGTTGAGCGAGGTGAAACGCTACCGCTGACCGAAGACGTGATGCGCAAGCTTTCCGACCGCGCCCGGGAGAATGCCAGGAAAGGCCATCAGGTCAAACTCGATGTCACGTATTGACCTGGAATTCCAGGCGGTAGCTGAAGACGATATCGCGGATATTCTGCAGTACACGTTGCAGCGGTGGGGCGAAGAACAACTGGAAGCCTACTGGTCCATCCTGTGGGATGCCTTCCAGCACATTCGCCGATTTCCCGATATTGGGCACACGGTCGAGGGGCGTCCTTCCACCATTCGTGAGTATGTACTGCCTAACCATGTCATCCAGTACCAACGCGAGCCCGAGCGCGTCGTGATTCTCCGCGTGGCCAATCCTCGCCGCCGTCGGTGACTGGTCGCCAGCACATGTTGGCGGGATCGACCGAGCCGGTGTTGTGGATACCGTCCGTATGATGGAGGCCATTGGGCATTCTCATTCCGGAATCGAGCGCACCATGGCTTCCATTACTTCCGCCCTTCCCAAAGAGCTTCGCACCTGGATCGAGCAGGAAGTGGCCGCCGGTCACTTCGAATCCGAGACGGCGGTGATCGCCAACGCGGTGCAGCGAGTGAAAGAGCGTAGCTACCGCTGGGAAGAAGACGAAGACCTTCTTGAAGCCATCGCCGAGGCCGATCGAGGCGAGGTCATCACCATCACTGACTTCCGCGAGTTTTTCGACCGTGCCCGCGAGAACTCTCGTCGTGGTCACAAGGTGTCGGAAGACATCACGTACTGAACCAAAGGTCTGTTCCTGAATGAACTCTACGTTTGAGACCAGGACTTGTGCCCGCCATGTCGTTGTTCAATGAGCCCGAAGGACCGCTCGTGAGCTGGCGGGAGGACGAGACCATGGTGACGTTTCGGCTGGAGCGGGTCGATTCCGGGGCCGCCAGCGCGCTGATGGCCGCGGTCTGGTCGCCGGAGGATGGCGGCTGGGAGAAGACCTTTCCGCGCCGTGCATGGGGTGTGGATGACGTGAAGGAGAACCTGCCACGACTGGCCGGTCCGATGCTGCGCCGGATGATGGCGCCCACCCAACCGTGGCGGGAGGCGCTGGAAACGTTCGCCACCCGTGCCGGATCGGCCAATTTGCGCTGGTGGCTGACCGGCAGCGGCGCAACCGCGCTGCGCGTGCCGGGCATCGAGCCCCACGATCTCGACATCATGCTGGATGAAACCCAGCTTGCGCTGGCGGCGGAGACCTTCGGGGACGTGCTGGTGGAACCGCTTGCCTTGACGGATGGGTGGGTGACGAGGGGTTTTGGGGTGATCTTCCCTGGCATGCGGGTTGACCTGGCGGCGGGTCCTGAAGCGTTCGTCGACCAGCCGGAGCCGGCTGATTTCGGGCCGTGGGCCGGGGCGAACCTGGAAACGGCGATGCTGGGGACTCATGCGATACAGGTTCCACCGCTCGATGTGCAGGCGGCGGTCAACCGGCGGCGAGGCCGCCTGGAGCGGGCCGCGTTGATCGAGAATGTCCTGCTGGAGCGGTGATCGTGGCGGTGTCGCTCGCGATTCCGGGCTACATCCCGGCGGAGTCGAGCCTGCTCATAGCGCTGGCGATGATTGCGTTCGCCTTCGTGGACGACGGCCCACGCGACGCGCTGGACCCGCAATCCAACCGGTGGAGATCCGTAGTGGGAGTGTCGATCGGTGGGGTGTGGTCCGTATAAAGGAGATGGCCAGTGTTCGACACGCCCAGCATCAGGGCCGCGATGCGGGATCGGATGGAGATGATGCTGGCCGCCGCCCGGGAACATCACCTGCCGGGATCGTTCGAGTCCTGGCGGGCCGATGACATGTATGCGACCCGCGCTTCCGAGCCTGGGTTGCGGTTCCTGTGCAACCTCTCCGTGACCGGCTCGCTCTCCGCCGAGGATCTCAGGGCGGCGATTGACGACCCGCGATGGGGCGGGATTGCCCCCACCATCGTGTTTCAAGAAGCCCCCGGCCAATCCATTGACGACCTGCTTGGCGACGCGGGCTACACCGGGCGGGGATGGCGGCCGATGGCCGTGCGCCCGCTCGATGGGGACGACGAGGGCGAGGTTGCTTCGCATGGCTCGCTCGAGGTGCTGCCGGTTCCGGACTCCGACCTGGAGGAGTTCCTCTCCGTGCTTCTCGCTGGATACGGGGAGCACGGCGTCGTGGGCCGGTTCATCGAGGCGGGGCATCGCGCCAAGCCGATCCTGCGATTTGGTGCATGGAGCGAGGGCCGCATGATCGCCGCGGCTGGGATGACCCTGCATGGGGATGTCGCTTCGCTGGGCGGCGCCTCGACGCTTCCGGAGGCGCGGGGCAAGGGAGCGCAGTCGCTGATGTTGCGCCACCGGCTCCAGATCGCGAGGCAAGCGGGGTGTGCCTGGGCGGTCGCCACCGCTGGGTACGGCACCCAAAGCGCGAGGAACATGGAGCGGGCCGGCTTTCTGCTACACAACCGGCCATCGCGGTACGTGCCGGAGTGACCCAGCAAGGCGAGCGATGTGTCGCATGATGGCGCTCGGCCTGATTGAGAGCCGGCTGTGCATTCCTTGACCTCACGATTCTTCACTTGTTGAAGCGACTATGAAAAGTGCATTATTTGGTCATCATGGTCGACGATGGACGCCGACGGGACCGTGCCCGTAGCTGTCAGCCCGGTAGAGGATGTATGCGCTTTTCGCTCTTTTTCAATTTTGATCTGCTTTCCGGAAAGGATGAACGAGCGCTCTTGGCCGAGGTGGAGCGGCAGGCAATCCTGGCCGATCAGCTTGGTTACGATCGAATCTGGTTCGCTGAGCATCACTTCCAGGAGTACGGCCGCATGCCATCGCCCCTGATGTTTTTGTCGCGAATCAGTGGAATGACCAGCAACATTCGCCTGGGAACAGCCATCGTCGAGGCCCCGTACTATCACCCAATACGTCTGGCTGAAGATGGCGCCCTGCTCGACATCCTGTCTGGCGGCAGGCTCGATCTGGGCCTGGGTTCCGGGGCTGGAAACAAGGTCGCGGAGTTCGAGCATTTCTCCATGCCAAAGAGCGAGAAAGGCGCTCGCCTCCGCGAAATCGTGCAGATCCTCTGGCAGCTGTACGGGGACTCCGCGATTTCCCATGATGGAGAGTTTTACACCTTTCATGGGTTCACCATCTCGCCCACGCCCATTCAGGAGCGCCAATCCCTACTGTGGCTCGCCGCGAGCATGGGCAGCATTGATATAGCCGGAGAACTCGGACTTCCGATCATGATGCCCAGGGTGACCGATGACGCGCGTCTGGCCACCCTCCGGTCGGAGTACCGCACGCGATTGCCTGCTGGCGTTGATGGCCATATCGCCGCGCTTCGGTTCACGTTTGTTGCTCCCACCCGGGAGGAGGCGCGGCGTCAGACGATCGATACCTTTCGCCGATACGCCAAGTACGACGCCGGCATTGACTGGAACGGGCGATCGGACACCCAGGAGTATGCCGATATCTGCGAGCGTATCCGGTTCGTGGCGGGAACGGCCGATGACGTATCGCGGCAACTGGAGCGGTGGGAGCGAGATCACGAGATCGATGAAGTGATGTGCCAGATGTTCGCGGCGGGGATGAAGGTCGACGATGCGATGCAGTCCATGTCCCTGTTTGCCGAACACGTTGCCCCGAGGTTTCGCCAGGTTACGACCGGGATATAGCCTGGGCCAGGGTGGATGATGGTCTATGGGCGAACCGGACCCGGGTGCAACCGCCTCCAGACCACGCCAGTCACCCCTCGTGCCCGCGATCACAACGAAATGGAGCAGGCATGATCACCCTGGACAGGTTGCGCAAAGTCTACCGGCAGGGCCGGCACGAGATCGTGGCACTCGATGACGTCTCGCTGACCGTCCCGGCCGGACAGATTTTCGGCATCGTCGG
Source organism: uncultured Sphaerobacteraceae bacterium (assembly GCA_964622205.1). Classification (GTDB taxonomy): domain Bacteria; phylum Chloroflexota; class Chloroflexia; order Thermomicrobiales; family UBA6265; genus JACCYX01. The sequence continues at coordinate 18,783 of CAZUPA010000044.1, forward strand.
CGAGAGTGGCGCCGGGAAATCAACCCACATCCGGTGCGTGAACAACCTCGAAGTTCCAACATCGGGCGCCGTGACGGTTGCCGGCCAGCGCATCTCATCGCTGCGGGGACGTGCCTTGCGCCAGGCCCGCCAGAACATGGGCATGATTTTCCAGGGGTTCAACCTGCTGCACTCCCGGACGGTGGCGGACAACATCGCCCTCCAGCTCGAAGTCGCCGGTGTCCCGCGCGACCAGCGCAAGGCACGAGTCGCCGAGTTGTTGGCCCTGGTGAGTTTGCAGGAGCGGGCGACCGCCTATCCGGCCAGACTTTCCGGCGGCCAGAAGCAGCGGGTGGGGATTGCGCGGGCGCTCGCGGCGTCACCCCCGGTACTGCTCTCCGATGAGGCAACCTCCGCTCTCGATCCTGACACGACCCGGAGCATTCTTGACTTGCTCAAGCGCCTGAACCACGACCTGGGGCTCACCATTCTGCTCATCACCCATGAGATGGAGGTGATCAAGCGGATTTGCGACCAGGTCGCCGTGATCCAGGCCGGGAAGATCGTCGAACAAGGCGCCGTGCGGGAGTTGGCCATCCAGCCACGGTCCCGGATCGGCAGGGCCCTCTTTCCGCAACCGCCGACCCACGCGCTGGAGGGTGGGGGCCGCCTGATCTCGCTCGCGATCACCCACGATCAGGACCTGGCCGCGCTCCTCGTCCCCCTGGTCCAGGAGTTCGACGTCCACCCCACCGTCGTCAGCGGCAGCGTCGAGCTGGTCGGCCACGAGCGGATCGGCCAATTTCATCTCCATCTCGCCGGAGAGCAAACGGCGGAGGCACTTCGCTGGCTGGAAGCCCGGCATCCAGAGGCGACTGTCCGATGATCCCCTTCCTCGAACCACGCATGGAAACGCTGCTCTGGGAAGCCCTCGAGGAAACCCTCTACATGGTGTTCTGGGCGACGGCCATCGCGACCCTGGTCGGTCTGCCGATCGGTATCCTCCTGGCAACCACCGCCCGGGGCAGGATGTACGCCCTGCCACCCCTTTACTGGGCGCTGGATGTGATCGTCAACATCGGGCGGTCGTTGCCGTTCATCATCCTGATGGTCGCCATCATCCCCTTCACCCGGATGGTGGTCGGCACGTCGATTGGGACCCAGGCCGCGATCGTGCCGCTGGCCGTCGCCGCGATCCCGTTCTTCGCCCGGCTGACCGAATCGTCCTTGCTCGAAGTCGAGGGTGGCCTGATTGAGATGGTGCAGGCGGCGGGTGGGACCAATCGCCAGGTGGTGATCAAGGTGTTGTTGCCTGAGGCCATACCGGGCTTGATTCGCGGCGTGACCCTGACATCCATTTCGCTGGTTGGATACTCGGCGATGGCGGGGGTGATCGGTGGCGGGGGACTTGGGGATCTCGCCTATCGATACGGGTATCAGCGATTCGAACCAGACGTGATGGTCGCCACCATCATTGTGCTGGTACTCCTGGTCCAGGCCATGCAGGTGATCGGCAATGGCCTGGCCTCCTGGCTTCAGTATAGATAGTTACTTGATGTTTGGTATGCCACTTGACATCGGGAAGTGTCATGGATAGGCTTGTGCTCAACATCCGAATAGATGCTGCTCATCGCGAGAGGTGGAGGGAACGGCCCTTGGAAGCCCGGCAACCAGTGCGACACGCGACTGGTGCCAATTCCGTCGGAGCAATCCGAGAGATGAGCGACCACGGCACACGTCCTTCATCCCCACTGGTCGAAGGGCGTTTTTCGTTACAGGAGACGCGGCGTTCATGAATTCTCGCATTCACCACTTGTGTACCGGGCTGCCGCGGCCCCGGATTGATGCCAGGGGCTGACCCCACGGCAGCGTTGCTGAGCATCCCACACCCAATCTGTCCACAAGTGGAAGGTCAATGCGATCATGAAGCGTTTTGCGCGCGCCGCGATTACCGCGGTTCTCCTGGCGAACGTTCTGTTGTTCTCCGCCACGGTCAACGCCAGCCAACCCGAACCCATCTCGATTCGGATTGGGGCGACGCCCGTTCCCCACACGGAAATCCTCCAGTTCATTCAGGACAACCTGGCGAGCAACGCCGGGATCGAGCTTGAGATCATCGAATTCACCGACTACGTCCAGCCAAACACGGCGCTGGACGAAGGCGAAATCGACGCGAACTTCTTCCAGCACATTCCCTACCTTGATGAGTTCAACGCCAGCCATGGCACGGATCTGGCGCCTGTCGTGCCGGTGCACATCGAGCCACTCGGCATCTACAGCGACTCGCTTGAGAGCCTGGACCAGATCGAGGGGGGAGCGGTCGTGGCGATCCCCAACGATGTGACCAATGGGGGACGGGCGCTGGACCTGCTGGAGGCCAATGGACTCCTGACCGTCGACCCGGAAGTCACCAATCCCACCGTTGGGGATATCATCGACAATCCGCTCGATCTTGACATCGTTGAACTCGAAGCCGCGCAGCTTCCGCGGTCGTTGGAAGACACCACGATCTCCGTGATCAACGGCAACTACGCCATCGAGGCTGGCTTCAGCCCGGCCACCGATGCATTGGCACTGGAATCCGGAGAGAACAATCCCTACGCGAACTTCCTGGTGGTCAACGCGGGGCACGAGGCTGATCCCGGCATCGTGATTCTGGCCGAATTGCTGAACTCACCGGAGGTCCATGACTTCATCGTTGAATCGTATGGCGGTGGCGTGCTTCCGGCCTTCGATGTCGACCAGGCGACGCCGGTGGCCTCTCCGGTAGCCTCACCCGCCGCCTGATGGCGCGGTGCGCGCTGGTCTCGATCAATTCAGGAGCCATGACCATGAGCACATTGCGAGAATATCTTGGCCAGAAGCGGGAAGCGCTGCTCGCCCGCCGGGAGCAAGACGGCCGTGGGGAAACTGGTCCGATCAAACTGGAAGCCTCGGTTACCGCGGAAGGCCGGAGTGGTGTCCGGCGGATTCGCATCCGCGAGTTCCAGATTCTCAGCGACACGGGTCCGGAATTCGCCGGCTACAACTTTGGACCCGGGTCCCCGGAATTGCAGGTTGGTGTACTGGGAAGCTGCCTGACCCACATCTTCCTGATTCAGGCGGCGGACCTGGAAATCCCCCTCGACAGCCTGCGCGTCGATGTCACGGCCGACCAGGATTTCCGCTCGGGCCAACCTGGATTCGAGCACGTGCCGCGCTTCCCGCACAACCTGACCTATACGGTCCACGTCGAATCCCCAGCGCCGGCCCAGGATATCGTGCGTCTCCACAAAGCGGTCGAGGAGGTCTGTCCGATTCTGAACCTCCTCGTCAATCCCCAAACCATCACCGGCACGGTGCAGTTGAATGGGGATGTGGCGTCGACGCTGGTGACGGAGGCGGTTCTCCCGGCGCCCGCTGCCTAGGGCATCCTGGAGCCCGCCAGGCGCTGCGCCAGCAGAACGCTGGCCGGGAAC
>CAZUPA010000045.1:0-15056 GCA_964622205.1 uncultured Sphaerobacteraceae bacterium
TGCAAAAATAAGGATCCACGGCGCGCGTGGCGGGTCTGTGAATCCTGTTCCCGTTCGTATGAGTCACACGTACAGTACTCGTGTAATCTACCTTGGCTATCGGTGACGCCCGCGTTCGCGTGTGCGAGGAAATGCACTACCCCCAAGGAGTTCACGCCTGTCATGACCAAATTCGATGTGCTGGAGACCATGGAGGAGGTCGGCGCCCTAAAGAAGGGGCACTTCCTCTACGCGTCCGGGCGACATGGCGATGTCTACCTCGAGAAATTCGACCTGCTGCGCAATCCCACCGCCACGGTCGAACTCTGCGCGGGCTTTGCCGGCCATGCGAAGGACATGAACATCGACGTCGTGGTCGGCCCCACCACCGGCGGCGTCATCCTCGCCTTCGAAACCGCGCGCCAACTGGGCGTCATGTCGGCGTATGCCGAACGCGCGTCCGAAGGTGGATCGGGGAGGGAGATACGCCGGGGAACCGTCTTCGCCCCCGGAACCCGTGTCCTTGTGGTGGACGATATCCTCACCACCGGGGGATCGATCCGGGAAACACTGGATGCGCTCGCCGCTCATCCCGTCGAGGTGGTCGCGGTTGGGGTCATGGTCGATCGGAGCGCTGGGAAAACCACGTTTGGGAATGTGCCGCTTTTCGCCCTGGCGTCCCAGGCGTTCGAATCCTGGCCAGCGGATGCGTGCCCGCTCTGCGCCCAGGGAATCCCGCTTGTGAAGCCCGGCTCCACCGCCCAGCCAGGCGTTGCCTGAAGCCGGGGTCAGGAAGCGGCGGGGTCATCTTCCGCGAGGCTGTTGTGGAGCGACTCGCGCAGTTCCATCAGCTCGTCCAGTCGCTGCTCGATCTGGGCCATCGTGTCGTCTCGTGGCCGCTCGGCATACTCGTCTCGCAGTTCGATCAGGATTTGCGCCAGCCGTCCAATCGTGCGCACGATCTGGGCTGGTGAATCGGACCGCGAAGGTGTACTGAATCCGCTCATCGATGCTCCCTGGCATTGGTGGTGTATGCGATTGTGCAGCCGACGCCGGTTATGTTGTGCCCTGCCTTTATTGTAGCGTAGCACGGATTGTCCGGACAGTGTTGTCAATTGTCGAAATCCGTGCGACTGTTCATCCGCGACGCGGGTCGACGTGGGCAACCTCTCCACGTCCAATCGCGGGCGGGCAACCGCCCGTGCGTCCGGGGAATCGGCCAGCGCGGCGGAATATGCGCGTGGCTGTCGCCCAGGCACGATGCCTGGCAAGTGTACGAACGTTGACGCTTCCTTCACACGATGAATACACTAGCCCTAGCAATGGTGCTGTGGCTGGATTGGGCTCCCCGCACGATTCCTTGGATCACCTACAGGTCTCACAGAACAACGCGACTGACACCCGTGAGGTTGAGACCGGAGCAATGCCTCCGATGCCTTTGACGATCACTCCACAACGCGTCTCACTCCTCGACGCAATCCGGGACTCAAGCAACCGGCCGGAAACCGCCTCCGGCCGCGAAGACCTGGTCGCGCCCATCGACCCCGAACCCGTCGTGCTCGACGCCCTCGCCAGGCTGGACGATGCGCTCAGCCCCAACCTCACACCGGCCAACATCGAGGTCATCAGCCGCGCGGTCCGCATGGCCTACCACGCTCACGACGGCGTCGTCCGGAAATCGGGCGAACCCTACATCGTTCACCCCATCGAGACCACCACCATCCTCGCCCACATGCAACTCGACGCCGAAACCCTCGCCGGTGGCGTGCTCCACGACGTCGTTGAGGACACCGACGTGTCTCACGATGATATCGAGGCCGAGTTCGGCTTCCGGGTCGCCAACCTGGTCGATGGCGTCACCAAGCTCGGCCAGATTCCCTGGGCCGGGGAAATCGGCGATGGCCGCGAGAAGGCCGCCCGCGAGAAGGAACAGCAGGCCGAAAGCCTTCGCAAGATGTTCCTTGCCATGGTCGACGACATCGGCGTGGTGCTGATCAAGCTCGCCGACCGTCTCCACAACATGCGTACCCTGGGCTCCATGCCTCGCGAGAAGCAGGTGCGGATCGCCCAGCAGACCATGGAGATTTACGCGCCTCTCGCCAACCGGCTCGGTATCTGGCAGGTCAAGTCCGAACTCGAGGACCTTGCCTTCCGGTATTCGCAGCCGGATGAATACGCGCGCATCACCCAGGATCTCGAGGAACGCGGCAAGGGCAGCCAGCAGTACATCGACACCGTGACCCGGGAACTCGGAGCGATGCTGGAGGCTTCCGGCATCAAGGCCGAAATGAGCGCGCGCAAGAAGCACATCTACTCGATATATCGGAAGATGAACCGGAAATCTCGCCCGTTCGAGGAGATCTACGACGTCATCGGCATCCGCATCATCGTGGACACCATCCAGGAGTGCTACAGCGTGCTCGGCATCGTCCACGGCCGCTGGCACCCGATTCCCGGCGAGATCGACGACTACATCGCCACGCCCAAGGAGAGCATGTACCAGAGCCTCCACACGGCCGTCATCGGCCCCGATGCCCACGCGGTCGAGATCCAGATCCGTACCCGCGAGATGCACCAGGTCGCCGAATACGGTATCGCCGCTCACTGGCGCTACAAGGAAGGCGGAAAGGGAGACCAGAAGCTCGAAGCCAAGGTCGCCTGGCTCCGGCAGTTGATGGACTGGCGCGACGAGGTCGCCGACGCCGAGGAGTTCGTCGAATCCCTCAAGTCCGACGTCTTCCAGGAGATGGTCTACTGCTTCTCCCCCGCCGGCGATATCTACGAACTTCCCAACGGCGCCACGCCGGTCGATTTCGCCTACCGCATCCACACCCAGGTTGGCCATCACTGCATCGGCGCCACGGTCAACGGCCAGATGGTGCCGCTCGACTACAAGCTGCAAAACGGCCAGGTCGTCAAGATCAAGACCAGCAAGACCGTCAGCGGCCCCCGGCGCGATTGGCTCCAGGCCAACGCCGGATACGTGAAGACCGCCTCCGCCCGGGAGAAAATCCGCCAGTGGTTCCGCCGCCAGGAACGCGACGAGAACATCTCCCAGGGCAGGGAAGTCCTCGAGCGCGAACTTCGCCGCCTCGGCCTCGACATGAAGCTGGAAGACGTTCTCCAGCGCTTCCCACGCTTTAACAAGCTGGACGATTTCCTCGCCGCCATCGGCTACGGCGGCGTCTCCGCCCAGCAGATCGTTACCAAGCTCGACGAAACCCCCAAGGAAGTCTTCCCCGTCAACCCGGTCGTCAAAGCCCCCAGCACCCCGGCCCGCGTCGAAGTCATGGGCGCCGGCAACCTGCTCACCATCCAGGCGAACTGTTGTCGCCCCGTGCCCGGAGATCCCATTGTCGGCTACACCACCCGCGGTCGCGGCGTCGTCTATCACCGCAAGGACTGTATCAACGTCGCCAACCTCCCCGATCCCGAGCGCCTCGTGCCCGTATCCTGGGGCGCCGAAGTCCATGAAACCCATCCGGTTCCGGTACGCATGATCGCGCTGGACCGGGTGGGTTTATTGCGAGACGTCAGCACCCTCCTCTCCGACGAGCGCGTCAATATCCTCTCCGTCCTGACCCAGACCCACGACGACCGCACGGTGACCCTGCTCCTCACCGTCGAGGTCGAGAGCGTCAACCAGTTGAGCCGCATCATGCACCGCCTCGAAAGCCTCCGCGATGTGGTCGAAGTCCGCCGCGACGTCTCCTCTGGAGCCTCGCCCCGCGCATTGGCGAGCTAGCCTTGTCGACAACTCCCCACCCAGGCCCAGTCGTCTGCGCCGGTGAAATCCTCATTGACCTCATCGCCAACGCCGGCGATACACCCCTGACCGCCAGTACCTTCGCCATCCGCGAGGGGGGGGCGCCGATGAACGCCGCCATCGCCCTGGCTCGCCTTGGCACACCCGCGCGCTTCTGTGGAGCCGCCGGCGATGACCCCTTTGGCCTCCGCCTTCGCCAGCTTGTGAAGCGGGAAGGCGTCAACGACTCAATCCGCGTCATCCCCGGCGAGAGCACCACGATCGCCTACGCCTGGCGCGACGATCGCGGGGATGGCCACTTCCAGTTGATCCGCCTCGCCGATCGCTTGCTTTCGCCATCCGATGTCGAAGCCGCCGGCGTCGAGCGGGCCTCCGCCCTGCTGGTCGGATCGGTCGCGCTGGCCGAGTCACCGTCGCGGGAAGCGATCCTCCGCGCCGTCGACATCGCCACCGCCAGCAACGTGCCCGTCGTCTTCGACGTCAACGTCCGGCCAACCCTCTGGCCCAGCAGGGACGCCCTGCGCGATGCCTGCGATCCCATTCTGCGGGTCGCGACCGTCCTCAAGCTCAGCCTCGACGATGGCCATCATCTCTGGGGCGCCGATACACCCGGGCAGGCGGCGGAATCCGCCGCGCCATTCGCCCCATCCATTCTCGTCATCACCGACGGCAGCCGCGGTGTGTATCTCATGGGACGCGAGCCGGGCGAGATGCGGCACTATCCCGTTTACCCGGTCGAAGCGGTCGATCCCACCGGCGCGGGAGATGCCTTCACCGCCGCCCTGATCAGCCGCCTGCGCGAATCTGGCTGGAATGCCCCATCGGACGACGACATCCGCTTCGCCATGGCGGCGGGAGCCCTCGCCACGACTCGTCAGGGAGCCCTGACCGCCCTCCCAACCCTCGCCGAGCTGGAACAGTTCCTCGCGAACCAGCCCATTCCTTCCTGAGTTCCCGGTGTACCCTTCCATGAAGGTCCAATCGCCGCGCTCAAGCTGGCGCCTGGCCCCTCACGTGGATGACGAATCGCAATCGACCTGCCGCTGGCGTCCAGCGCACCCATCATGGAGCCTTGAACTTCACCGATGCCTCATCTCACCGATCCGGTCGCGATTTCCATTGGGCCACTCGATATTCGCTGGTACGCCCTCTTCATCCTGCTCGGCATCGCCGCCGCGATATCCCTGAGCTACTGGCTTGCCGGGCAACGCGGCCTCGATGGCGGCTTTTTGCTCGATATCGCTCCCTGGGTCGTGTTTCTCTCCATCGCGGGCGCCAGGCTCTACTATGTGATGCTGGAGTGGGATCGCTTTCAGGACGACCTGCCTGGCGCGCTCAACCTTCGTGGAGGCGGCCTCTCCATCCACGGAGGCATCATCGTTGGCATCGTCACCGTCGTTGCTCTCTGCCGCATGTACGATCAGCCAACCCGTCTGTGGATGGACGTGATCGTGCCTGGCGTGGCGCTGGGTCAGGCGATCGGCCGGTGGGGCAACTGGGCGAACCAGGAGGCCTTTGGCAAACCCACCGGCCTTCCCTGGGCCGTCACCATCGATCCCGGCCGCCGCCCCACCGGCTACGAGCAGTTCGCGACCTTCCACCCCACGTTCCTCTATGAGTCCCTCTTCAACCTGGTGAACGCGGCGGTACTCTCCTGGCTCGTCCTTCGCGGACCTCGCCTCGATTGGCTTCGCTCCGGCGACGTCGCCGCCGTCTACCTGATCGCCTACGGAGTCGCCCGGTTTATCATTGAGCAAATGCGCACGGACAGTCTCTATATCGGTCCGCTCCCGGCCGCGCTCTGGCTCAGCATGGCCATGATCCTGGGCGGGATCGCGCTCATGGTGGCGTCACGGACACTGTTTGCCGGGGACGACATCGAACCCCAGGGGGCCTGAATGCATTCGAGCCAGGGAATCAAACGTCTGCTCTCCGTCATCGTCCTGCTGGCGCTCCTGACGGCGCCGTTGCCAGGAAGTGCTTTCTCCCAGAGTCGCGCGCTACAGGAGATTCCGGCCCGCACGCCGGTTGACCTCGCATCCGTGCCCGCCACCCCAGACAGCCTTCCGGAACCTGGCTACCAGCTCGTTCAGGCGGGAAGATTGGACCATGCGGCGCTGGCGTACGCCATGTACGGCGACGCGCCTTCCACCGGTTCAGCGCTGGAAGGCGTCGAAGATGAGTTCACCGGCGCGTACGCGATGATCCTGGGGCTGCACGCCGATCGTGCCGACCCCACGTCCGATGTCCTCGCTTCCGTGACCACATATCTCGTTGGGTTCGACGATTCCAGCGCAACCGCGGATTTGGCTGAGGAAATCGCGGATGGCCTCGACTCGACCGGTGGCGACATCGATGGTGTCGAGGTCCACGAGTCCGAAAACGGATTGACTGGCCTACTGGTCTCCGGCGACTACCTGATCGCCGTTTTCTACGCGTTCGACGAGCAGCAGTACTCCACCCAGCAAAACACGAGCGATTGGACCTCGGACGCGGTCGCCGGCCTGGTCAACGAAACCAGCAGCCGGCTCGATGATGCGATCGCTCGCTCCACCAGCGACGATTTCCAGCCCGGAACCGCCGCGCTGACCGTGGCTGGCGAGGACGCGCTCTCCAGCATCCCCTGGGTGTACTTCCCGATAACGGATCACTATCGCGTCAAGGATGGCGAGACGCTTCCCTATGGCGGCGAACTGTCGTCCGATCTCGAAGACGCCATGCCCGGCGGCATCCAGGACCTTTTCGTTTCGCGTCAGCAACTGGGCGATGACGGGTACGATCACATGCTCGATACCACCATCGCCACCTTCGATACCGGGGAGCAGGTGGCGGAGTTCGCCGAATCCCCGCTGGACATCACCTTCCCGCCCACCTGGGTCTTTTCAGTCACCTACGGCGAACCCAAGGAAGCCGGCGATGGCGTAACCATCCAGACCGCCCGGGCCGAGGACGGCGTCATCGCCACCGGCTATCGCACAATCCGCACGGTCGGAACCACCGTTCAGGTCATCGTCTGGCTGGCGAGCGAACATGCCCTCGCCAGCGAAGCAGGCATGCTCGAACTCACCGGGCGCCAGTCCGCCTGCGTCGATGCCAGTCCCGAGCCCTGCCAGTTCCTCGCCCAGGCCGATTTCCCCGCCGCGGTCGATGCCGAAAGCGCCGCCAGCGGCGACTGGCCCGCGGCCACGCCCCAGGCGTCCACCGGCCCGGATACCATCCTCGCCGGTCTGGCCCACGGCTGGGAGGTCGCGCTTCCGGAGGACGGCTGGCAAATCGTCAACGTCGAGTTCCTCAACGGAACCGAGTACTACGAACTTCAGTCCGGCCACAGTCTCCTCACCATCGAAAGCGTGATCGATCGTGCCTCCGGCCCGGACGACTGCATTCTCAACGAAATCGGCATGCTCGAAGAACTGGAGGAGCGCTCCGTCATCACGCTTGGGAGTGACGATCCGAACGAACGAAAAGCGGGCCTTGAGCAGAATCATGCCTGGGCGGTTTATACTGTAGAACCGCTCCAGGAGGAACGCGCCGATCAGGAGTACACGATCCGGATCGACTGCTACACCCTCGTGCCGGGCGATGTCTCGCTGGTGGTGACCCACCGGGCGCCACGCGATCTCTGGATCGAGGAGCGAGACAAGGGCGAGCGCTTCCGCGACGGACTGTCGCTCCCCGACCCATCTTCAACCGTCGCAACCGCGACCACCCCGCCTGAAGGCGACAGGCGGCACTCCGGGAGGACCATCGCAATGGGCACACCGCGAATCTGGATACCACTGGCAGCCTGACCGGCTTGCCTGCCCACATCACATTGCATCCAGGTCGCGAGGCAGTTCCCACTGCGCGGTTCATCATCCATTTTCAGAATTGAGATACGGTTCCCGTACGGGAATGATCCTGCCTCCACGACCGCACGCTGGAAGGAATCAGCATAACTACTCCAACCCACCATTCACACGATGACAACGACGTTATCGAACCGGATTTCGACGACTTCACCGAAGAGTTCGATGACAATGAAGAGCCGGACGAGGAATTCGAAAAGCGTCATCGCGCTGAGTTCATCCCAACCGCTCGCCAGATCGAGAAAGCACTGCTGATCTCGGTCGAAACCCAATCCCAAGCCTGGGACGCGGCCGAATCCATCGAGGAACTCGCCCGCCTGGCCGAATCCGTCGATGTCGAAGTCGTCGGCTCGATCTCCCAGCGACTCGCCCACCCGCATCCGGGCACCTACGTCGGGAAGGGGAAGCTCGAAGAGGTCAAGGCCCTTCGCAAGGACCTCGAATACGATCTCGTCATGGTCGACGGGGAGCTGACACCCGGCCAGCAGCGCAACCTGGAGCGCGATCTCGACGTCATGGTCATCGACCGCACGGCGTTGATTCTCGATGTCTTCGCCCGCAGGGCCCAGACCCACGAGGGACGACTCCAGGTTGAACTGGCCCAGCTTCAATACCGCCTTCCCCGGTTGACCCGGATGTGGACCCACCTCTCCCGTCAGGGCGTCGGTGGCGTCGGTCTCCGCGGTCCGGGCGAAACGCAGCTCGAGGCCGACCGCCGGGAAGCCCAGAAGCGGATCAGCTTCATCAAGGGACAACTGGAGCAGGTTCACCGGCACCGGCAGACCTACCGGGCCCGGCGCAAGGAAACGCCAATCTCGGTCGTGTCCCTCGTCGGCTACACCAACGCGGGCAAGAGCACGTTGCTCAACACGATTACGGGCGCCGGTGTCCTGGCCGTGGACAAGCTTTTCGCCACCCTGGACCCAACAACGCGACGGATCGCGCTGCCCAGTGGCCGCGAAGTGCTGCTCACCGACACCGTGGGCTTCATCAACAACCTTCCCACCCAGTTGATCGCCGCCTTCCGCGCGACGCTGGAGGAGATTAGCGAGGCCACCGTCCTGCTCCATGTGGTCGACGTAACGCACCCCAACGCCGCCGAGCAGGTGCAAACCGTCACCACGACGCTGGAAGACCTCGGCGCCGACGACCGGCCCATGGTCTTCGCCCTGAACAAGATCGACCGGATGACGCCGGAGGAGCTGGAATCGCTCGCCGATCGCGCGGCCGAAATCGGGACTCCCCAGGACTCCGTGCCGATCTCGGCCCAGAAAGAGTTGCACATTGATGCGCTTCTGGCCCGGATCGAAACGGTGCTGGAGCAGGAGGACGCCTTCACGAACGTCGAGCTGACCGTCCCGTTCGACCGCTCCGAACTCGTGGACCGGTTCCACACCCTCGGCCGGGTCGAGCACCGGGACTACAGCGAGGCGGGCACGAACATCACCGGTTGGCTCCCCGAGCGGGAAATCGGCCGTTTCGAGCCGTTCATCCACCGCGTCGCGAACCCCGTGGTCGAATCACCGGCGGAAGAAACTGACGAGGCGGAAGAGGCGACCTCCGCAGCGTAGCGCGAACACGCCTCCCGACACACCAGGGCCGGGCACATACTCCCGGCCCTGTGTCCACCACCGCACCGCTTCGCTCGCCACCGGCACCGGCAAATGTACGGGGCTACGGCTCCGGCCACGGAAGGCGAATCGTTCCATACATGGTGCGGCCGGAGTCAGTAGCCCCCCGGTGCCTCGCCCTCGCCACCTCCATCGCGCCAATCTGAAACCCACCGAAACCAATCCGGCATTTCATCGTTAACGAAAGATGTACGGCCCCTTGCAACGGGCTGGTCGCCAGCCAAACCGGTGGGTGTAGCTCAGTTGGCAGAGCCGCTGTCTTCCAGGCAGCAGGCGTGGGTTCGAATCCCGCCACCCGCTCCAATGAACTGGACACAGGCGCCCGCCAGCACCGTGAGCCACCTCAGCCAAACGACGGGATCGCCTCGATCAGGTCCAGACGGGCCTGGACAATTGCCGCCGCGAACGCCGGGTCCCGAGCCGGAATCCCCGACTCCTCAAGTTCGCTATCGTCGAGCAAATGCATCACGCCATCCGGAAGGATCACCACGTCGAGGTACAGATCGTGCCAAACCAGCACCCGCTCCCCTTCGACCATATCGAAGAACGCGGTGTAGGTCACATTTCCGTACCAACCCCGCGACTCACCCTCTGGCGAGATCACGGCGAACGCGTTGAACGGATGCCTCGCCGAGAAGAACTCGCGAACGGTGTCGCCCGGTATGAATGACAGGCCCGCCACCTCGACATCCGGGACAGTCCATTCGGCCACCAGTTCGATCCACGGCGCGGGGGCCTTCGACTCCACCCGCACCGCTGGATACCGGGTCGCCTCGGAGCCGTCCGGCGACCGCTTCACCACGGTTACCGTCTCGCCGATCGGAATGCTGGCGAACTCGCCGATCGAAATGTCATCTGGCGCCCAATCGCCATTCCACAGGCCCGTGGGATGGACGTGCCCTGGCTCAGTCATCAGCCGTCCGATCGATCAGGCATTCCACGATCACGACATCCTTCCACTCGCCGTCCAGTTTCGCGTGGCGCTCGTATACACCCACCCGCCTGAACCCAACGCGCTCGGCGAGGCGCAGGCTCGCGAGGTTCTCCGGAAAAATCCGCGACACAAGTTTCCAGAAACCGGCCTCCCGCGCCGCGTCGATCAACCCGGTCAACGCCGCCCGCCCCGCCCCTTGGCCGCGCGCTTCCCGAGCCACGTACACCGAATACTCGGCGATTCCCGCGTAGCACTCCCGCGGACGGTACGACGAGGTCGCCGCGAACGCGATGACCTCGTCATCGCGGGTAACCACCACGACTGGGTATCGTCCATCGAACCAGGCGGCGATGTCACCGGCGGTCCGGCGCCGGGTCTCGAACGTGGCTATCCGGTCATAGATGCCGTCGTTGTATATCCGGGCGATCGCTTCGCTGTCAGCCAGCACACCCGCCCGGACCACCAGCCCGGATGTGGAATCGGCCATCGCCTATGCTCGAATCAGCGAAAGCACCTCGGCCGTTTTCTCGTGGAGCAACCTCTTCTCGTCCGCCTCGACGTTGAGCCGCAGCAGCGGCTGGGTATTGGAGGGCCGGGCATTGAACCACCACTCAGGAAACTCTATCGTCAGGCCGTCGAGTTCGTGGGTCGTGGCGCCCTGGGCGGAGAAGATCTCTTTCAGCTTTGTCAGCGTGCCTGCCACGTCGCTGACCTCGGAATTGATTTCACCCGAGCGGAAACGGCTGTCGATGGGGCCGAGAATCTCGGAGAGTGGCTGTCCATCCTCGGAGATGAGCTGGAGAACGGTAAGCAAGGCGATGAGACCGGAATCGGTATACCAGTTGTCCCGGAAGTAGAAATGCCCGGAATGCTCGCCACCGAAGATGGCATCCTCCTTCCGCATCACGGCCTTCATGAACGAATGACCCACTCGTGAGAGGATGGGACGGCCGCCGTATTCCGCAATCGTTTCCGGAACGGTGCGCGAACAAATCAGGTTGTACACAATGGCGGAGCCTGGATGCTTGCGGAGCATCTGGATGGAGACCATCGCGGTGGTCATGTCCCCGCCGACGAAGTCACCCTTCTCATCGATCAGGAACATCCGGTCGGCGTCGCCGTCGAAGGCCACACCGAGGTCACAGCCCTGTTCGATGACGGTGCGCTGCAGGTCGCGGATGTTGTGCGGTTCAATGGGATTGGCTTCGTGATTCGGGAATGTGCCGTCAAGCTCGAAGTAGAGCGGAATGACCTCGCACGGCAGGTGAGCGAAGACCGGCGGCACCAGAGCGCCAGCCATGCCGTTCCCCGCATCAATGGCGATCTTGAGCGGTTTGATGGCCTGTGGGTCGATCATGCCGAGCGCATGTTCGCTATAGGCGTCGAGGACGTCGCGCTCAACCAGATCCCCCCGGCGTTCCGCCTTGGAAGGGAAGTTGCCGGACATGACAAGATCGCGGATGTCGCCGATGCCGCTGTCCAGCGAGAGCGCGCGGGCTTCTTCACCGCATATCTTGAAGCCGTTGTACCCGGCGGGATTGTGGGAAGCCGTAATCATCACGCCGCCGCCATAGCCGTACCGTCCCACCGTGAAATTAAGCGCATCGGTTGAAACGAGGCCGATATCGATGACCGTTACGCCCTGGTCACGGAGCCCGTCGATCAGAGCCGCCGACAGCGATGGACCCGAGACACGCATGTCACGTCCAACCGCGACCTCCCTGGCGTTCAGGACAATGGCTGTCGCGCGTCCAATATCGTAGACCAAGGGGGCATTCAACTCTTCGGGGACAAGGCCCCGAATGTCGTAGGCCTTGAACAATTCCGCCGTTGCGGGGCTAACTCGCTCTGAGGGATTACTCGACATCACGCATATGCTCCCTGGATACCGGGTACCTGACACATCTCTGCAAACAGTATCGTTGATGCCGGTCAAAAGCTAGCGCGGGTGGCGCCATGTGGGCTCGCTGGACGACGGCCCAGGCCGGGCGACGCGGGCGGGGACCACCATCGATCTTCCAGAGCCGGCATGAACAGGGGTACAGGGAGGCGGGGCGGTGAGGATTCCGTCACCGGCCAGCGATGGCCGTGGTGGCATCAGGAGACTGGCCGGTGGATCGGCTCTCCCGGTGTTCGTGGCGACACGAAGCGCGTGACTGTATGCGACCTATGCCTATCAGCGGTTCGGTTCCACGACGCTCAGAACGCTGTTATGCGCGTCAAGGATGTTCCTGTATCTCTCGTGTTTGCTGATTAGCTCCTCGGAGCGATCCAGCATCGCGGTGATGACATGCAGATTCTCCAGGTTGGAGAACAGGTGATTCAGCCGGAGATCGAATTTTGAAGAGTCGGTGACGATCACGTGCCGGGCGCCCGGGGCGAGGAGCGATTGTTTCGTTCTGGACTCTTCAGCCGTTCGAGTCCAAAGCCCTTCCGCGGTGAGGCCACTCGTCCCGACAAACGCCAGATCGACCTGGCCGACGATATCCATCATCTCAGTCAGGCTATCGGCGGATCGGTCACGGGCTCCGACGACCGCCAACGAGGTCGCCCGAACGAGCCCGCCAGCGATATACACCTTGAGTGTGGGGCTGTCTGACTGCCGGAGCACCCGAGCGGCGGAAACCGAATTGGTGACAACTGACAGGCTGGGAATCATGCCGGGCCGGACACTCCTTGAGATTAAGGCCGCGATGGCTTCCGTGGTCGAGCCGCCATCCAGAGCGACAATTGAGTCATTCCGGATGAGCTTAAGCGCGGCTCTGGCAATGAGCTTCTTCTCCTCGGAATAGACCTGACCCCTCACGGAGTTCACAATAATCGATGTGTGGAGTTCCTCCCCGTCATAGAATGTTCCCTGGAACATCCTGTCCTCGCCATGAATACGATCGAACCACTGGCGGAACTCATCGAAACTCATCCCCCTGGCGTGATCGTTCTCCTTGATCTGCTCGTAAATCTCTCGCAACGTAATTGGGTTGTCGGGGGTATGTTTGTAAACGATCTTGAGGATATCGACGGCGAGTAGCTTCATCGATTCCCGAGGATCTTCAAGGTCGTTCTTTCTGGCATTGGATTGTGCCATGCCCTGAATTCTGTCTATATCCCTTGCCATCCAGGAATGTATGTAATAGGCAATTTCCTGCGCAAGCGCATCGATCCCTCGTTCATCGGTTCTGTCGCACGGTATGAATAGCTTGTCCCGCAACTCTTTTGGCTCGATGTCTTTCCATGCGTCCCTGTTAACCACGATTGGCAGGATAAACGTGCGTCCCGTCCGCTTCTCGACATCCAATGCCCAGTCAATTTCCTGCCGCACCCACCTTGACTTGACTGAATGTTCGTCAACAAACAGAACGAAATAGTCGCTATCCTTGTTTACCTTTTGTTCCAGGGTCTTCGCAAGAGATTCGCCCGCAAGCAAGCCGCTCGCATCGATCCAGACATTGAAATATCTGGGAAGCCGTTTTCCGACCGCTTCGACCGTTGCCTTTTGCTCGCTCGCATGACTCATGAACACCAACATGATGGCTACCAGCCTTTCATCGCGCCATTGCGAGTGAATGAAACCTTATGCCGCCTGTAGAGCCTGAATCATATAGCCGAAACGACATATGCGACATCCCGCGCTCAATGGTTGGCGTCTGCTTGTTCCCATGCGGTGAATATTTACATAGTCCTCCAGGCTGTTCGCCAAGGGAACAGCCTGTGAACCTGCCTGAATCCATGATCCAGTACCTCAACCCGCCGGAGTCGCATCGCATTGGAGAGTATCGCGCGTTTAGGCCGCGGCTCTTCGACGATCTATCCACACCTTGTGCTCTCTGGAGACGGCTGTCTCCGCGGCGAGCAAGAGCGCCATGGTGGATCTCCTGGACGCTGGGCTGGCGAGTTCATCGTGGATTCGCTGAAGTTCGTCTCTGGCCAGGCCGTATCCCTTGGCGGTTTCGTCATATCGCTTGAGCTGGGTCCAGGCGGTGGTTGACGCGGAAATGGTCGCCAATAGTCCAACGAGGCTCAACCCATTCGGACTGCTGATGGCATAGAGCCCAATCCCCAACGTCGTGGCCTGGGCCACCGTGCCCGCCCATGACCAATACCTGGACAATCGAAGGCTTCGCTTCGACTCCTTCGCATACCATCCTATTTGTGGTTCCAGCCGGTCCCGGATATAGATCGTCTGGCGGACCGTCTCGGGTTGCTGAAAGACGAGCGCCATTTTGCCGGTTGGGCCAACCGGTTCCTGCACGAACGACGGATGCTCGTCCGCGGCTGGTGAACGGGCGATTTCAAGGACCAGTCGCTCGAACTCTTTGGACGCGGCGTTCAGGTCACCGTCAAACGGTGGAAGCCGCAGCATGAACTGCCAGCTCAGGGACTTGATCGACTCGGCGACTGAACGGCCATCGAACCACTCGTCCCGGGCGGCGTCCAGCAGCCCGCGGGTGCGCAGGACGAGTGATCCCACCATGGCCAGCACAATCCCCGTGGCCTGTATTCGTGGCCGAACCCATCCCCCGAACGTCCAGCTCGTGCCCATCACGGCGCCAAACAAAACGAGAAACAGGTCCGCCTGATTCAATCTCACGTATCGTTTCTGCCCGACTCCCGAGCGATCGGAGGCGCGACGATAGGTGATGGGAAGGTCCGGTCGGGCAATGCCGAGATTCGCGCCATCCGAAACATCCTCTTGTGTATCCATGTCACGCCGCGGCATAGAGATGCGCCCACACTCCTGGCTAATGCGATACGGTTTGGCGACCGGTCGAACGTATTGGGAGTGGAGTATATGGCCCGGCGGATGTCAAGTGGCCACGGCTGGATTTAGGTGAAACGCAAGGTTGGCGGCGGTCGTATCGCCAGGGCCATCTCATTGTGGATGTCGCGTCCTGTCCCAT
>CAZUPA010000045.1:15156-22034 GCA_964622205.1 uncultured Sphaerobacteraceae bacterium
GGCGGCGGTCGTATCGCCAGGGCCATCTCATTGTGGATGTCGCGTCCTGTCCCATTCAGCGTATCATGGCCGGAAAGGTCATTGTCTGGAACGGGGAGTGCGGCGTTGTCGTGTCTACTGTAATTGACTATCCGGAAGCAGACCGCCGCCTGGCGTTCGATGCGCGAGTCGACCTGCACCTGCACACGTACGCCAGCGATGGATTCTGGTCCCCCTCCGAACTTGTCAGTTACCTGGTCGAGCACGGGTTCGAGGTCGGAGCCGTCTGCGATCACGACACACAGGATTCGGTGCTTGAGGCAATCGACCTCGGACAGCGCCGCGGCGTCCAGATCGTTCCCGCCACCGAAGTCACCGTCCGCTGGGATGGGCGCCAGTGGCATTTGCTGGTCTATGGCATCCGGCCTGATGACCATCGGCCGGAAGCGGCCGCCTTCCTGGCGATCATGGCCGAGCACGACCGGCGGTTCATGGCGCTGGCCGCCGATGCCCGCCGGCGGGTGGAGGCCTCGGGCCGCGCGATTCCTTCGGTCGAGAGGGAGGTCGGCGAGCGCAAACAGATGCCCGTGCATATCCTGCGCGCCATGATCCGCGACGGCCACGTCCCGCGCCTCAAGGAAGCGGCGGAACTGGTCGTCCAGCTTGGTGGGCACTTCACCACCGACACACCGCTTGAAGACGTGGTGGAGGCGGCCCACGACGGTGGCGGAGTGTGCGTGGTGGCTCACCCTGGACGCGCCGATCTCGGTCCAGCGCTGACCGCCAGGACCCTCGACAGGATGCTGAAGGCCGCCCCGATCGACGGGCTCGAAGGTCACTACCGGACGTACACCGACCATGACACGAAGCGATACCGCCAGATGGCCGAAAGCCGTGGACTGTTGGTCGGTATCGGCTCCGACTCACACGGATCAGGCGTGCCGGTCGATCCGCGTCCTTGGCGCGCCGCCTGGGGCCGCGCCCTCCTCACTCGCCTCGGTTACGAGGTCGCCGCCTCGCCGGCCGACGAAGATTGGGTTCCAGGCATGGATCCCCAGAACGTCAAATCCAGGCGGTCACGCAAGACCGCCAAACCACCCACGAACTGAACCACCGCCAGCACCAACCCGGAGGACACGTGGCGTACCTGGGAAGGGCTGGAACTCCGCCTGAATGCGCCAGCACTACAGCAAGGTCCGGAATGGTTGCAACGGACCCATCCCTGTTGTCCGCCTAATAGCCGAGGACATTGCCCTCCACGCGCGCATCGGTCCCGCCGATCAGGATGCCTGTCTCCGGATCGCGAGCGATGATCTGCGCGGCCCCGCCCCCGTCCCACGGTCCGAGCAGGCGAACGTTGTGCCCTCGCTCTTGCAGGCCCGCGATCACATCGTCGCCAAGCCGATCCTCGACCTGCAGTTCGAACGGGTTATCGATCGACGCCGGATCGGTCCCCGGCCAGCTTGTCCAGCGGGGCTGCTCGATCGCCTCCTGCGCGTCCAGCCCACCGTCGATCATCGCGACCAGCGCCTGCAGGTTCCATTGCGGCTGACCGTCGCCACCTGGCGTACCGCCCACCAGTACTGGCTGGCCCCGCGGGTCCGCCACCAGGTAGCAGTTCAGCGTGTGCATGGTCTTCTTGCCCGGCGCGTACTGGTTCACATGCCCGTCCTGGAGCGTGAATCCCCGGCCAACCCGGTTGTTCAGCACCACGCCGGTGTCACCGCCGACCACTCCGGACCCGAACGCGCTCGACACCGATTGGATCAGGGACACCATGATGCCGTTGGAGTCCACCACGTTCAGGTAGGTGGTATCCCCATCCTGGAGGTTCCCGCCCGGAACATCCGTGGCCGCCTGCTTCGGATCGATTTCCGAGAACCGGCTGGCCGCCCACGGTTTCGACAGCAGCGTGTCGAGCGGGGTGTTGTGAAATCCGGGATCGGCGGCGTGGCGAAGCCGGTCCGCGAACGCCAGCTTCTTGGCCTCGACCAGCAGGTGGATCGAATCGGCGCTCAGCGCATCGGGAACCTCCGCCTGCTCGACGATGTTCAACGCTTCGAGCAGGATCAGCCCCTGGGATGGAATCGCCGTCTGGTACACGGTATGCCCGCGATACGTCGTGCTGATCGGCGTGCCGATATCCGTGCCGTGATCCGCGAAGTCATCGGCGGAAAGCGCTCCGCCCACGGAGGCCAGGTAGTCGGTGATGCGCTTCGCGATCGAACCCCGGTAGAACGAGTCGAGCCCACCGGACGCCAGTTCTTCCAGCGTCCGGGCGAGATCCACCTGGCGAAGCCGTTCGCCCGCGGTTGGCGCATTCCCACCTGGCAGGAACACCGCGGCCGCGGCGGGGTCCTGGCTCAGCAATCCGGCCGAGTTGGCGATCGCCCCGGCGCCAAGCGGGTGCAGCGGGAACCCGTCCCGCGCAAGGAAAATGGCCGTCTCCGCCACTCGCGCGAAAGCCATCGTCCCGTAGCGGGAAAGCAACTGATCGTAGGCATCGATCATCCCGGGCACGGAGATCGACAGCGGCCCCTGGTACGGCATTTGCGTTCCACCGGCGCTCCCATTGGACCGCATCATCTCGATCGAAGCGCCGCGAGGGGAGATACCGCTTCCTTGAACCGACACCGTTTCTGCTGGGCCACCATCCTTGCCCGGAATGTGCAGCACCGCGAAGAGGTCTCCTCCCAGACCACACATCTCCGGCATCACCACCGCCGCCACCAGTCCGGCCGCGACGGCGGCGTCCACGGCATTGCCCCCGGCCCGCAGAATGTTCAGGCCCGCCTCCGCCGTCAGCGGGTGGGCGGCGCCCACCATCCCCCGGTCGCCATAGGACGGGTAGGCGCGCCGTCTGGGCCAGTCACTGGATGTCGTGGGAGAGGTCTGGGGAAAGCCGATCATGCCGTGGGACTCCTCGCGATGTCGCTGAACGCGAACAGGACGTATGAGAGGCCATTGTCCCGGAATTGACCGATGGCGCAACCCGTGGAAACCGTGACGGACCGAATCGCGGTCCAGCAGGGGAGGGGAAGCGCTGGGAAGGGATTATCCGATGAAGCCGAAGAAGTCCTGGATCGAGTCCCTTGCCGCCTGATCGAGCACGGACGCCCAACCCCAGGCCAGGAGGATCGCGAGGATCAGGAGCACGGCGACAAGACCCAGGTAGAACCCCCGCATGCCCCGGTCCGGATCGGCGGAAACGTAGGCTGTGGCGGGGGGATGATCAAGTTCCCAGGGAGCCTTCTCCTCTCCGGCGGGAGCCGCCCAGGCTGGAGCCGCGGCCGATGTCACCGTCGTGCCGCTGGCGCCATACGACGACGAACCGGACGAACCTGGAGACAGGGGCATCGCGATCGCGGCCGTCGCCTGCGAATCGGGTTCGCCGGCATCGACGGAGCGCACGCTGGCCGTATCTCCGTTGTCTGGAACGTTCAGCGAGGCGCCGCATTCCGCGCAGAACAGGCTGATGCTGCTGTTCGGCGAATCGCAAACCGGGCAAATCCGGGAAGATGAAGCAGAACTCATGAACTCCTCGCCCCCGTTGAGATGGACCTAGTTGGCCTCGCTGAGAAAGTGCGAATCCACCGCGAATGCGTCCGCCACCCCAAATCGCTCCATCACCACGAGGCTCAGCGCGTCGACGAAGCTCAACCCGCGCGGGCTCCGGGAACTGATGACCAGCGCCTTCGCCCGCCGCTCGTCCTGCTCGTCCGCGTGGTAGATCGGCAGGCGGTGATCGCGAAGCCAGCGCCGGGCCACATCCGGCCCCACGCCCTCGAGCAGCAGATCCACTGTCTCGGCGATCGCATGGTTGGTTGTGAACAGCTTGTAGCCTTGCTCGACGAGTTCGGCATAGGCATTGGCGGCGGCCTCATGGGTTTTGTCGTTGCGATCCACCAGCGCCACGATCGCCGAGGAATCGACGAACGCAACGATGTCTGGAGCTTGACCGGTATCCTTGTGAGTCGTGTCCGTCACGGGTTCATCCCTCTTGGCTGTGAATCAGGAGCGGCGGCGAAGGGCATCGAGCCGGTAGGCGGCCTTCCCGTCTCCAATGTTGGTGCCGGCTCCCTGCCCGATCCCGATCACGTCATCGAGCGGCCGGATGCCGCTTGCGGGCTGGAGCTTCTCGACAAAACTCTGGCGGACCTGGTTCGTCGCCGCGAACGCATCGAGTACATCCCGTTCGATGAACCACTGACCGCCCATCCGCTGGCCCTTGAGACGACCCTCGCGCAGATACCGGCGCACCTGCTCGGTGGACCGTTCGAGGCGTTTGGCGGCGTCGCCGACGCTGAGCATTGATAGTTCGCTATCCATACCTGCCTGTTCCCGTGAAGTGAGGACACGGTCGTGTCCACCAGATCCCCGTGCAACACTGGGTGTCGCGATCCGGGACATTCATTATCACACCACTCACTGACCGGTTTTGGTTCGATGAGGGGTGGCCAATGGTTCGTCGCATGCGACAACATGGTAGCCATTCGAGAGGGTCCGTCGCAAGTGCGATCCGCTTCGAAGCAGGAATTCCGCGGCTTGCCCGGTGCGACCGGCGATGCTTTACTCCCCGGAGCGTTCGCGTTCCGATGCGTAAAGGTACAAGCCATGCCAACCAGTTCGACCCTGGGCGTCCCGCCTGAATCCGGTGTAACCGTGATCGACCTCGAGTTCCTTGGCGCGCCAGGCGTCATCGCCGCCTACCTGCTGGATGCCGGGGACACCTCGATCCTGATCGAAACTGGCCCCTCGACCTCGCTCCCGGCGTTGGAACGCGGCCTCCGGGAAGCGGGCCGTTCGTTCGAGGACATCGGGCACATCATCGTCACCCACATCCATCTCGACCACAGCGGGGCCGCCGGGGTGATCCTGCGGGACAATCCGCGCATCAGGGTGCATGTCCATCCAGCGGGCGCGCCACACCTGATCGACCCGGAGCGGCTGGTTCGAAGCGCAGGGCGCATCTATGGCGACGACATGGAACGCCTCTGGGGCGAAGTAGCCGGAATATCCGAAGAACGGGTAAGCGTGCTCGAGGACGATTCCACCATCACCCTGGGCAACCGGACACTCAGGATCGCTCACACGTCAGGTCACGCCTCGCACCATCTCGTGATTCTGGATGAGCGAACTGGAACACTGTTCACCGGTGATGTTGGCGGGGTCCGGGCGCCTGGCACGGACTACGTCGCCGTGCCCATCCCCCCTCCCGAAGTGGATCCGCCCGCGTGGGAGATCAGCGTGGATCGCATGCGCTCGCTGAAACCGGCCCGGATCGCGCCAACCCACTTTGGCGTCTGCGACGATGTGGACGCCCATCTCTCCCAGATTCTCCCTCGACTGGCGGAACTGGTGGCGATTGGCGAAAACGCTGGCGACAAGCTGGCCGACACTGGAGAGATGACACGCCGCGTGGCCGCCTACCAGCGCGATGCGCTCGGCGGCGAAGCGACCCCGGAGGTGCTGCGTCAACTCAACCTGGCGAATCCGGACCTGCTTGGCGCGCTTGGGCTCCAGCGGTACCTGCGGAAACGGTCGCCCTAATCAGCCGCGGTGGGTTCGACCGCCGGACCATAGTATTCCCCGCGGTAGCTGGCGCCAGCCTGCCGCTTCTGCCGGTTGAGCACCACGCCAATGACCCGCACGCCGCCATGATGCAGCGATTCGGCCGCGTTCCGAAGCGCGTCGATCCTGGTCCTGCTCGATTGGCACACGATCAACACGCCATCGGTGTGCGCCGAGATGGCGAGCGCGTCGCTGGCGGCCAACACGGGAGGAGAGTCGACGAGCACCATGTCGGCATCCGCGGCGATGCTCGCCAGGATAGCGGCGAACCGTTGGGAACTCACGAGGTCCGACGGATTCGGAGGAATCGGCCCGCTGGAGATCAGGTACAGACCGGGCAACGCCACCTTTTTCGAGGCCTGGAGCCAGGGCATGCCTGGTTGTGTGAGCAGCGTGGTGAGACCCTGCTCATTGCCTGCGTGAAATATCCGGTGCTGGCTTGGCCGCCGGAGGTCGGCATCCACGATCACCGTCTTCAGGCCAGCCTGCGCCATGGTTACCGCGAGGTTCGCGATGGTGGTGCTCTTCCCCTCTCCGGAATTTGGGCTGGTGATGGTCAGCGTGCGGATTGGCGCGGCCGCCGCCGCGAACTCGAGGTTGGTTCTCAGCAGGCGAACCGCCTCGGACGCGGCCGATCGTGATTGGGTGAACGCATAGACCTGGCTGCTACCGGGCCGCATCCTGGAGAGCGCGGGAATGGTCGCGAGGAGCGGAGCGCCGGCGACGTCAACCATGTTCTGGTCGGGTTGGACCGTGTTGTCCATGAACTCCAGCAACGCCACCAACGCGACCCCGAGCAGCAGCCCCACGAACATCCCCAGCAGCAGCGCGGTTCGCGGTTGCGGGCTGAAGGGCTGCTGTGGCGGAAATGCTTCGTTGACCGGTTCGATCTGGGCGCTCGACGCAAGGACTTCCGCGCTTACCGTGACCGCGTCGGTGTTCAGGTTCGTCAGCGACTGGATCACATACGAGCGTTCCAGCCTCAGATCCTCGATCTGCTGGCTGACCGCATCGGTCGGCTCGCCTGCTTGCAGCTCGTCGATCAGGGTATCGACTTCGGCGATGCGCTCCTCGAGCGCGGCGATCTGGACATCCATGCCGCTCCGGGCGGTCTCGGCCCGTTCCTGGGCGCGGCCCTGCATATAGATGACGAACTCTTCGACCACGATGTTCGCGACCTGCGCCGCGCGGTCGGGATCGGCGCCCGTGGCCGTCACATAGATGAACTGCGACGACTCGGCGGCGCTGGCGGACACACTCGTCTCCAGCACATCGACACCGAGCCGTGCGCGCACCCCGGACATGACCGGCCCGCTCGTCACCATTTG
>CAZUPA010000046.1:0-3116 GCA_964622205.1 uncultured Sphaerobacteraceae bacterium
CGATTTCTCGTCCTCCGCGACCTGGAGGTCACGCTCCCAAAACTCCGCGCCATTGCCCATCACGAGATCGACACCACCAATCAGGGAGTCGCCGAAACAGTCGATTGCATCCTGGGGCTGTGTGGATTCGAGCAGTCAGGCAAGCGTCACAGGGTCAGTTGAACGCTGGGGTAGCCCAGGCCTGCTTCGCCAGCCAGGCATCCCAATCGGCGTCTTCGGGCGGAACCAGAATGACCGCTTCCGCGCCCACCCCCGCGTAGCGCTCCACCGCCGCCCGCGCATCGGAATGGGACCCGGTGATCGTCAACCGGCTCAGCCAATCGTCCGGCATCCCCTCGCGGAGGGCATCCACCCCGCCTTGAGCGGCGAGTTCGGCCATCTCCGCCGCGAACGGCATCCGGCTCACCGTGGTCCGGATGCCAGACCCATTCTCGTTCGCGACCTGCTCGCGGATTGCCCGACGCGCGGCCGCTGGGACGTCGTCATCGACCACGCAGTTCGCGAAGACGACGACGCGCCCATCACCCGGCTGTCCGGCGGCCGCCCTGCCCTCGTTCATCAGGTCGCGTGCCCATGTCACGTACTCAGCTCCGGAACCCTCCACGATGAGAATCCCATCGGCGCACTCGCCAGCCAACCGGACCGACTTCTCGCTTTGCACGCCGAGCAGCACCGGCGGAACAACCTCCGGCGTCTTCTCAAGCTGGACATCGGTGAGGCGAACGTATCGCCCATCGGTGGTGACATGCTCGCCGCGAATGATCCGGCGCACCGCGGTGGCGATCTCCGAAATCGACGTCAACCAGGAGGCCGGTCTCGCCCCGATCTGCTCCATCCACCCCGCCACGCCATGCCCGATTCCACCGATGAATCGACCCGGAAACGCATGTGCCAGCGTCGCGTACTCCATCGCCAGGAACGCCGGATTCCGCGCCACGGCCGGGTTGATGCCCATACCGACCTTCAACCGCGTCGTCGCCGCCAGCGCGATCGCGACCTGCGCGATCCCGCCGTGGTAGAAGCAATCCTCCACCACCCAAAGCTGGTCGAATCCCAACGCCTCCACCCGCTGGGCGTAGGAAATCAGCGTCGCCGGATCCTGCTCACGCCGGAACATCACACCAGTTTCGATGGTCATCGCTTCTCCTTGCCCAACCGTTTCAGGAAATCAGGTACCTGAACATCGCGCTTTGCGGATCGATTGTCTCGGCCTCGATGTTGGACTCCTCCAGGCGCTCCATCAACCCGCCAAGGTCGTCCCGGTTCCCGAGTTCGATCCCGACAAGCGCGGGACCATGTTCTCGATTCGACCGCTTCACATACTCAAAATACGTAATATCGTCATCCGGACCAAGCACCTCATCCAGGAATCGTCGCAACGCTCCTGGTTCCTGTGGGAAGTTCACCAGGAAGTAGTGCTTGAGCCCGTCGTAGATCAGGGCCCGCTCGATGACTTCGGCATACCGCGACACATCGTTGTTGCCGCCGGTCAGGATCGCCACCACCGTCGAACCCGGCTCCGGCTTCCACTGCCCGAACGCGGCCGTCGCCAGAGCGCCCGCGGGCTCCGCGATGATCCCGTCCACCTGGTACATCCGCAGCATCTCGCCGCAGACCGCGCCTTCCGGCACGGACATCACCTCGAGCTGGTGCGCGGCGGCGATCGCGTATGTCAGGTTCCCCACCCGCCTCACCGCCGCGCCATCCACGAACCGGTCGATGGTCTCCAGTTCCCGTGGCTCCCCAGCCTCCAGGGCCGCCGTCATGCCCGCCGCGCCCGCCGGCTCGACGCCGATGACCCGTGTCTCCGGCGCGTTCTCGGCCATCCAGGTCAGGACGCCCGCCACCAGGCCGCCGCCGCCAACAGGGACAAGCATCACGTCGGGCGCCTTGCCAAGCTGCTCCACGATCTCCCGGGCAACCGTGCCCTGGCCAGCGATCGTACGCGCGTCGTCGAACGCCGGCGCCATCGACATCCCGTCCCGGTCGGCTGCTTCTCTGGCGAACCGGTACGAGTCGTCGTAGGTGTCTCCCACCACCACCAGGTCCACCAGGCCATCGCCCAGCGCCTCGATTCGCTCCCGCTTCTGCCGGGGCGTTGTGGTCGGCACGAACACCGATCCACGCACGTCCAGCATCGCGCAGGCCAGGGCCACGCCCTGGCCGTGATTACCCGCCGAGGCGCACACTACGCCCGCCCTCCGCTGCTCCGGCGAGAGCTGCGATATGTGGTTGTATGCCCCGCGAATCTTGTACGACCGTACCGGCTGCAGGTCCTCTCGCTTCAGCCAGACCGTGGCGCCACTCGCTTCACTGAGGCGTTCCGAGACATGGAGCGGCGTTACGGTCGCGATACCACGAAGTCGCCCGGCGGCGGCATCAACATCGGCGGCGGTGATTGTCATGGGCGAAACCTGGTCTACTGGAAAAAGGGGAACTAGGGAAACGAGCGACGGGAGCGCACCCAAGGGGTCCACTCCCGTCACCATGAGGATTGCTTACAGCTTCGCGATGATGGCGTCCGTCATCCGCGTCGTGGACGCGGCCTTGGACTGATCGCGATCGGCCCGCAGGTCGTAGGTCACGTCCGTGCCTTCGCCAATTACGGCCGCCACCGCCGCTTCCACGCGCTCGGCCGCCTCGATTTCGTTCAGGTAGCGCAGCATCAGCGCGCCAGACAGCGTCATCGCCATTGGGTTGGCGACGTTCTTGCCAGCGTGCGTCGGCGCGGAACCGTGAATCGGCTCGAACACCGCGGCCTCGGTGCCGATGTTGCCGCCCGGCGCCACCCCGAGACCGCCGATCATACCGGCCACGATGTCGGAAACGATATCGCCATACAGGTTCGGCATCACCAGCACGTCGTAGAGCTCTGGCTTCTGCATGAGCTGCATGCACATGTTGTCGACGATCCGGTCCTCGAACTGGATGTCCGGGTTCTCGGCGGCCACTTCCTGAGCGACGCGCAGGAACAACCCGTCGGAGAACTTCATGATGTTCGCCTTGTGGACCGCCGTGACCTTCTTCCGCTTGTTCTTCCGCGCGTAGTCGAACGCGAATTCGACGATCCGCCGCGAGTTCCCCGGCGTGATCATCTTGATGCTGATCGCCGCGTC
>CAZUPA010000046.1:3216-21988 GCA_964622205.1 uncultured Sphaerobacteraceae bacterium
ATCCGCGATGGCGAACTGCCAGCCAACAACGCCATCGACGCCGCGTTCAGGTCGGCCATCGCCCACGACGGGACGGTCCACATCATGGGACTCGTCAGCGACGGCGGCGTCCACAGCCACACCCGTCACCTGCTGGCCCTGCTCGATGCCGCGAAACACGCGGGCGTCCAGAACCTCCTCGTCCACGCCTTCACCGACGGCCGCGACACGTCCCCAACCAGCGGGCGGCACTCTCTCACCGAAGTCGAAAGCAAGCTCGCCCACCTCGGTCTCGGCCGCATTGCCTCGGTCTCCGGCCGCTACTACGCCATGGACCGCGATCACCGCTGGGAACGAACCCAGGCCGCCTACGATGCCATCGTGCATGCCAAAGGTCCAGAGGCCACCTCCGCCGTCACGGCCATCGACACCAGCTACGCCCTGGATGTCACGGACGAGTTCATCGTTCCCACCGTCATCCCGGGCCACGATGGCGAAAAGCACGCGATCGGCCCGAACGACTCCGTCATCTTCTTCAACTTCCGCTCCGATCGAGGGCGCCAGCTCACCGAAGCCCTCGCGGTCCCCGATTTTTCCGGTTTCGAACGCGGCGACTACACAATTCCCCGAAACATCACCACGCTGACCACGTACGATGCCACCCTTCCCGTCCACGTCGCCTTCGCGCCCCACGATGTCGAAACCCCGCTCGCCCGTGCCATCAGCGATGCCGGCCGCACTCAACTCCACACCGCCGAGACCGAGAAGTACCCCCACGTCACGTTCTTCCTGAACGGCGGCCGGGAGGAACCCTTCCCCGGCGAGGATCGACGCCTTGTCCCCTCGCCCAAGGTCGCCACCTACGACCTTCAGCCTGAAATGAGCGCCCAGGAGGTATGCAGGGGCGTCGTCGAGGGCATCGAATCCGGGAAATACGACTTCATCATCGTCAACTTCGCCAACCCCGACATGGTCGGCCATACCGGCGACATCCCCGCGGCCATCAGTGCCGTCGAAGCCGTCGATACCTGCATCGGCCACATTCTTGAAGCCCTCTCCCGCGCCAATGGAGTTGCCCTCGTCACCGCCGATCACGGCAACGCCGAGCAGATGATCGATCCTGTCTCCGGTGGCCCGTTCACTTCTCACACCACCGGCGACGTCCCGGTCATCCTCGTCGCCCCGGACTCACACGCGCTCCGAACGGCCACGCTTCGCGAAGGCGCCGTCCTCAGCTCAATCGCCCCCAGCGTGCTCGACCTGCTGGGCATCGATCCCCCCGCCTCGATGACCCAGCCGTCGATCATCAACCGTACCTGACGGCCCCTCACCGGACCGCCAGTTCACGGATTCGCCCTTCGTCCCTATGCTGGAAGCGCGGCCAGATCGAACTCCTGATCGCGCCGCCACCGCGAAGGGACACCATCCTCATGCACCAGGCCATCCTCGGAACGATCAGCGGCGTCCACCTGCTCGACGGCGACACGCTCCGCCCGATTGGGCTGGACGCCTGCCAGGTCTCCGCCGCTCACGCGCGCCGAAGCGGAGACGGGAACCTCATCATCCTCGCCGGAACCTACGGCGACGGCCTCTTCCGGAGCGATGACGAGGGCAAGACCTGGACGAAGATCGAGCAGGGACTCACCGCAAGCGCCTTCCGCACGATCGTTCCCGACCCACACGATCCCTCTACCATCCTCGCGGGCACCGAGCCCGGCCGCATCTACAGAAGCACGGACGCCGGTCTCACCTGGACCGAATTCGACGCCATCCGCTCCGTGGACCACGTCGACGAATGGTTCCTGCCCTACTCGCCACGCGCGGGAGCGGTCCGCAACATCTACGCGCCGCCCGGCACGGATCGGCTGCTCGCCGCCGTCGAGGTCGGCGGTCTCCTCACCAGCCCCGATCGCGGCACGACGTGGACCTGCGACCCAATCCTCGGCGACACCGACATCCATTACATCACCGGCCATCCAACCGATCCGAACACGCTCTACGCCGCCCTCGGCTGGGCCACCCTCAAGTCGGTCGAGGCACCAGCGGATTCGCCGCCCGTGGGTGGCGTGGCCCGCTCCACGGACGGCGGCAACACCTGGACGAAGCTCTTCAGCGACTACACCCGCGCCGTCATCGTCCCGCCATCCCATCCGCACTTGATCCTCGCCTGCCCAGCGAAGAAGGTCGGGGCCCTTGGCAGGATTCAGGTCTACGCCGACAACGGCGACTCATGGGCGCCCGCCGGCGCCGGCCTCGACTCCCCCATGGACGACATGGTCGAGGAATTCATTCCCGCGCCCGACGAATCCATCTGGGCGCTCCGTAGCGGCGGCACGCTTTATCGAGCCGAACCCACCGAATGGCGCTGGCAATCCGTCCTCGACCCATCCACCGGCATCAAGGTCAAATCCATCGCCTTCGTTCCCTGACGCAACGCGGAATTGCCGCCACCGTTGCTCCCGCCCGCGCTCACCATTCCCACCGTGGGGATGGACGCTACGGTATCCATGCACCAACCCAACACCCGAACACCCACGTCCGAACACACCGTGCCTTGCACCGGTACGAAGGGCCTAACCGGGATTATCTCGGACCTCGCCATACGCAAACCCGCCGGTGTATGGCCCTCCCCACACTACACCTTCCGCAACTCACGCCCACCGCCCAAACGCACAACGCCCCGCCACCGGAATCCGGTGACGAGGCGTTGTGTTCAAACGTGAGCCAATCGCGTCACTACGCGCGGAACGCCTTCCATCCCGGATACACGGCCGAAGTTCCCAATTCCTCCTCGATCCGCAGGAGCTGGTTGTACTTCGCCACCCGGTCCACCCGCGAGGGCGCGCCGGTCTTGATCTGCCCGGAGTTCGTCGCCACCGCCAGGTCCGCTATGAACGTATCCGACGTCTCGCCCGACCGGTGCGAGGTCACCGACCGGAACCCGGCCCGGTGCGCAAGGTCGATCGCCTCCAGCGTCTCCGTCAACGTCCCGATCTGGTTCAGCTTCACCAGGATCGCGTTGCCCGCCTTCTCGTCGATCCCGCGCTGGAGCCGTTCGGTGTTGGTCACATACAGGTCATCGCCGACGAGCTGGACCTTGTCGCCGATCGCCGCCGTCAGTTTCGACCACGTGTCCCAGTCGTCCTCGGCCAGCCCGTCCTCGATCGACACGATCGGGTACGACTCGGTCCACTTCTTCAGGAACGCGACCATCTCGTCAGCGGCGAGGGTGGTGCCCTCGCCGGCCAGCACGTACTTGCCATCCTCGAAGAACTCGGTCGACGCCGGATCGAGCGCGATCACCAGGTCCTCGCCCGGCTTGTACCCAGCCTGCTCGATCGCCTCGATGATCAGGTCGAGCGCCTCCTGATTGGACGCCAGGCTGGGCGCGTATCCACCCTCGTCGCCGACGTTGGTGTTGAGTCCTCGCGCGTGCAGGGTCTTCTTCAGCGTGTGGAACACCTCGGCCCCCCACCGGAGTCCCTCGCGGAACGATCCCGCCCCAACCGGCATCACCATGAACTCCTGCATGTCCACGCTGGAGCCCTCGGCGTGCTTGCCGCCATTGAGGATGTTCATCATCGGGACAGGCAGGGTCCGGGCGTTCGGACCACCCAGGTACCGGTACAGCGGAAGCCCCGCCGACGCGGCCGCGGCTCGCGCCACCGCCAGCGACACACCCAGGATCGCGTTCGCGCCATCCCGGCCCTTGTTCGGGGTGCCATCGACCTCGCGCATCGCCGAATCGATCAACGCCTGGTCGAGCGCATCCATCCCGATCACGGCCTCGGCCAGGTCGGTATTCACGTGCTCCACGGCCTGGAGCACGCCCTTGCCCAGGTAACGGCCTTTGTCGCCATCCCGGAGTTCGACCGCCTCATACGCCCCGGTCGATGCCCCGGACGGAACGGCCGCCGTCCCGAACGCCCCGCCAATCAACGAAACCTCGACTTCCACCGTTGGGTTCCCGCGGGAATCGAGAATCTCCCGCCCATGAATCGACTCGATAATGCTGTCCAACGCGTCCTCCAACATCCGGCTTCCACAATCAACAAACACCCGAGAGTATACGGCCCACCTCGAATCCAAACCTCACGACATTACAAACGCCTCATCACATGCGGATGATCTATTCGGATACTCTCCGCCCGCACCCTTTCGTCTTCGCCCACCTCACCCCACACCAGTACGGAGGCCCAGACGGCCCAAACTCGAACCTCACCATGCAATCCGTGCCGTCGTGTGGCCTTCCCTCAGGAGCAAGCCTTCGCCCGAAGACCACGCGCACGATTCGTCTCCCTCCCACTCCGGCGATTGCTATACTAGTCACAATCGAAGAACGTCAGGCCACGACGGAGACAGGACGGTCCCACCGGCAGCCCAGAAAGACTCGCCCAGGCTGAAAGCGAGTCCAACGCCACCATCGTCAATTCACTCCCGAGCCGGGACGCGAACGCAACCGCCAGTAGCCAACCGGGCCGCTCCCCCATATCGGAGCCTCAAGTGCATCTTCCCCTTCGCGGGAGGGTGAAGCAGGGTGGTACCACGTGGCGGCCCCTCGTCCCTGCCGGGGGGCTTCTTTGTGTCCGGAATCCACCGTCTATCCAGGAGAACTCCTCACCATGTCGTCCGACCAGCACGGCCTGTCACAGCAGATCGACACCGTTCGCTCCGATGCCCTCGCCTCGCTCGCCACCCTCGACACCGCCGCGGCCGCGGGTGAATGGGAAGCCGCGTGGCTCGGCCCGAAGGGTCATGTCACCCTGCTCCTCCGCCAGCTTGGCGGCCTGCCCGCCGGGGAACGGCCCCTCGCCGGTCGCGCCACCCAGCAACTCCGCGCCGACCTCACCGAAGCCTTCGAGCCGATCCGAGACCGCCTGGCCCAGGAAGCCCTGACCAGCAAGCTCGCATCCGACGCCGTCGACATCTCCCTTCCCGGCCGGAAGCCGCTCGTCGGCGCCGCCCATCCCATCTCCACCATGATCGACGAACTCGTCGACATCTTCGCCCTGCTCGGCTTCCAGTCCGTCTTCGGCCCCGAAGTCGAAACCGGCCACTACAACTTCGATCTCCTCAACATCCCGGCCGACCACCCCGCCCGCGATGTCTGGGACACCATCCACGTCGCCACCCAGGGCGAGGAGATCGTCCTCCGCACTCATACCTCTCCCATGCAGGCCCGCACCATGGAACGCATCGATCCGCCCGTCCGCGTCATCGTGCCCGGCCGCGCCTTCCGTTTCGAAGCCCAGGACGCCTCCCACGAGTGGCAGTTCACGCAGCTTGAGGGTCTGGCGGTCGATCGAAACATCACCCTCGCCGACCTCAAGGGCACGCTCCAGGAAATGGCCAGGCAACTCTTCGGTCCCGAACGCCGCGTCCGTTTCCGCTGCGACTTCTTCCCCTTCGTGGAACCCGGCGTCGACTTCGCCGTCGACTGTGCCATCTGCGATGGCAAAGGCTGCCGCACCTGCAAGCACACCGGCTGGCTGGAGATGGGCGGCGCCGGCATGGTCCACCCCAACGTCCTCCGTGGCGTCGGCTACGACCCCGACGAGGTCAGCGGTTTCGCCTTCGGCCTCGGCATCGACCGCATCGCGATGATGAAATACGGCGTCGACGATGTCCGCGCTTTCGCCAGCAACGACATCCGCTTCCTGCGCGATTTCTCCAAAGCCATCGCCTGATCGCCATCCACCAGGAATCTCGAAACCGCCCACAAAGGAACCGCACCACATGAACGTCCCATTCAGTTGGCTCTCTGAATACGTCGACACTGGGCTCACTCCTCAGGAACTCGCTCGCCGCCTCACGATGGCTGGCCTCGAAGCCGAGAAACTCACCCGCATCGGCGACGGCTGGGACAAGGTCTTCGTCGGCGAGGTGATGTCAGTCACCCAGCACCCCGACGCCGATCGCCTCGTCCTCGCCGATGTCGCCGCCGGTGAACACCGCCTCACCGTCGTCACCGGCGCGCCAAACATCGCCGCCGGCCAGAAGGTGGCGCTTGCTCTCGCGGGCGCCCGCCTCATCGACGGCTACTCCGACGAAGTCAAGTACAAGACGCTTAAGCCCGGCTCGATTCGCGGCATCCGCTCCGAAGGCATGGTCTGCTCCGAGAAGGAGCTCGGCATCTCGGACGAGCACGAAGGCATCCTCGTGCTGGAGCCGGACGCACCCACTGGCGCTCCCCTGGCGGACTACCTTGGCGATACCGTCATCGAGTTCGAGATCACCCCCAACCTCGTCCACGCCTTCTCGGTCTACGGCATCGCCCGTGAAGCCGCCGCCGTCGCCAACGCCACGGTGAAGACGCCCGCCGTCCTCGACCTCACCACCGCCGAAACACGCACCGATCTGGTCCGGATCGACGCCCCTGAACTGTGCTACCGGTATCACGCCGTCATCGTCGATAACGTTAAGGTGGAGCCGACTCCCTCGTGGATGGCCCGCCATCTCCAGGCCGCTGGAGTCCGCCCGGTCAACAACCTGGTCGACATCACCAACTACGTGATGCTCGAACTTGGACAGCCGCTCCACGCCTTCGATCTCTCCTACCTCGACGGCGAGACCATCGTCGTCCGCGAAGCCGCGCCAGGCGAGACCTTCGAAACCCTCGACCACCGCGAGCGCACGCTTTCTGGCGGCGAACTCCTCATCTGTGACGCCGCCAAGCCTGTCGCGCTCGCCGGTGTGATGGGTGGCGTCAACAGCGAGATCGTGGACAGCACCACCTCGATCCTGCTCGAGTCCGCCAACTTCAACATGGTCTCGGTCCGCCATACCGCCCGCGCCCAGAAGCTCCAGACCGACGCATCGGCGCGATTTGGACGCGGCCTCGACCCCGATCTCTCCGGCTTCGCCAATGCCCGGGCCGCCCAACTCGTGCTCGACCTCTGTCCAGGGGCCACGGTCCGCGCCGTCCAGGACGTCTACCCAAATCCGGTTCATCCCCGCTCCATCACCTTTGAGACGACCCGCATCTCCCGCCTCCTTGGCATGCCGGTCGAGACGAACCAGGCGCTGGACGTGCTCTCCCGCCTGTCGTTCGATCCCACCTACGATGAGGCGAGCGGTAACCTGACTGTACAGGTCCCGTCGTGGCGCTCCGATGTCACCATCCGCGAGGATGTGATCGAGGAAGTGGCCCGCATCATCGGCTACGAACAACTGCCCGCCACCCTGATCTCCGGAGCCTCGCCGCTTATCGAGCGCGACCCGGTCCACCTGGCCGAACGCCGCGTGCGCGACATCCTCGTCGCGTCCGGCGGCTACGAGGCGCGTGGCTACGTCACCCTCTCCGAAGCCGACATCGACCGCTGGTCGCTCACCGGCGAAAACGGTTTCGCCCACGATCTTCGCGACGCACCGCTCGTTCGGCTGCGCAACGCCATTCCCGCCGAGGTCGACGTGATGCGCCCCAGCATTCTTCCCAAGCTGGCCCACTCCCTCGTCGAGAACCTCAAGCACGAGCGCTCGGTCCGCCTGTTCGAAATCGGCCATGTCTATCTTGGAACCGATCCGAACCTGCTCCCGAACGAACCTTCCACGGTCGCCATTGCGGTCGCCGGTCAGCGCGAGACGTTCGACCGCTTCAACCCGCGCCCATCCGCCGGTGACCAGCTCGACTACTTCGACGCCAAGGGCTTGGTCGACGCCGTGCTGGATGACTTCCGGCTGACGGATGTCACCTGGGAACCGCTCAGTCACCCCGCCCTGCATCCCGGCCGCTCGGCCCGCCTGCTCATCCGCGAAGAGGCGGTTGGCATCGTCGCCGAGGTCCATCCCAACCTGGCCCTTGAACTCGGTCTTGAGGACACGCGCCTCGCCGTGGCCGAACTCAACCTCATCAAGCTCATGGAGTTCTCCGCGCTGGAGGCACGGCCGCGGGTCAAGGTCCAGCGCTTCCTCCCGGTCGAGCAGGACTTCGCCGTCGTCGTCGACCAGGCCACACCCGCCGCCGATGTCGAACGCATCCTCATCCATAGCGCCGGACCGCTGCTGACCGGTATCGTCCTGTTCGACCTCTTCGAGGGCTCCCAGCTTGGCCAAGGGAGAAAGAGCCTGGCCTACCGGCTGACGTTCACCGCGCCCGACCGAGCCCTGACCGACGCCGAACTCGGCAAGGTTCGCAAGCGGATCGAGCGGGGCGTCCAAACCCAGCTCAACGGGTCGCTCCGGACATAGCCACCATGCCGAACTCGCGAGAAAGGCGGGCCTACAGACCCCGCCTTCCTCCACCGCCTCTACTTACCTTCCGCCCATCATGGGAGCGTATCGATGATTTCTCGCATCAACGGTGTCGATGAGGCACTCGCCAGGCTGACCCGCCGCGGCGGCAACGAGACCGCCACCCTTCCCGCCCACTTCGCCACCCGGATCGAGGAGGTCTTCGGCGGGCCCATGACCGCCGCCGAGGTGGTCGCCACAATCATCGTGGATGTCCGCGAGCACGGAGACGCCGCCGTCCAGCGCTACACGGAAGCCTTCGACGGCGCCGCGCCCGCTTCGTTCGAAGTCCCCCGCTCCGAATGGGACGCCGCCTGGGACGAGATTGGCCCTGACCTCCAGAACGCCCTGGAGACCTCCGCCGCCCGAATCCGCCGCTACCACGAGAAGCAGACTCGCCCCTCGTGGATCGAGCCCGACGAACTCGGCATATATGGGCAGATCGTCCGACCGCTGGAACGCGTGGGCATCTACACCCCGGGTGGCTCGGCCGCCCTCCCTTCGTCCCTGCTGATGACGGCCGTTCCCGCCCGTGTCGCTGGCGTGGACGAGATCATAGTCGCCGCCCCACCACGTCACAACGGTGGCGTCGCACCGGTCATCCTCGCCGCCGCCCGCGTCGCGGGTGTCGACCGCGTCTTCTCGATCGGCGGCGCGCAGGCCATCGCCGCGCTCGCCTTCGGCACCGAAACCATCCCCCACGTCGACAAGATCCTTGGCCCCGGGAACATCTTCGTCGCCACCGCCAAGCAGCAGGTCTTCGGCGTGGTCGACATCGACCAGATCGCCGGTCCCACCGAGACCACCCTCATCGCCGACGACAACGCCGCCATCGAACTCGTCGCCGCCGACATGCTCGCCCAGTCCGAGCACGGCGTGGACTCGTCAGCCATTCTCCTCACTACCTCCGCGGCGCTTGCCGAAGGCATCCAGGCCGAACTGGAACGCCAGGTCGAGCAACTCGACCGGGGCGACATCGCCTGGGAATCGCTCGCCACCAACGGCGCGGTGGTCCTGCTCGACTCGCTGGATGACGCGGTGTCGATCTCCAACGCCTACGCCCCGGAACACCTTTGCCTGCTGGTGAAGGACCCCTGGAGCCTGGTTCCGGGCATCCGCAACGCTGGAGGCATCTT
Organism: uncultured Sphaerobacteraceae bacterium; assembly: GCA_964622205.1. Lineage (GTDB taxonomy): Bacteria > Chloroflexota > Chloroflexia > Thermomicrobiales > UBA6265 > JACCYX01. Next base: position 12,561 of record CAZUPA010000046.1, read on the forward strand.
CCTCGGCGAGTCCAGCCCGGAGGCGCTCGGCGACTACACCGCCGGTCCCAGCCACGTCATGCCTACCGGCGGCACGGCCCGCTTCTCGTCCCCGGTCAACGTCTCGGACTTCCAGAAGGTCATCTCCGTCATCGGCGCCAACGACCGCGCCGTGGCCGAACTCGGCCCCGCCACCATCGCACTCGCCCGCGCCGAGGGCCTTGGTGGACACGCCGCCGCCATCGAGCGCCGTCTCTCCAAACCGTCCTGACCCCGGCACCGGTTCACGGCTCTGGCTCTGGCTGTTGCGCTAACCGATCGTCCCCGGTATGGTCACGCACGGTTATGCTCGTTGCATGATCCTGTCTGGATCGTGCGAACTCCCGAAGGGACTCACATGGCGGCCCAATCGATCCTTCCGCGCTGGCGGGGCTTCAACCTCGTCGAACTCTTCTCCCGTCGCGGCCCGATCGAACGGCGCAGCGGCGATTTCCAGGAAGACGACTTCCGCTGGATTTCGGAATGGGGCTTCGACTTCGTCCGCATCCCCATGGACTACAAGCTCTGGACGCCGACCGATGACCTCTACGTGGTCGACGAAGGGATGCTGGAGAAAGTCGACCGCGCCCTTCGCCTCGGCGAGCAGTGCGGACTCCACGTCTCGCTCAACATGCATGCAGCCCCCGGCTACTGCATTAACCCCCAGCCGGGCGAGGCGTACGACCTCTGGAAGGACCGCGAGGCCGTCGACGCCTTCTGCTTCCATTGGGCGATGTTCGCCGAACGCTACAAGGGCATCTCCCCCGACAAGTTGAGTTTCAACCTGCTGAACGAGCCCCGCGTGCCGGCCGAGATCGGCACCAAGGACCTCTACACCGCCATCGTCCGCGAAGTCACCAGCAAGATCCGCGAGCAGGACCCGAACCGGCTCATCATCGCCGACGGCGCGAGAGTCGGCACGGAGGCCCTGCCCGAACTGAGCGATCTGAACATCGCCCAGGGTTGCCGAGCCTACGCGCCCGCCGGCGTCTCCCACTACAAGGCTACGTGGGTACCCAACAGCGATACATGGCCGCTCCCAACGTGGCCGCAACCCGCGGACCACCCAGGCGGCGCCTGGAACCGTGAACGCCTCGAAGCGCACTTCGCCCCCTGGGTCGACCTCGCTCGCTCCGGCGTCGGCGTCCACTGTGGCGAGGGCGGCGCCCACCAGTACACGCCGCATGATGTCGTGCTCGCGTGGTTCGAGGACGTGCTCGACATCCTCACCAGCCACAACATCGGCTGGGCGCTGTGGAACATCAGGGGTCAGTTCGGCATCATCGACTCGAACCGCACGGACGTCGACTACGAGGACTGGCACGGCCACAAGCTCGATCGAGAGTTCCTCGACCTGCTCCAGAGGTATTGATTCAGAGCATCATGATCTGGGTACGGGCGGACCTGTCGAACCATGAAAGGCGCGATTGTCCCGATCGGAAGTGGTTCGACTGTTGTCCGCCCAATGTGACTACGAACCACCGAGGACCCGGAGCGCCGCCAGCACCTGGTCCTCGGTCTTTTCTCCCGTGTCCTTCGGCAGAGACCCAATCGCCGTCAGCGCCTCCGCCGTCGAGTAGCCGAGCGCCTGCAGCGCCGCCAGCACCTCTGGATCGCCATGGACCGAAGGCAGCATCCCAGCGCCTTCGATGTTCTCCGGCAGCTTCCCGCGCAGGTCGAGCAGGATCCGCGAGGCCGTCCGCTTACCGATGCCGGGCACCGTCGACAGCATCGCCACCTCCTCGGTGGCGATCACATTGAGCAGCTCCTCGGGCCGGAACCGGGTCAGCACGGCGCAGGCCAGCCTCGGCCCCACCCCGTTCACTCCAATCAGTGTCTGGAACCAGGTCAGTTCGTTCTCGGTCAGAAACCCGTACAGCACCTGGGCGTCTTCCCGCACCACCATGTGCGTTCGCAGTTCGATGGCCGCGCCCACTCCTCCAGCGTCCTCTCCGGTCCTGCTGGTGGTGTTCACCCTGTAGATCACGCCATTCACGTTCACCAGCACCGAATCCGGAGCGATGGCATGAACCGTACCGATCAAGCCCGCTATCACGACCGCGTTCCTCCCGCCGTCAGGCCAAACGTACTGGCCGCCGCGCCGCCAAGCAACCCCGGCAGGACCGAATCATCCAGCCCTGAGCCTAGCACGCGCTTCAGGAACGGGCGCTGCTTCAGCAACGGGTAGTCCGTCCCAAACAGCACGCGCCCGTTGCCAATCAACCGCTCCACGACCGGAAACACATCCCACCGGTACAGGTACGTCGACGCCGCCGAGTCGTACACCACGTTCTTCGTCAGTTCCGCGACTTCCGGCATGAGTTCGTAGAAGGGCAACCCTCCACCCCAGTGCGCGGCCACGATCCGCAAGTCGCGATTGACCTCGATGAACCTCAACAGCCGGTCGGGAGTCGCCGTACCCTTTCCCGGATAGGGATGCCCCACCGGCTCCGAGCAGTGAATCAGCACGGGCACATCGGCTTCTGAACAGTAGGCGGAAAAGTCCGCCAGCTCCGAAGGCCGCTCCCAGGAGAAGCCCTGACCATCGGCGTTCAGTTCCCCAACGCCGACGGCCCCCATGCCGATGGCTCGCTCCACCTCGGCCGCCGCGCCGGGGTCGCTCGGATTCACGATCGCCAGCCAGGCGATCCGCCCCGGATGGCGGCTCCCGACATCCGCCAGGTAGTCGTTGTGCTCGCGGCAATGCCCCGTGTCCCGCCACGGCCAGCCGCACACCACCGACATCTCGATTCCGGCGGCGTCCATCGACGCGATCATGTCCTCCGGCGACACCAGCACGATTTCGGGGGAGGCGTACAACTCGCCGAACCAGGAATCCTGTTCCAGGTGTCGACTCCGATCGCGCACCACCTCATCCGGAAACAGGTGGGTGTGCGCGTCAATCACCAGGTCAGGAAGGCTCAAGGTCGTGCTCCAGGCCGAGGGCTACAGGAAGAAATACACACCCGCGGCAATCGCGATCGCCAGCACAAGGATGAGAATCACCGGCATCACGTACGGGTTCATTCGTGGCGCGCTGGCCGCCAGCTCGGCGGCCATCTGCTCGCGTTGAACCGTCGCCGTCGACGGGCTGACCTCCAGGATCACGGCGCTGACGTTGTCGGTAGTGCCACGGTCGATCGCCAACGAGGCCAGCGCCACGGCCGACTCCTGCGGGTTGTTCGCCAGGATCGTCGCCACGTAATCCTCGTTCCGCAATACATCGAAGAAGCCGTCGCTGCACAACAGCAACCGGTCTTCGGGCAGCAAGGTCAACTCGTAAATGCTTGGCATCTTCCGGTCGAGCTGCGGCTCGGTCCCAAGCGCATGCGTCACGATATTCCGCTGCGAACTGCTTCGAGCCTGGTCCTCGGTCAATTCCCCACGTAGCACCTGTTCGGCCACCAGCGAATGGTCCTGCGTAATCTGAGTCAACTGCCTGCCGCGCACAAGGTAGGCCCTGCTGTCGCCGACGTTGGCGATGGTCGCGTACTTGCCCAGCACCACCGCCGAAACGAGCGTGGTCCCCATCCCGCGGCCGTCCGCCATATCGCTCGACTGTGCGTGGATCGCCTCGTTCGTCCTGCGATAGGCCTGCTTCAGGGCCAGCGCGATGTCCGCCGGGGTCTCGCGCGCGAACAGGTCGCCCAGCATCGAAATCGCGATCTGGCTCGCGATTTCCCCACCCTCATGTCCACCCATTCCATCCGCCACCGCCAGCAGGAACGCCTCTCCAGAAGCTCCAGCTGGCGCCGGAATGGCCGTTGCCAGCACCGCATCCTCGTTACTGGCGCGGCCAGCCGCGGAAGTCGTACTGCCTATCGACAGGGTGACGTCTGTAGGAACAAGGCTCAAAATCTCTCTCCAGATCGTTGTTGGGGAACGCTGTCCCAGTGTGGCCTCAGCCTCGACCGCGGGATATTATCCCCCGCGACGACGAAATGTCACAATTTGGTCACCCACGCTTGGTATGGTTGCACCGTCGCGTTTGAACGACGTTTCAGCCATCGCGTTCGTCGCATTCCAACCGTACTCCCACCCACCTCAACGGAGAATCGCCATGTCCTACGCAGGCATCCACCGAAAATCACTCACCCGCCGCGCGTTCGCCGGTTCGGCGGCCGCGGCAACCGCTTTCCTCGCACTCTCGAGATCAGGTCTCGTCCATGCCCAGGAAGACGACGTCAACGCCATTCTCTCGGCGGCCAGCCAGCGCCTGGCCGATATCGAGTCACTGCACTTCACCCTCGGCATCGACGGCGACACCTTCATCGATGAAACCGGGACCCTCAAGCTGGAATCGGCCGAAGGCGATCTTGCTCGCCCCGACAAGGTATCGGTCGAGTTCAAGGTCAGTCTCTTTGGCGCGGGCACGGTATCGATCCGCATGATCACGGTCGGCAAGGATTCATGGACCACCGATCTCATCACCGGCAACTGGGGCGATGCGCCTCCCGAGTTCGGCTACAACCCATCGATCCTGTACGACAACCAGAACGGTCTCGGCCCGGTCATGGGCAAGCTTGAGAATCCCACCCTGGAAGGCACGGAAGAGGTCAACGACCGCGACGCCCATCACATCACGGGCACGGCCACGGCGGAAACCATCGAGCCCCTCACATCGGGCACGATGACCGGCGACAACGTCGCGATCGATCTCTGGATCGACATCGAAACGTCGGACCTCCTCCGGGTGAAGGTCGTCGAGCCCGAAAGCGACGAGAAGGAGAATCCCGCCACCTGGGAACTCAACCTCTCCCGGTTCAACGAGAAGGTGACGATTGAGCCGCCCGCCTAGTCAGGGCTCAACAGGCTCGGAGGTACGCCAACTGCTCTCGTCCAGGCCGATGGTGGCCGCGCTACTCTGTGTCCTGCTCGGTTCCATCGACCTCACGGTGGTGGCGGCGATCCTGCCCGGCATGATCTCCGACCTCGGCGTCAACACCGCCGATATCGATCGCTACATCTGGGCCGTCAACGGGTACCTCATCGCCTACATCGTCGCGATCCCACTCATCGGCCGCCTCTCGGACCTGATTGGCAGGCAACGCGCCTTTATCGCCTCCCTGCTCGTATTCCTCGCCGGTTCGATCCTTTGCGCCATCGCGGCCGACCTTACAGACCTGATTATTGGCCGCGCGATCCAGGGTTTCGGCGGCGGCGGTCTCCTGCCGGTCGCGATCGCCCTCGCGGGCGATACCCTTGGCCGCAAGGGACAACTGGCCGGAATCGGATTCGTCAGCGCGATGGAGACCATCGGCTGGATTCTCGGCCCCATCTATGGCGCGGCCGTCACCGGGGTCCTCGACTTCACGGACGAACCCTGGCGATGGGTCTTCTGGCTCAATGTGCCGGTGCTCGCGATCCTGATCTTCGTGCTGCGCGGCATGGCGACGACAGCGAGCAGGCCACCTGGGAACGTCATCCGGCTGCTCGACCTCCCTGGCTCCATGCTGCTCGTCATCGCGCTCGTCTGTCTGAATCTTGCCCTCGCATCGGGAGGCGAAATCGGCGCCAGCACCGGCAGCGGCCTACGCGCCATGGGCGGCACCGAGAATCCGCTCGCCGATCAGGTTCCTCTGCTTCTGGCGGCCGCGGCGGCCGCCATTGCCCTCCTGATCGTGACCGAACTTCGAACCGTCAGTCCCATCCTGCCCGTGCGGCTCTACCGGCAACGCCCGTTCCTCGCCACCATCGCGGTCAACCTCTGCATCGGCGCCGTGCTCATGGTCACGATGGTCAACATCCCGGTCATCGTGGCGCTCACCGCCGATCCGGGCGACTCGTCGACCCTGAGCGCGCTCCTGCTCGCCCCCTTCACGGTAGCCATCGCGACGGCCTCGCTCCTGGCCAACCGGGTCACCCACGCGATCGGCGAAAAGCTGACGCTCGGCGGGGGCACCGTCCTCGCGGCGATTGGCTGTGTACTGGTCGCCACCCTTCAGGAACAAGGTAACTTCTGGACGCTCGTCCCTGGGCTCCTGGTCAGTGGCGCCGGACTGGGGCTCCTGTTGCCGGCGCTCGGCACGCTGCCGATCCAACTGGCAAGCCGTTCCGAACGAGGCGCTGCCGCGTCGTCGGCGCTCATGTTCAGGCTGCTCGGCATGACGATCGGCGTCTCGACCCTCACCGCGCTGGGCGTACGCCGCCTGCAGGTACTCACCAGCCGGGTCGAGCCCATCGTCCGCGAGCCCGAGGAATCGACAGCTTCGTTCCTGCTTCGTCAGCGGGAGTTCATCATCGACCACGCCATTCCACTCTCGCTCCAGGTGATCGAGGAAACGTTCCTGGTGGCCGCGCTCATTGCCCTCGTCGCGGCCATTCCACTCGCCTCACTCGCGCGATTCATGGCTGGCAAAGGCGGCATGGAGCCTGACTCGCTCAACGGTTCCGGTTGATCCCCAGGCGCAGGGCCGCGAGGTTCTCGGCGATGCCTGCCTGGTCGTTGATGATCGCGCTTCCCGCCACCACCGAAGTCGCGCCGGCGGCCACCACCGATCCCACCGTTTCCGGATTGATCCCGCCATCGACCTGGATCACGCAGTCGAGTCGGCGCTCCTCAATCGTCGCCTTGAGCCGGGCGACCTTGTTCACCATCGACTCGATAAACGACTGTCCGCCGAAGCCTGGATTCACCGTCATCACCAGGACCTGCCGCACATACGGCAAGAGTTCATCCAGCGCCGAAATCGGCGTCGCTGGATTGATCGCCACGCCAGGATTCGCCCCGCCCAGCTCGATGGCCTCCGCCAGCCGGTGCGAATGCGCAGTCGCCTCGTAATGGAAGGTGATCGTATCCGCGCCGGCTGACCTGAACTCGTCGATCCAGCGCTCCGGTTCCACGATCATCAAGTGCACATCGATCGGCAACGATGTCCCAGACCGTGTTGCTTCCAGCACGGGCAGGCCAATCGAGATATTTGGCACGAACCGGCCGTCCATCACGTCGAAATGCACGTAGCTGGCGCCCGCCGCTTCCATTTCCGCGAGTTGCTCGCCGAGCCGGAGGAAGTCCGCGGACAACACGGATGGGCCAATCGCGATCGAATCTCTGGAACTCCCCACTGCCAAGCCTGTCTCCCCGCCCGCTACGTGTGCGCGCCAAACCGGTACCGAATACATCGGCCAATCGTTCAGACTGTAGCAGGTGCAACCGGTCCATGCGCCATCCTTCGGCCTATAATCGCTGGCAGCAATGCGCGCGGCTCGTTGGAGTGCTTGACTGGTGAAACTGCTCGAAAAAGTTGAGAGATCCATCGAGCTCCTGGTGGAAGGGATCCCCCAGACCGTGTTTCGCCAGAAACTACAGCCCGCCGAACTTGGCCGCAAGCTGGAGCGTGAGATGCTCCGCCAGCAGCAGGCTGGGCTCGGCGCGAACCTCGTACCCAATCATTTCGAGGTCGCCCTGCATCCCGCCGACTTTGAACGATTCGCCGGTTTTCGCTCCAGTCTGGAGAACCAGATGGAATCCTGGCTCACCCAGGTTGCCCAGCGGAAAGGCTGCGTCTTCGTTGACCGCGTCGAGGTCACACTTCACGAATCAGACGAAGCTGGCAAGCGCAATCCCCGCATCGTCGCCACCTTCAGCGACCAACCAGTGAACCGCCAACCGGTTTCCGGGCATACCTCGGCCTTGCCTCCGGCAAGGCAATCAGCCAACCGGACGGCCCTGTTGACACTTCTGAACGGCTCTCAGCACGAACGAAGCTTCATCGTCCCAATGGGTTCGACCACCATCGGCCGCGCGCCCGAAAACGACATCGTCCTCGACAGCCAGGATGTCTCCCGCCGCCACGCCCGGATCGATTGCTCCGCCTCCGGCATCCGCATTCACGACCTTGGCAGCACGAACGGCACACGGGTCAACGGCGACAGTGTCTCCGTCGCTGACCTGGCGGACCGGGACACGATCAGTGTCGGAAGCCAACGCCTGCGGATCGACATGACCGCCGGACGTGGGTCACGCTGATGGATTTCAACCTCAGCGATCCAGTCTCGTTCGACTGGTTCATTCTCGCTCTCAGAATCGCTTTCATCGGCCTGATCTACTATTTCCTCTACCGGGTTTCACGCGAATCGATCCGGGAACTGATCGCCGTCGGTGTGTCCGCCCCGTCCACCGCCTCGCCAGTGCTTCCCGCCGCCTCCAGTTCGCTGGAAATCGTCGACCCCGCGGACGCCAGGTTCGCGCCGGGTGAACGCCTGCTTCTGTCTCACTACACCACCGTCGGGCGCCGCCCGGACAACACCCTCGTCATTGGCGACAGCTACATTTCCGGCGCGCACGCCGAGATTGTGTTCGACAACGGCGACTGGTGGGTCATCGACCTTGGCAGCACCAACGGCACCTTGGTGAATGGCTCGCCCGTGTACGCCCGCACCAGGGTTGGCGACGGCGATATCGTACAATTCGGCCGCGTCACGACACGCATGCAGACCTGATTCGCCCGCGCACGAGCAAGCGGGCTCGCCATCCCATGTTCTTTCGCCAGCCATCCTGGCACTCACCTGGAGTTCTTGTGGTCAGCCCCACCGCATCCCATCCAAGGGACCTGCACGTCCCCATCCCCGGAACGCTCTCGCTGGTCCTCCCCGCCTACAACGAGGAGGCAAACATCGAGATCGTGGTCCGGCGTGCCCTGGAAATACTCCCGGACTACACCGAGGGCTTCGAAATTGTGGTGGTGAACGACGGCAGCCGCGATGGCACCCGGGACATCGTCAATCGCCTCGCGAAGGAAGACGCCCGGGTCAAGCCCATTCACCACCGGGTGAATCGGGGATACGCGGGCGCGGTCAAGTCCGGCTTCCTCGCAACGACCTGCGACTATGTCATGTTCATGGATTCGGATCGCCAGTTCGACATCGCCGACGTCCGGCTCCTGACCCCATTTGTTCCACTGTTCGACATCGTCGCCGGATTCCGGATGGAACGGTCCGATCCCATCCATCGAAGAATCAATGCCGAGGTCTTCAACCTCGCCATTCGTATCCTCTTCGATGTCCACATCCGCGATCTCGATTGCGCGTTCAAGGTCTTCCGCGGCGACCTGATCCGCTCGCTCGAACTCACATCCGGCGGTGCCCTGCTCAATGCCGAAACCATGGCGAAGCTCCGTCGCCAGGGCGCGACGATGGTCCAGGTCGGCGTCCCGCATCATCCACGAGTCGCCGGCACCGCCACGGGAGGCAACATCAAGGTCATCCTCCGCGCCATGTACGGCACCATCGTCCTGTGGATGCGCATGCACCGGTATACTCCCCCGCCAACCGCTCCGGCCCCACGGCCCTACTACCCGCTGGGAGACGTGCTCATGGGCGCCGGCTCACTCGCCGGCCTCAGCGCGTTCGGCCGGTTCCTCCGGCGCTGGCGACGCCAGAGATAACCTCAAGCAGCGAAATCCCGTCCA
>CAZUPA010000047.1:0-21692 GCA_964622205.1 uncultured Sphaerobacteraceae bacterium
AATCCACCGGCCGGCCGGATGGCGCGCCTTGACGCACATGCGCTTCGCGACATAATACGAAGTGAATGATCAGGACAGCCACACGCTCGCCTTCGGCTCGCTGGGCTGTCCCTACGCACAAACGGTCTTCGCGGGACATATGTGATGCCGGGGGTATTCTCCCGGACCCGGTATAACCTCTCAATCGATGGCGCGCGGAGCACCCATGCCACGGGGTCCTCTCAAGACCGCTTCGGGGTCGATCTCGCCGTCAAGTTAGCGCAATCCGTTTTTCGATACGGGATCCGGTTTGACGATGCGTCGTCCGCCCGGTCATCGCGCCCCCGGCGTTCTGGGCGGACACCCTCCGCGACACGTGCAACGGCCCCCAATGAGCGGAGCCCTCCCTACGCATGATGGCGCCGTGTATTCCGCTGGCGCGAACGCCTTACCACCAGCGCAGGCGGTGAAACACCATCGCCAGCACGCCGGAGATGACCACCATCGCCACCAGGGAAAGGGGGTAGCCCCCGGACCAGCCCAGTTCCGGCATGTGGCGAAAGTTCATTCCGTAAATCCCGGCGATGAGCCCACAGGCCATGAGGATGATCGACCAGGACGTGAGCGTGCGCATGGTGCGGTTAAGCTGGTTCGCCTGGATGGATTGCCGCAGGTCGACGATCGATGCAATCTGGTCGCGACAGGCATCCAGCCACTCGTGGCAACGCAGTAGATGATCGTGGGTATCGGCGAAGTAAGGGATGATCGCTTCGTCGATCACCGGTGCGTCCCGGCGCATCAATGTGTTGAAGACTTCCAGTTGCGGCGAGAGCATCCGGCGCAGCCGGTTGATCCGAACGCGAGTGTCCTGGATGGCGAAGTGGTGATGCGCGTGGATGTCTTCCATCACGCTGTCCTCCAGCGCCTCGACCTCCTCGACAATACCTTCGATGACAGTGAAGTAATCGTCGACAAGATCGTCGAGCACCGTGTAGAGGAGCTTCGCGCTGGCAGGCACGCCATGCACCGCGTCGCCAGGGCCGCCCGGCGCGTGTGTACCGTTCCGCCCACGCCTGACTTCTTCTCGCCAGCGATCCTGGATCGCTGTCAGGGATGGCCATTTGCCGGCGCGCGCGGTGACCAGGAATCGCTCCCCGCGGAAGAGGCTGATCGGATCGGCCAGCACTTCGCCATCCTCACTCCGAAGCCCGAAACTCCTGACATAGATCTGGTCGTCGAACAGCATGATCCGCGGCCGGCCGGGCCCATCGATCGCATTATCGACCGCTATCCGGGGGAGATCCAGGTGCTCCTGGAGAAACTCGATCTCATCGGGCCGGGCCGGGTTGGCATCAATCCAGACGAAGGCGATATCGCTCGCGAGCAGGCGAGGAAGGTCCTCCACACTGGCGGTTACGAACTCACCGTCGCGCGTGATACAGAGTTCGACTGTTGCCATGGGGCCTCGATATGCCTGTACATGCGTTAAGACGCCGGTCGATGCGAGCAAGGATGATGCTGGCGCTCACCTGTGTCAACCGGCTGAATCGGAAACGGATGGAGCGTTGCCGCCGGCTTCCGGGGACCATTGCTTCATCTGGCGCAGGGCGATCTCCACCACGAAGAGGACCAGCGCCAGCGCCAGCGGGTATCCCCAGACTGGACGCACGTCGCCGGGGGATCGCCCGCCGGTGTCTTCGTTCTGGAACAGTTCGCTGCTGGGAGCTTCGTCCAGCGTCAGCACGTTGCCATTGGTTCGTGTGGCAAGCGATGTCAGGAGCAACACCCCCTCCCCGGTGGGGAGCCACTCCGAGGCGACCTGCAGCGAGGAGGCCATCGCCGCGTCCTGATCCGGGATGGTCAACAGGTACGATCCACTGGCGGAAAGCTCGATGGAACCATCGTAAAGCCCTGGTTGAACGGCCTGGAGCGGCACGGTGTAGGTGCTTCCATCGGGCGCGGTGAGTTCGACCGCACTCCCGGAAAGGTCGACCGATTCACCATCCGACAACTGGCTGTCGACTTCGATCCTGGCCCCCGTGCCGGTACGCTCCATCGTCGCGGTGATCGCCTGGTTGGAGGGATCGGGGAGAGACCAGCGCATGGCCGAGCCCCAGAACTGGTCGTACTGATCCCATGTCGCCCACTCATTGGCGTAGTCGCTACCGTCATCGGCGGTCCAGGCCACGACCCGGCCAAGGCCAAGCTGCCACTTCGCCAGCAGGGGATCGCCCCGATCGGAGACGAGGTCGACCTGGGCTTCGGCGCGGCCTTCGGAGAAGTTGTAGCCGTCGATCGCGGGCATGGCGCCAAGATCGATTCCGTTGAGGATCGGGCTTGCCTGCCGCTGGACCGGACCGAACGTCCCGCGAAGGACGGACTGGCTGCCGGCGTTCTGTGCTTCCTGGAAGGTGATTCGCGGGATTTCCTCCGGAGTGTTCGCGTAGTGATAGCGGCCGCCGCCAGTTGTCGCCAGGAACTGCAACAGGTCGAGGTCCGCGTCGGTGCCAAGGGCGACCGTGGAAAGCGTGATGTTGTCGCCGCCAAGGTCGGAGACGAGGCGTGAGTACGTCTCGCGGGTGCCGCTACGCGACTTGCCGTCCGAAAGCAGGATGATATGACGCACATCAGCGTCCACGTTTCGCAAGTGATCGTAGCCGACCTGGAGCGCGGGATACAGTTCGGTGCCACCATCGGCGGAGAGCGCGGCGAGCGAGTCCTCGACCTTGCCGAGGTCGCCCTGGCCGGTGATGGTCATCATCGGGAGCGCCCAGATCGGCTCGTCATTGAACGCGATCACACCCAACTGGTCGCCAGGAGCGAGGGCGCTGGCGGCGGTGACGACGCCATTCTTGGCGAGATCGATTTTCGAGGTCGAGCCGGCTCGTGGGTCGTAGCTCATCGAGCCAGACTTGTCCATGATGATGAGCACCGCGACCGAGGGGCGCTGCGTGCCATCGACGACCTTCACGGTGACCGGCATGGCGGCTTCGAGGGGAGTTCCGGCGTACGAGCCGGGTCCGTAGGCGGCCGATCCGCCAATTACGATCAAACCGTTTCCGGCCTTCGTGTGCGAAACGATGATGGATTGCTGCTCGGTGGAGAGGTTCCAGGCGGGAACGTTGTTCAGCACCACCGCGTCGTAACCCGCCAGATCGGTGGTGCGGAAAGGCATATCGGCTGGAGCGATCACCGTAACATCCGCGCCCTCGGCTTCGAACGCCTGCTGAAGCCGAGCCGGGTCGGAACCGACAGGGGCGACGAGCAGCACGCGCGGCTGGTCGCGAACGATCACCCCAAGGTAGCCGGAGTTGTTGCTGGCGATCCGGTCGATATCGGAGGAGCCCACCACCCGCGCCTCGATCGCGTGGAAGCCGGGCACAGGCGCGGGAACCGAAAGCTGGACAATGGTGCTTCCGGGCTGGAGCGCAACCTCACTGGTGGCGATCACGGCGCCGTCGAGAAGCAGTTCAACGGTCGCGGTTCCACCGCCACCAGCGCCAATCTGGAGCAGGAGCGGAATGTCTTCCCCCTGCCATGCCGTTTCCGGTCCCCCCAGCCGTTCCACCCTCATATCGCCCGTGTCGATTCCCGAGAGCGGAACCACGTCGATCGCCACGCCGTCTTCACGGGCCTGGTCGGCTTGCTCCAGCGCGGCGCCAACGGTCTCCTCGCCATCGGAGAGCACCACGATCCGGCGATTATCGCCAACTGGCAGCGAGCGGGCCAGCGAAAGGGCGGAGGCAAGGTCGGTTGCCTCGCCCTGGGATGCGGTATCGAGCCAATCCTCGCCAATTTCGTCCACCGGGCCGGGAGGAACAACCAGGGCGGGTTCGGCGCCGAAGGTCACGATCGCGGCATCATCGCCGGGACCAGCCTGGGACAGCGCATCAACCACCCAGTCGTTGGCGGCCTCCGCCGAACCTGGCTGGATCGACACCGAGCGGTCGACGACGAACACCGTCGTGGTGTCGTGGGCTCCCCGCACCAGCATCGGCCCGGTCAGGGCGACGATCAGCAGGACGAGTGTGGCCGCCCGCAGCCCGGCCAGCAATCGCGACTTTCGTTGCTTGCCAAGCAGCATGCCGCCACCGACAACCAATGGCACAAGGAGGAGGAGCCACCAGGCTCCGGGACGGATGAAGGCGATGTCTGGAACGCTCATGGTCCGCCTCGCTTTCCGGCGAGGAGCGCTAGTCTCCAGCGAGGAACAAGGCCGCGCGGCGAACCTATCCGGGAGACGAGCCATTCGAGGGCAATCACGATCAGGGCGATGGCGACGAGCGGCGGCCAGAGATCGGACAGGGCCGGTGAGTCACCGCTGGACGCGGCTCCGGATACGCCGCGCTGTAGCGAGGCGGCGAGATCGGGATTCGGGCGCAGATCCGACTCGGATAGACTCCCGGCATTGACGACGAACTGGCTGGTGGCGATTTCCTGCCCGGAATCGCTGGTTTCGGAGATCAGGTAGAGCCCTGACCGGTTGGTGGCCGTGAACACCACCGGCTCTCCCTCCTGAACTGGGAGCGTCGCGACAGTTCCGGCGGGATTCGTGACCAGCACCCCGGTGGAGGCGGCGGAAGGTTGATAGACGAGTGGATCGCCGAGCGCGAGGGCGCTGGGCGTGGTGGGTGTCGTGATCGCGGCGACGCTCCGGGCGATCAACACCGGAAACGCGACGCGCCTGGTGATGTTCGAGCTTTCCAGATCGAAACCGAGCGCGACATAAGGATCACCATCATGGTCGCCGGTCCAGATCAGCGGGCCGCTCGCGCCGTTGGCCGAACCACGCGCCAGTTCCTGCTCACCAGGGGCAAGCGTGTAGATCGGGGTGTCGCCAAAGGTCACTCCGGCAAGGTCGACGCCATCCAGGACCGTGGAGCCCGCATCGAACCGGTCGACGATTGGACCGCTCAATACGCCACTGGTCTGGAACAGGTCTCCCATCGGGGCAGGGCGGATGAGCAACATTGGAATAGCTGGAATATCCGCCGGATTGGGGCTCGTGCCATGGAATACGGCGATATCGTAGGCCGCCGCGAGGCCGGCAATGCCTGGGGTGGTGCTGGAGAATGTGTCGACCCGAGCATCTGGCAACGCGCCAAGAACGCGCTCCAGCGTGGTCGGGTTGTCCGAAATCAGCAGGATATCGAGCCCGGCGCCCGCCGGGTTGTCGAGCAGGATGCGAGCCCGATTGTCGGCCTGGAATGGGTCGCGCACATCCACCACCACCTCGGCGGACGACACTCCGGTGGGCAACGTGACCTCGACCGGCCGCGTTTCACCGCTCGCGAGGTCGAGTTCCGAGGCGACGACATCGACGCCGTCCGCCTGCACGCGATAGGGGAGGCGAACCGGGTCCTGGGCGAACGAGGTCAGCGAGAACGACAGGCGGTATGTCCCGTCGCGGCCAGGCACGGCCCGCGCCCCGATCGTGGTGACGGCAACGTTCGGGAGAGACTCGTCATACACGCCCACGACACGCAGGTCGATGGGAGCATCGATACCGGCGGCCTTCGCGGGATCGACCAGTACCGCGCCATCGGTGAGGACGAGAATCCGGTTTTCTCGATTCTCCAGCACCAGGTGCGACGCGAGGGTGAGCGCTTCATCCAGACCCGCGGTTCCCCCCGGCGCCCCGGTGGCCATCAACTGGTCTCGAAGGCGATCGGCCTGGGGTCGAGTGGAGACCGAGAACGAATCGACCCGCGCGCCCGCCACAAGCACGGTGATCACGTCGCCGGCCTGCCAATCGTCGAGCAAGGCGGCGGCCTCGTTGCGGGCCATGTCCCAGCGGGTGCGGGAGTCGCCTTCCTGGGCCATCGCCAGCATGCTGGTCGAGCCATCGAGGATGACGATGGTGTGGGCGGGATTGGTGCGCTGTCCCGCCAGACCGGGGAGGGCGTCGACGGCGGGTTTCGCCAGCGCCAGGCCGATCGCCAGGGCCGCCAGCAACTGGAGCGCCAGCAACAGCGAGAGCGGCGGCATCTGGAACCGCCGCCGGTCGGAGCGAGCGGCATCGACCGGCTCCCAGAACCGTAGCGACGGCAACCGGATGGCGGGTGGCGTGCGCCGCCGCATGTGGATCAGCAGGATGACGCCCAGGGACACGAGCGACACGAGACCGAGCGGCAGGAGGAAGGTAAGCCCGCCAGGCATCACGCCACCATCCCCACGTTGCGCAAGACCTGGATCATCGACTGATCAACCGGGAGCGAGGTCGGAACCGGCACATGGAGCGTGCGCGCGCCGCTGCCGAGCAGGACGATTTCATCCCGCCAGGCCGCCCGGCGCGCGCGATATCCGGCGAGCGACGCGTCGTCCGCGCGAATCGGCATCCGGGCGCCCGATTCGAGATCGGCCGCCTGGTGCGTGACGAGCAGGTCCTCCATCAGCGATGGGTCGTCCTCGGCGGGATCGAACACCTGGAACAGGGCGATCTCCCAGCCGCGGCCGACAGCGCCCCGCATCGCAAGCTCGAACCGTTCGAGGTCCTCCGAGAGGAAGTCGGAAACGATCAGCAGCATGCCGGCCCGTCGTCGCTCGAAAACCAGGCGGCTGAGCGCGGGCGCGAGGGTTGCTTCGCGCTGAACACGCAGGCGTTCGAGCCAGGCGAGCATCTGGCGCGTATGCGAGCGGCCCTGGGCCGGACCGAACCGGCGCGCGGCATCCGAGCCGACCGGCGTGATCGAGAGGCGGTCGAAATGCCAGAGCGAGAGATACCCCAACGCTCCCGTGAGTCGCAGCGCATGCCGCAGCTTGGTTGGCAGCTCGGGGGTGCTCGACCAGTCCATGGACCGGCTCACGTCGACCAGGATATGCACATCGAACTCGGTGGTGATTTCGCTCTCTCGCACATACAACGAATCGAACCGGGCGTAGGCGCGCCAGTCGATCCGGCGGTAGTCGTCGCCAAGCGTGTACGCCTTGAAATCGGCGAACTCGGGCGATGGCCCCTTGCGGAGCGAGCGGTGCTCGCCGGTGAGCCCCGTACGTGCCAGGCGCCGCGAGTGGAGGATCACGCGCCGGAGCCGGGCGAGGACATCATCGGTAAAGAGCGGTTCGACCGCGATGTCGCTCATGGCTCTTCCGGACTTTCGAAGTAGCCCTGCACCACGTCGCGCAGGGCGGGCGGCACCCGGTTGCTGTCCGGACCGGCGATTCCGGGGTCCTCGGAGGCAAGGTCGCCACTGGCGGTCGAGGAATCGGCGCCGTCTCCCGTGCTGGACGTGCCCGAATCGCCGCCGGATTGCACGCCCTGGTCAGACGTGCCCTGCAACTGGAGCGAACCTTCGCCCTGCGTATTCGTCCCGCGGCTGTCGTCTTCCTCACCGCGATCGGAACGGCTCGGGGGAGGATCGTCCGCCTCGCCCTGCGACGGAATCTCCGCGTTCGGATCCTCTTCCACCTCGTTGGGGTTGTCGACCGTGCCGCCTTCGTTCTGGTCGTTCGCGTTCGATTGGCCGGTGCCGGCGCCCGATCCCTGCGTGGAGTTCGTCTCGTCGTCGGGGGCTCCGCTCAGGTCCTGGCTGGATCCATCCGAGCCACTGGAGTTGCTGGAATCGGCCCCGGAGCCGTCGCCGCCACTGCTTTCCGATGCCTGCTGGCCCTCGCCCTCGCCACCTTCCGACGCGCCGGAGCCAGCGCCTTCCTGGCTGGCGCTCTCGGAGCCCTCGCCGCTGGAGGAACTCCCCTCGCTGGGTTGCTCCTGGTTCGCGACGCCCGGCTGGGCCTCGACGCCCTGGCCTGGATCAGAGCCTGTTCCCTGCTCGCCCGCTCCCTGCTCGCTACCGGAACCGCCCTGGCTGGAACCCTGCTCTCCGCCCTGATTCGAGCCAGAGGAGTTATTCGTGGCCTCGTCGAGTTCCTGGGCCAGGCTCTCCTGCGATTCCACCTGCTCGCCAGTCTCCTCGACCTGATCGGCGAGGTCTCGCATGGCATCGCTGGCGCCTGGTCCGCCTTCACGCAGCGCGCTGGCTGTTTCCTGG
The DNA here is from genome assembly GCA_964622205.1 of uncultured Sphaerobacteraceae bacterium. Lineage (GTDB taxonomy): Bacteria > Chloroflexota > Chloroflexia > Thermomicrobiales > UBA6265 > JACCYX01. The sequence goes on from CAZUPA010000047.1 coordinate 7,968, forward strand.
GCCTGCTGGGCAAGCTCCGGATTGGTATCGGACATCTCCTGGGCGGCCTGGTCGAGGTCATCGGCGAGCGCGTTTCGCGAGGCCTGGTCCATCGACTCGACGGAATCCGCCGCCGTTCGGAGAAGTTCGGCCGCTTCCGCATAGTCGCCACTGGAAATCGCTTCGGCGGCGGGTTGGGTGAGCGGATACTTCTCCAACGCCTGAGCCAGCAAGGACAGGTCCTCCCTGGTCTCTTGCGAGGCGCGTCCGCGTTCCTGGATATCGGCGATGCTGGCCTGCTGCTCCGCCGGCGTATCGGCCAGCGGCGCCTGCTCCACCACGAGCTGCTCCCGCGCGACGAGTCGCTCGCTGGCGACCATGAATTGGGGGACGGGCGCCGCTTCCAGCGAGGCGATCCCCTTCTGGGAGATGCCCGCGAGCAGGAAAACCAGCAGCCCGCCCGCGAAAAGGAGGCAAAGGATGACTTCGCGCACCGGGAGCCAGGTGGAGCGAGAAATGGCCGGAGCAACTTCGTCATAGGTATTCGCGGCGTCGGCCAGTTGAATCCGTGACAGCCGCGAGTCGCTGGCGGGCCGCTCGAAGGCGGTGACCATCCGCTCGTTCAGCCAGAATGTCCGGTCCAGCATGTGGGTGACCATCGTCCGCGACGGCCAGACAAACCAGCCATGAATCGTCCCGGCCACGACGCAGACCGCGGTCAACACGATCGCGGCCCGTATGGAAGGAAGGGCGGCGACGTCGATGGCGGCCAGGATGGCCCAAACGATGAGCGCCGCGAGCGCGACAACAACGCCGCGCAGGATGGAGCCAACCATCCACGAAATCCCGAAGCGGCGGGTCAGGCGGTCCAGCCGGCTCGCCAGGTACCGGCCGGCTTCATCCTGGGGCGTGGTGGCGAATGGCTCGGCGTGTTTCCACGAGCGGCGAGGCGGCGGGGACACGCTCCCGAACCAAAACGGGAACCAGAGAAGCAGCCACGACGCGTACAGCGGATCGCGGCGGAAGGCGGCGACGATGGCCCGGGAGGCATCGCGCGCAAACCGGCCAGTCGAGCGCGCCAGGCTTCCAGCGTGGAGGCGGGGGTGGTCCCGGCGAGCGCCGTACAGGCTGCGTTCCATCAGGCCCCCCTCACCGGATCGCGGCCAAACGTTGCTCGTGAGGCCCAGTTCAGCCTGGATGGCTTCTTCAGCCACGACCAGGCGGCCAACCAGCCGCCAAGAGCGACAACCAGCGCGGAGACGATGTAGGCCATGCGCCACAACCGGAGGTCGATCCTGCTGACCACCGCATCGGCGGCGGAATGCCCTTCGGTATCGCCGAGCATGGCGAACGCATCGCCCGCTTCAACCGCGTCACGTCGCGACGACGCGAGGTAGAGCCAGTTGTCCGCCGATTGCTGGGCTGATTCGAGCGAGGCGTTCGCCTCGATGCCAGAGGAGGCGAGCGTTCGGTAGCGTTCGATCGTCGTGCCGGGCCGGTGGTTCTCCGGCAGCACGACATACAGGCCGTCGGCCTGGTTCACAAGGGTGAGCGCGGCCCGATAGTCATACGCGGTGAGCGCCGCTTCGGCGTTGAGCATGATGCCGTCCGCCTGCAGGCCAAGCGCGCACTGGGCGAGCAACGCCTCGACACGGGCAAGCCCCACCTGGTCTCCGAGATCGGTGAAAAGCCGCTGAGAGCGTTCGGCTTCCGCGGACGCCGCCTCGTATGCGCCGCGTTCGAAAAGTTCCTCGGCCCGGGAGAGATCGAAGGCGGAAACGGCATTGTCACGCCACCCGGATGCGAACCAGCGGGGCAGGTACGTTGCCCACGCGGAGCCGAGGTCCGCGGTCGACTGGCCAAACGTCGCGGAGAGGTTCGCCTCGAAATCGGGGTTGGCCGCGAACCCGGCGATGAAGGTCTGGAGCCCCGCCACCCCGTACCGGTCGGTGATGAACGCCACCAGCGCGTAGGCGTTGGCGGTGCGAACCTCGGCGGGGAGGGTGGCCGGCTCGCTGGCGGCGATCGTGGGCCATCCTGGCAGCGTGCCGGACTGGTCGAGCCCCTGCACGAGCGAGCCCAGCCGAGCTTGAGTGGCAACCACCGGAATCTCGACATAACGCGCTATGCCATCCAGCACTCCAGGCGGAACCTGGTTGCCACCCGCCGCCTGGATGAACGCCCGGCTCGTGATATTGCGGAGGATGTTGCCTGCTTCGACCGGGGTCAGGTCGAGGAACGGCCGGATGGCGATCACGGCGGTGAGGCCGTCTGGCGCGACCCAGGCCGTGTTATGCACCCATCGCATGCCCGCCAGCGATTCAGGCGTCAGCGTTTCCACGAACCGGATCTGCTGCTGGGATCTCGGTTCGGTGGCGAAGAGCGCCGTGAACTGGGGCCAGGCGGCGGTGATGGCGTCGCCATGGGTATCGGCGATGGAGGCGGCATCGACCGGGGCGCCGGGATCGACCACGATCCGGACTCGTCCCGCCGTTGCTTCGGTGGAGGAAGGGGTTTGCGCGGCGATGCCGGACGCACCGCATGGGAGCAGCGTCGCGGCAATGAGGAGCGCAACGACAGCGATGATGGGTCGGCGGGAAGGGGTGACGGGAGCAGGCATGTACCCTCCGACATCGGGAACGGATGTGTCTGGCGCTCCCTCAACGTGGTTGCGCCCGGCAATGTCGTCCCGCGGGAGGCATCAGTATACAGCAGGCGGCGATTGCTCCCGCCCAGACCGGCGCATGCTTGAAGTCGCCGCGGTCAGGAAGCGAGCGGTAGCCGGGGTTGCCTCTTTCGCGGTATGGTCACAGCGGCATTAGCAGCGTGAGCGTTTGAAGTCACCGATCCGCCAGTGCCCGTTATGCATCGCTCGTCACAGGGGCACCCACGTTGGCCGAAAACCCGACCACCATCGCAACGCCCGGCGAGTCACTCACCGCGCCCGCTTCTCCCGTCACGCATATCCAGCGAACCGGGCCGCTCATCCTCTCCCACATAACAGAAAAGCGATTCATCACGCTGCTGCTGGTGCTCTTCATCGCGAAGGGCGTCATCATCGCCTTCGTCCACGCACCTTACTCGGGGCACGACGAGGTCGCCCACTACGCCTACCTGCGAGTCGTCGCGGAAGAAGGCAGGATTCCGGAGTTGCCCGACCTGGCGGACTGGAGGGCGACCTACGCGGAGCAGGGAATCTACAACCACGACAAGATGCCGGAAGAGTTCTGGCAATATTGCCGCCGGACCACGATCGACTGGAGCCCGGGCTGTGGCGACTACGAGCGCGCCATCTACGCGATGTCGCTGGCGGGCGAGTTCTACCCCACCGGCTGGATTTACACGGCGAACCATCCCCCCCTGTACTACCTGCTGATGACGCCGCTCTACTGGCTGACCGATGGACTGTCAATCGAGACCCAGTTGTACATCCTGCGGCTGGCGGCGATCCCGTTCGGCCTGGCGACCGTGGTGTTGGCATGGCTGACGACGCGGACGCTGTTCCCGCGGGAGCGCTTCCTTGTGTTGCTGGTTCCGGCGGTGGTCGCCTTCCAGCCGCAGGTGTCCTACGAGTCGGCGATGCTGAATAACGATATCCTGGCGATCGCCTTTAGCAGCGCCGTCATCTACCTCATCGCGCGCGGGCTCAAGGACAGGTTCCCGCCCGGAACGGTGGCCCTGACCGGATTCTTCTACGGCCTCGCCGTGCTCTCCAAGAACACGTCGCTCACGGCGGGCGCGATCATCGCGTTCGCCATGATCCTGGGCATCGGCGTGCGGCGATGGCGGGAATGGATGACGAAGGGCGCGCTCGCCGCCGGGGTCGCCGGGCTGATGATCTGGCCGTGGTACCTCTACATGTACCGCACCTACGGCGATTTCACCGGGCTGAGCCGGATCCGGGAGCTGCAGTACTGGAACTACGGCGACGACCGGCGGCCCACGATCTGGGCGCAACTGGAGAGCCAGCGGTTCCTGTGGTGGCGATGGCGCGAAACCTGGGGAGAGTTCGGCTGGCGGCTGATCCCGCTCTCCACCGAGTTGCTGCGCGGCATCTTCTGGATCTGCCTACTGGCCGCGGTCGGTATCGCGGTCTGGGCGGTGCGGCTGCTGCTCACGCAACGCGCGATGCTGGAAGCTGAATCCGACGACGCACCCGGGACCGGCTCCACGACCGGGGTGGACACGGTCTGGCTGCTGGAACGCTGGCAGGTGGTGGGCGTGCTGACGATGGGCGTGGCCTGCATCCTGGCCTATCTCGCCATCCTGCAATTCGGCACAACCTTCTCGCTCACGCAGGCAAGGTATTATTTTCCGGCGATCGTGCCCGCCGCGCTGTTGTTCGCGCTTGGATGGCGAGCACTGTTGCCACGTCGCTGGCTCGTTTACGGGCAGGCAATCCTGTTCATCGGGCTGGTGATGCTGAATGTGGTGATCTACAGCGCCTACGTGCTCCCATACTGGGGGTCGCTGAGCGTTGAGTTCCCTGGGGTCCACGAGTTCTACCGTTAGGCTACACGGGTGAGAGATCGCCGATTTCGACTGAAACCGGAACGAATCGATAGCGTCTTCTTCGCTATCCTGCTCGCCCTCTTCATCGCCAAGGGCGTCATCGTCACCTTCACGCACGTCCCGTTCTCCGGGCACGACGAGGTCATGCATTACGCCTACCTCGAGTACGTGGCGACGGAGCAGCGCCTCCCGGTGATCCCGGTGCTCGGCGACTGGCAGGATGCCGACGCCGACGGCCAGGTGATGCCGTACGACCGTCCAAACGCCGCCCTGTGGTCATACTGCCGGTTCACCACGGGCGACTGGATCGTCGGCTGTGGGAGCAGGGAAACGCCGGTCTGGAAGGTGTTCTGGCCACCGGAAAACGCGAACTACCTCCACGGCTGGATTTACACGGCCAACCACCCTCCGCTGTATTACCTCTACCTCACGCCCGTCTACTGGCTGATGGACGGCGCGTCGCTGGAGACGCAGTTGTACGTCTTCCGGCTGGCCACGCTGCCATTCGGCATCCTGACCGTGGCGATGGCCTGGCTGACTGCCCGGACACTGTTTCCGCGCGAGCGATTCCTGGCGCTGATGGTTCCAGCGTTCGTCGCCTTCCAGCCGCAGATTTCCTATGAAGCCGTGATGCTCAACAACGACGCCGCCGCGATCGCCTTCACCAGCGTCGCGATCTACCTCCTGGTGCGCGGCCTGAAATCGGGCTTCCCATGGGGGAATGTGGCCCTGACCGGATTCTTCTTCGGACTGGCGGTGCTCTCGAAGAACACGAGCGTCACGATTGGGCTCTCCATCGCCGCCGCGATGATCCTTGGCCTGGGCGTACGGAACATCCGGGGATGGCTGCCGAAGGGCGCGCTGGCGGCGGGCGTGGCCGGCCTGATGGTATGGCCGTGGTTCGCGTACATGTACCGCACCTACGGCGACTTCACCGCGCTGGGACGGGTCAGTACGCTCCAGTACTGGAATTACGCGAACGACGAACGGCCGACGATCTGGGACCAGGCCAGCGACCAGGGGTTCGCATGGTGGAGATGGCGGGAAACGTGGGGTGAGTTCGGCTGGCGGCTGATCCCCATCGGCGAGCAGGGCAACTGGATCATTCTCCGGCTGCTGCTGTGGGCCACCATGATCGCCGCCGCCGGAGTCGCTGTCTGGGCGGTCCGGCTCTACCTCTCCTCGCGGCGGCGGGATGAGGACGTGCCCGCGCCCTCGCCAGATGGATCGCTGTTCCTGGCTCACCGGTGGCAGGTGGCGGGCGTGCTGACGATGGGCATCACCTGTATCGTCAGTTATGTGGCGATCCTCCAGTTCGGGGTGTCGTTTTCGCTCACGCAGGCGCGATATTACTTCCCGGCGATCATCCCGGCGGCCCTGCTGCTGATGATCGGGTTCCGCGCGATCACCCCGGCGCGATGGCTTCGCTCCGCCGAGGTTGGGCTGTTCATGGGCATGGCGGTGCTCAACGTCATCATCTACACGGCGTTCGTGGCGCCGTATTGGGAGACGGCCAACAAGGTCTACCGAGACATTGACCCGCTTTTCCGGTAACGCCGGTTCACGTAGTTACCGCCCCAAACGCCCCAAGAGGAAGGGCATACACGATCGGGGTTCGCGGGAGCGAGATTCGCGCATGGCCGATCGTTAGCCCTTCCGTACTGGTGAATGGATTACGCCCCCGAACGTAGACGGGCACATCTCGCCACGATGGATGCGTTTTTCCGAGCGTTCGTGTACAATCATGGCAGAGTGTACGTACACAACAAGCACACTCCTTGATGTGCCTTGCTGAAAGAATCGGAAAGATACCCATGGTCATCGCGGAACCATCCATCCACATCACAGAGGACTCACCGATGGTCGAACGCGTCTCCGTGCCGGAACTCGACGCCATCCTCGGGCAGCCGTTCAAGGTGCTCGACGATGGGTTCGTGCGGGTCGTCGATTACATGGGCAGCGATTCCTCCATCGTGCAGGCCGCCCGCGTTTCCTACGGAACAGGCACCAAGCGGGTGCGCGAGGACAAGGCGCTCATTCGCTACCTGCTACGCCACTCGCATACCACGCCGTTCGAGATGTGCGACATCAAGTTCCACGTGCGCGTGCCAATGGACATCTGGCGGCAATGGATCCGGCACCGGACCGCCTCCGTCAACGAGTACTCCACGCGCTACTCGGTCGCCATCGACAGCGCCCAGAAGACGGCGACGGACGAATGGCGTCTGCAATCGGCGGGGAACCGGCAGGGTAGCGACGGCAGCCTCGACACGGACGCGGGCACGATCCTGACCGCCCGGGAAGCCGAACTGCACCAGCTCACCCGCGAGGTCTACGACCAGCGGCTGGAGATGGGCGTCGCCCGCGAGCAGGCCCGCAAGGACCTTCCGCTTTCGACCTACACCGAGGCCTACTGGAAGACCAACCTCCATAACCTGCTGCACTTCCTGGCCCTGCGCATGGACAGCCACGCGCAGTACGAGATTCGCGAGTTCGCCCGCACCATCGGCGAGGAGATCGTCGCGAAATGGTGCCCGGTCGCCTGGGAGGCGTTCCTTGACTACCAGGTGAACACGACCCGGTTCAGTGAGGCGGAGCTGGCGATCATCACCGCGCTCATCGCCGGGAACGAAGCGGGAGCGGTTGGCGCGGCCCGCGAGTACGGGCTCATCACCACGAAGAGGGACGGCACGGAGCGAATCGGGCGCGAGGCGCTCGAACTCGAACCGAAGCTGACGCGCCTTGGGCTGACAATTCCCTGGTAAGGGTGGTCCCTGGGGAGGGAACCGCACGGCGCGAGAGCCGGGCCGCGTGATGTGCGCGACCCGGCTCTTGTGTGCTCGCGACGTGATGCCTCCATGGGAACCCCGGCACGCCAGAAGGGACAGGCGTTCGCCGGGAACGATCACGTTTGGGGGAAGCCCACACGCCGGCCCGTGGCGAATGGGACGGCTGATTTCTGATGCCAGCTGGGGCTTCCGTACTGGTGAATGACATCGATCACCAGTACGGAACCACTAACCGGCCAATGCGGACCCGTTCGAACCAGCAGCGTGGCAGGTGTATGTGCTTCCCCCGTCGGCCTTGCTGACTCTCCTTACCCGGAGTCGATAGCTACGGCGCGATCCGACATTCCTCCAGTGAGCGAAGCTGGTTGCCATCTCCGTCGAAGTTGGCCGGGTCCAGCCAGGCCCCGAAGCCGCGCTTGATGGCGGGCCAGTCGTCGTCGAGCATGGCGAACCAGGCGGTATCGCGGTTCCTGCCCTTCACCACGGAATGCTTGCGAAAGGCGCCTTCGTAGGTGAAACCAAACCGCTTCGCGGCGCGCCGTGAGGCGGCATTGAGGGCGTTGCACTTCCACTCGAACCGGCGATAGCCAAGCGTCGTCAGGACATAATCCGCGAACAGGTAGATGGTCTCAGTCGCCGCGGTCGTTCGCTGAAGCGATGGTCCGAACCAGATATGCCCGACCTCGGCGACGCCGTTCGGCGCGTCGATCCGCATCAGGGAGGCCACCCCTCCTGTGCGGCCGGTTCGCAGGTCGATCGCGGCGAAGAAGAGGGGGTCGTTCGAGGCGGCGTTGGCGGCAATGTCCCGGTCGAAGATCGCGCGATCCGTGTACGGTCCGTAGCTGAGGTAGTCCCAGAATCCCGGAACGGCGTTGGCCGCCTGGGCCGCCGCCCACAGGTCGTCGCCGTGACGAGCGACATCGAGCGGTTCGAGCCGGACCGTTCGCCCAGTAAGCGTGACCCGCTCTGGCGCGGGCCGGCCGGTCCAATTCTCGACGATGTCCCCAATCGGGATGCCTGCCGCTTGCATGCTGTCCTGTTCTCCCATTTCAGAGCGCAACCCGGTAGCGAACGAAGCCATCGGCCGGCGCGTATGTGTCATACAGCCGCCGGGCGGTGGCGTTATCATCCTTCGTCATCCAGTAGACCCGGCTCCAGTTCTCCTGGCGGCCGATTTCGATGCAGCGGTCGATCAGCGCGCGGCCGATCCCGCCGCCACGTACGCCAGGCCGCACGAAGAGATCGTGGAGCAGCCCGGCCGGGCGGTCGGACCAGGTGTAGTCGTGGACCACGATCGTGGCGAAGCCAACCACCGCGCCATCCACCTCGGCGACCAGCCCGATCCAGAGCGGATCGTCACTCACCAGCCTGTTCCAGGTGTTGGCGGTGATCTCCTCGGGAAGCGATGTCTCGTAGAATTCGAGGTAGGCCGCCCACAACTCCCGCCAGATGGCCTCGTCGTCGGGCTGGATGCTCCGGATAGTCGTCATCGGCGGTCATTCTCCTGTTACCGGCTTCGCCAACGGCACGAAATCCGATCATACATTCCATGCCGTCCTACATGTCGGCCAGCGCGGCCACCGGGTCAGCCCGAACCGCCCGGCGAGCGGGAAGCACCGACGCGACGAGCCCGCAGGCAATGGCCACGACGATGATCGCGCCGATCTGGCCGGGTGGCAACGACAGCGACACCGGCATCACGTCGCCGATCACGGTCAGCGCGCCAATCCAGCCAAAGGCGATCCCCAGCGCCGTACCCACCACGCAACCGATGAGCGCGAGGAGGAGTCCTTCGACAGCAAGGCTCAGGCGCAACTGGCGACGGGTACACCCGAGCGCGCGGAGGAGCGCGGATTCCCGCGTACGCTCGATGACCGAGAGCGTGAGCGTGTTGCTGACGCCGACGATGGAGATGATCACCGCGACCGCGAGCAGGGCGGTGACCGCCAGCAGCATCGAATCCAGCGCGGATTCGAGTCGCACGCGGTAGTCATCGGTGGCCATCACGTCGATCGTCACGCCAGTTTGGTCGGCCTGGACATAGATGGCATCGGTGACGGCGTTGGCGTCGGCCGAGTCGTCCACCCTGACCCACAGCTCGGTGAGGAGCCGCTCGCCGGGAATCGACGCGACATCGGCGGGGGAGACCAGCGGGCTGTCGAAGTACAGGCTTTCCGCCGCCAGAAGGGTGACCGTCGCCCCTTCCGCCTCCATCACGACGGAATCGCCCGGTTGCGCCCCAGCGATCTCGATCACCCAGTCTGGAAGCACGACCGTTCCCGCCTCCAGTCCAAGGTCCGACATATTCCCCCGCCACACGGCATTGATGGCTTCGTGGTCCGCGACCCGGAGATACACCCCAACCTCCTCTCCGCCCCCTTCCACCGAGAGGATGACATCGAGCCGTTCGATGGACACGACGTCCGAGACGCCATCAATGGTTTCGAGGTCGCCAGCCATGCTCCGGAAGCCGTCCTGCTGGCTTTCGTCGACGAGCATGACCTGGAGGTCGAGCGGTATCTGGGCATCGACTTCCGCCAGCAGCGTCGACTTTAGGGTCGAAGCACCGACCGACATCATCGTCACCAGTGTGATGCCGATCACCAGCGCCATGGCGGTCCCCGTGGTCCGGCGAGGGTTGCGGATGCTGTTGCTGGCCGCGACCTTCGCCGGCACGCCGCCTATCCGGGAGGCGAGCGAGCCGAGGAACCGGGCCACAACTGGCACGATCACCGACGCGCCGATCAGGACCGCGAGGAAGCTGACGCACCCGCCGACCATCCCGATCGCGATCCCCGGCAGATAGGAACCCTGCAACGAAAGAAACATGCCGGCGACGAGCAGGAACGCCCCGCCAGCGGCAAGCGCCAGCGCGACCAGGATCCGGAACCCGCCCGGCCGTTGCGACATGTCGACCGGCGCCTGAGATACGCGAAGCGCCCGCAGCGGATCGATCCGCGTAGCTGCTCGGGCGGGAAGCCAGCCAGCCGCCACGGAAATCAGGAGACCAACCAGCAGCGCCGCGAGGGTCGCCACGGGGGACAGCCCAATGCCTTCGGGAATGGCGTCGCTGTCGAATGACGACCGCGCCACCCTCAATCCAACCTGGGCGATGATGAATGCCAGCACGATGCCGGCGATGGACGCGACGAGCCCGGTGATGGCCGTTTCGAAAATCACCATCCGTCCGACCTGGCCGGACGTCGCGCCGGCGCAGCGGAACAGGGCGATATCGCGGGTACGCTGCGCGATGAGGATGGAGAACGTGTTGGAAACCACGATCGCGGCCACGATCAGTGTCAGCACGGCGAAAGCATTGATCCCCATGATGAGAATGTTCCACTCCGCCTCGCGCTCGGCCATCTCCTGATCGACAAGCGCATCGGCGGTGGTCACGGATACCGGAACCTCCAGCGCCGTGTCAATCGCCGTCGTCACCGGGTCGAAAGACACGCCAGAATCGAGAAGTACGTAGATGCGTGAGACCCAGAGCGCATCGCTCCACCGATCCCATTCCTGGCTGGAAACCAGCGTATCGAAGCCTTCCGCTCCGAACTGGCCGTTGGCGGACCACGTGCCGACCACCACGAATTCCCGGTTGGCCCATTCGCCATCGGGGTCGGCCGGATCGGGTACCTCTAGCGACACCGTGTCGCCGATATCGACGCGGAGCGACTTGGCCCTGGCCGTATGCAGCACAACCTCGCCCTCGGCCTCCGGCAGTCGTCCCGAGTCGATTTCCAGCGCATCCCGAAGGACATCCGGACCCGGAACGGGCGCGATCAAGGCTTCCCCGGTTCGGCCATTGGCGGTGGCCGAGGACCACACGGACGCCGCGGGCTGCACGGCGGCGACACCGTCGATCCCACCGATCGAGGCGATGTCCACGTCAGTGAACGACTCTCCCTGGGAGTCCACCGCCAGGTCGATGTTGGCGAATTCGGCGCCTACCATATTACGGAGTCCCTGCCGCATGGCATCCCCGGCGAGCAAGGTCGTCACGAGGAAGGCGACAGAGAGCATGATGACGAGACTGGCGCCCGCCTGACGGCGCTTGCTGGTGAGCAAGTGACGAATGGATGCCCGCAACATGACTCAGCCCTCGATTCTGGTGAGCGCGGCGAGCACCGCTTCGGTGGTGGGATTGTGGATGTCGTCGACAATCCGGCCATCGGCCAGCATCACGACCCGGTCGGTCCAGGACGCGGCCAGCGGATCGTGCGTCACCATGATTACAGTCTGTCCATGCTCGCGAACCATGCGCTGGAGCACGCCGAGCACCTGGTGACCGCTCCGGCGGTCGAGGTTGCCGGTCGGCTCGTCAGCGAACACCACGTCCGGCCGGGGCAGGAGGGCGCGGGCGATGGCGACGCGCTGCTGCTGGCCGCCGGAAAGCTCGCTGGGGCGGTGATCCAGGCGGTCGCCAATACCGAAGGAGGTGACAATGGTGTCCAGCCACGCCCTGTCCGGCGATTTCCCGGCAAGTTCCAGCGGCAACAGGATGTTCTGGATTGCGGTGAAGGCCGGGAGCAGGTTCAGCGATTGGAAGACAAAGCCGATGCGGTCGCGCCGGAGACGGGTGCGGCCATCGTCGGAAAGGGTCGAGAGACGTGTATCGCCCAGCACCACGTCACCCTTCGTGACCGAGTCGAGCCCGGCCAGGCAGTGCATCAGGGTGGACTTGCCCGACCCAGACGGTCCCATGATCGCCGTGAACCTCCCCTGCCCGAAGGACACCGACACGTCCCGCAGGGCGGTGACGGTCGTTGACCCGCCGCCATATTCGCGGGTGATGTTCTCGCCCCGCAGCGCGATCGCTGGAGGCACGGCGACGTCTTGCGATTTACGCTCCATCGTTGACGATGCCATGTATGCTGCTCTCTCCACGTTGGTGACAGATGACTCCCACGTACCCCAGGGGCGCCGCGCGCCACGTCGCGCGGTGGCGTCCTGGGGTTACGGTTCAACGATAGGGAGGCGATTTCGCGGTTCCCTTGTGAACATGTGGAGATTCCGTCACGGAGCGATGGCGGGTCTCGCGCCTGAACGGCTACGGTCGACGCCGCGATCGTCCTGCCCACCTCACCGGTGGACAAACGGGGCCGTTTCCATAGGATGGAGTGCATGGTTATCGAGGAGGTTCCGGCCGGCTTTTCTCCGGCCCTGACCCAGGTCCACCACTCCAGGATTTCGATTCCGCCGGTCTCGGGCGTGCCCCGGCCGCACCTCGTCGCGCGCGTCGAGGCTGGCGCGCATGGCAAGCTGACCGTGGTCTCCGCGCCGGCCGGGTGGGGCAAGTCGACGCTGCTCGCAGAATGGGCGACCCAGACATCGATGAACGTTGCCTGGGTGTCGCTGGAGGAGAGCGACAACGACCCACTCCGCTTCTTCCGGGTCGTGACGGCTGCGATCGACCACATCTACCCTATGCGCATGGACGACATCCTCACCATGCTGCGCTCTCCCAGCAACGAAAGCGACACGCTGATCGACCTGGCGATCCTCGCCCGTCTCGAGGAGCTTCCGGACAACACCGCGATCGTGCTCGACGACTTTCACCTCCTCTCCGGCCCCGAGCAGCTTCGCTCCATCGCCCACGTGCTGGAGGTGATGGCGCCCAACGTCCATTTCCTGCTCACCACCCGAGGCGATCTCCGGATACCGCTGGCCCGGTTGCGAGCGGCGGGCCAGCTCACGGAGATTCGCACCGAAGACCTCGCCTTTTCGGAGGCGGAGGCGCGGGCCCTGCTGAACGGGCAATCGGGCCAGTTCACCGGCGGCGAATCACTTCCGGAACTGGTCGCCCGCACCGAAGGCTGGGCCGTGGGCCTGCGGCTGGCGAGCCTGGAACTCGGCCGCGCGGCCGATCCGGCCCGCTCGGCGGCACGCCTGCGCGGCACGCACCGCGACATCGCCGACTACTTCCGGGAGGAAATCCTCGACCGGATGGACCCGGAACTCTGTATCTTCCTGGTCGAAATCTCCCCGCTCGCCAGGTTCTCGGAATCGCTCGCGCGCGCGGTGACTGGCTGCGACAACGCCCGCGAGTTACTGGACAAGGCCGCGGGCGCCGATGTCTTCCTGGTGCCGCTGGACGATGAGCGCCGCTGGTATCGCTACCACGCGCTGTTCCGCGACGTGCTGAAGAGCGACTTCGAACGGCTACCCTGGGAACGCCAGGTGGAGATTCACACCCGCGCAAGCGAATGGTACGAGCGGGAAACGATGATCCTGGAAGCGGTCGATCACGGATTACTGGCGAACGATTGCGAGCGGGTCACGTCTCTGGTGGACACGTACGGCGACACGCTCATGTTCTCCTGTGGCGAGGCGAATCAACTCGTGCGCTGGGTCGAGCAAATCCCGCCCGATGTCATTCGCGATCGGCCCGGCATCGTCCGCGTCTATGCCTGGGCCCTCACCACCGTGGGCAGGATCGACCACG
>CAZUPA010000048.1:0-21359 GCA_964622205.1 uncultured Sphaerobacteraceae bacterium
TAGAGATCGAGGGCGATCGCGATTTCCGGGTTCGCGACGCCCCGGAAGACCTGCTCTTCGGGCGGCGCGGCATCCTGCGCGGAGGCCCGTCGCGTGCTGGAAGACGCGGGCGAGGCGGCTCCGTTACCGATGACGCCGAGGCCGGTAAGCCCAGCGATGCCGCCGAGAACGGACCGGCGGCTGAGCTGGGCCTTGAAGAACGAGGCGGTGCGGAAGTCCATGCCCTCGGTGAGGCGGGCGATCTTCTGCTCGACGGTCGAATCCTGTGTCACGTGGTTGGCTCCCATGCGTGGCTTCCCGCGAGACGCGGTCAACGCGCGCCCCACGGGTGCGATCGTGATCAGTCATCCCCAGGTTGTCGTTCCGGTTCCTCCAGTCGCCGGAACGGACACGTCGCGGGTCGGAGGCGTCCCGCGGCCCATGGTTCAGGTTGGGTCTTCACGAAGAATGCCTCAATGGTAATGGTTTCCGCGGCGGTTGGGGAGATGGCCGTCGAGTGAATCGAGAGGAGCAATGGAACGCCAGGGCGGGAGCAAGCGCATATGCGACTTGCTCCCGCCCTGGAATCTGGCCGCGCTGGAACGCAGCCGGTTTGCGCTATTCGCGCCCGGTGGGGGCGTCCGCGCTGATGTAGATGGTCTGCAGGCTTGGATTGGCGCCGCCGAGGAAGCCCGGGAAGTGCAGGGACGCGATGCCGTTGACGTCCGGCTCGATCGCGGCTCCGACCACGTAGGGCTTGAAGAGCTGGATCGGGGTCTGGAAGTACGTGAACACGGCTGGGACATCTTCGACGAGGATGCGCTCGGCTTCCTTGAACATGTTGATCCGCTCTTCGGGATCGCCAAGGAAGACGGAGGCCTCCGCGTAGAGCCGGTCATACTCTTCGTTCGACCAGGGGTGACGGCCGCCGGTCCTCCAGACGCCAAGCATGTTCGATGGATCGAAGAAGTCCATGCCGTAGGAGACCCAGCCGAACTGGATGGTCTTCATGTCGGCGTAGAACGCATTGCGGTCCAGCGTTTGCAGTTCGACGTTGATGTTGAGGTGCTGGCTCAGCATGGTGCCGTAGGCTTGGGTGGTGGCGACCTCCAGCGGCGAGCCGCCGCCGCGGACCGTCATCACCAGGTCTGGGAAGCCTTCGCCGTCGGGGTAGCCGGCCTCGGCGAGGAGTTGCTTGCCCAGCTCGACATCGAACGCCTGGATGCTGCCGAGTTCCTCGGTGTTGGACGCCGGGAAACCGGGGGCGAGGAAGGACGGGGCGGCGTTGGCCTGGGGACCCCAGATCTGCTGCTTCATGGCGTCGCGGTCGATAACATGGCTGAACGCCTGGCGGACGAGCTTGTTGTCGAACGGCGCGGTGGTGACATCGAAGAAGAAGTAGAGGCAGGCGAAGTCGCCAACGCCCTGGTAGATCTGGGATTCGGTCTCGGGATCGGACTGCATGATCGTGAGTTCGGCGGGCGCCGGGTCCTGCATGTAGTCGATCTGGTCGGTTTCATAGAGCGTATACGTCTGGGCCGGATCGGCGAACTTGACGACGATCTTCTGGAGCGGCACTTCCCACGGACCGGTGTAGGCCTCGTTGCGGACATTGACCAGGTACTGGTCCTTGACCCACTCGGACAGGATGAAGGGGCCGGAGGAGACGCAGGTTTCCGGGTTGGAGTTGTACAGCGGGCCGTGGGTTTCGAGCGCGGCCTTGGAGAGAGTCGGAGAATAGAGGAGCTTCGCTGGAAGGTATGGAGACGGGTTCACGGTTTCAAAGACGAGTTCGAACTCGTTGGCTCCCTGCCTGACGCCGAGGTCTTCCAGCGGCACGTCGCCGGCCAGGCACTCGGAGAAGTTGAGGATGTCGCCATCCCAGAACCAGGCGAAATCCCAGGCATGCTCGGGATCGGCGGCGTATTGGAAGGTCTTGACATAGTCGGCGGCGGTGACCTTATTGCCATCGCTCCACATCAGGTCGTCGCGAAGCGTGAAGGTCCAGACCTTGCCTGCTTCGTCGCTGGCCCACTCGGTGGCGCCGCCGGGAACGATCTCGGCATCCTTGGTGAGGAACACGAGCGACTGGCTGAACATGTCTGCCCCGCCAGCCCGTTCATACACGCGCTCGTAGAAGTCCATGGTGATGGCGATGGCGGGATTGGATGCCTGGCGGAAGACCTGCTCTTCGGGCGGCGCGGCGTTGTCCTGGGCGGAGGCCCGTCGCGTGGCGCCAGCGGCGGGGGCGGCATTCGCGGCTCCAGCCAGGCCGAGACCGGCCAGTCCGGCGATGCCAGCGGCTCCACCAAGGAGCGAACGGCGGGAAATCTGGGAGTTTATGAACTCCGCCGACGCTCCGGGCATCTGTCCCATCAGGTCGGAGAGTTTTTGCTTGCGATAGGTCTTCGATGACATGCGGTGCCGTTCCTTTCTGGACCTGGATCCAGTAGTGGTTGTCGTGACCCTTGCCGGGTCGTTACGTCATGGGCCCCATTTGGATCTAGCCGGGTGCTCCACCCGCCGACCTAGACCTGTCGCGGGTCAAGGGCATCCCGCAGCCCGTCTCCTACCAGTGAGAATCCGATCATGATGAGGGCGATGGCCACTGTTGGGAAGAGTCCGAGATGCCAGTAGACGCGGATGTAGGGGGCACTGTCGGACACCATCTTGCCGAGTGACGGGGTTGGTTCATTAATGCCGATGCCAAGGAAGCTGAGCCCGGCTTCGGCGAAGATGGCCGCCGGAATGGCGAGCGAGACGGCGACGATGACGGGCGCCACCGCGTTTGGCAGCAGGTGGCGAACGGCGATCCGTGCGTCGGTCGCGCCCGCGCTGCGGGCGGCCGTGACGTACTCCTGTTCACGGAGCGTGAGGAGCTGGGCACGCATGAGGCGACAGAGGGTGAGCCAACTGGTGATGCCAATGACGATGATGATGTTGCCGAGACCGGAGCCGAATACCGTCATCAGGAAGATGGCGAAGAGCAGTCCGGGGAATGCCGTCATGACTTCGACGATGCGCATGATGACGAAGTCGGGGACACCGCCGCGAAGCCCGGCGATGAGACCAAGCGGGATGCCGATGGCGCAGGCAACCACGACCGCCGCGAGCCCGACGATGAGGGAGGTGCGGGTGCCGTACATCACGCGGCTGAGGAAGTCGTGACCGATGGTGTCGGTTCCCATTGGGAACTCACGGTTCGGCAACTGATTGGCGGTCATCAGGTCGGCATACGAATAGTGCGTTGGCGCCAGAATGGGAGCGCCGAAACCGAAGATGGTGAGGGCGATGACGATCACGAGGCCAATCATGGCCAGGCGATTGTGGCGGAAGCGGCTGATGGCCTGCGAGGTCGCGGTGCGCGATGGGGCGAGCGACTCGCTCGCGATGACATTGACGGTTTCGGTGTGAGATTGTGCCTTGGCTCGCGTGGTCATCGTCTCGTGTCTCCCAACGTCAGGACGGGCGTGCGCCCAGGCGAATTCGGGGGTCGAGGAACGTGTAGAGCACATCGGTGATGATGTACGTGATGCCCCAGAGAGCGGCGATGAGCAGCACGAGCGCGAGAATCATCGGATAGTCTCGCGACTGGGCGCTGGTGACAAAGTACCGGCCAAGTCCTGGAATCCGGAATGTGGCTTCGATGAAGATCGAGCCGGTGAGGATGTTCGGAATTTCCGGGACGAGGATGGTTACGAAGGGGATCAGGGCATTGCGGCACACGTGCCAGATCATCACCCTGCTTTCCCTGAGGCCCTTGGCGCGAGCGGTGCGGACATGATCGGAGTGCATGGCTTCGAGGATGCTCGATCGCGTGTACCTGGCGACCAGCGACATGGGGGCCAACGCATAGGCGATGACCGGCATGATGTAATGCTGTGGCTTGCCCCACCCGCCAGGTTCGAGCCAGCCAAGATAGATGCTGAAGAAGAGGATGAACCAGATACCAATGACGAAATTGGGTACACAGATGCCCAGCGTGGCCATGAACGTGACGGCGTAATCGACCCATCCATTTTGCCTGCGGGCGGCGATGAAGCCGAACAGTGAGCCGAATCCATAGGCGATGACGATGGTGGGAATGCCGATCCGAATGGTAATCGGCCAGGCGCGGGCGATCAGTTCGGCGACTGTTTCGGTTGGGCTCTGAAACGGGACGCCGAAGTCACCCTTGAGCACATTTGCCATGTACTTGAAGTACTGGACCACGAGCGGCTGATCGAGGCCGTATTTGGCGTACTGCGCTGCGCGGGTGGCTTCCGGCAGTCGCCCCTTTTCATCGGGGGCGAACGGGCCGCCAGGAACCGCGTGCATGAGGAAGAAGGCGATCACCGATACCGCGAACATCACGAAAAGCAGTCCGGCGAGGCGGCCAAGAATGTATCTTCCCAATGTGACCTCCCATGGCGTTTCGCCAGTGGCGCCAAGGTTGTGGCGGGTGCGCGAAATTGCCCCGCTATCGAGGACCCTGAACCGCCCGCCATCGTCGCCGGGACTGTACTTCATATCGCGAGTTGGATAGTAGCATGGTTTGCCACGGTAGCAGGCAAGTTTTGCATTAGCACACCGTTCCGGATCGAGGGCGAAGCGAAACGATTGGGCGACATGCACAGGTGGCCGGGGTATGCGCTGGTGTTCGACACACCCGGATGACGGGTATCATCCAGAAAGACGGAAGGCAGGGGAACCGTGTTTGGAGACGTAGCCCGCGATGCCGGAATCCGTGGATAGGGGACGATTGTGGAATCCGCGAACGACGAAACCACACGTGGACACATTGGCGCGGTTGCCCTGGTGACGGGCGGATCCCGGGGGGTTGGAGCCTCGACGGCACGCTTCCTGGCCGACAGGGGCGTGAATGTCGCGGTGAATTACCGGGACAAGGCGAGGCGCGCCGAGCAGGTGGTCTCGGATGTCGTTTCTCGCGGCGCCGAGGGCGTGGCCGTTAAGGCCGACATGACCGATGGCGCGTCCGTGGCCGGCATGCTGGCGGTGGTGGACGAGCGGTTCGGGAAACTCGACCTCCTGATCCTGAACGCGAGCGGCGGACTTGAAAAGGATGTCGCCGAGGACTACGCCATGCGGTTGAACCGTGACGCTCAGGTGAACCTGGCGCGGCAGGCTCTTCCATTGATGCCTAGGGGCGGGAAGATCGTGTTCGTGACGAGTCACCTGGCGCACTTCCACGGCGAACAGCCGGTAATGGACGAGTACGAGCCGGTGGCGGCGAGCAAGCACGCCGGCGAGAAGGCGTTGCGCGAAATGCTCCCCGAGTTCGAGGAGGCGGGTGTTGGGTTCGTGGTGGTGAGCGGCGACCTGATCGAGGGGACGATCACGCCGAAGTTGCTGAACCGGATGCGGCCAGGCGTGATCGACGAGCGGCGTTCTCAGGTCGGCTGGTTGCCGACGACGGACGATTTCGCGAAGGAGATCGTGGATGCGGCGCTGTCGACCGCTCTCGCGCATGGCGACACGGTCTACGTTGGCAGTATCGACTGAACCACGGCGGGCGTGACGGCGCGCTGGCGCTTTCGGTCGGCGATGACCTCGGCCGCGATGGGGCATTCGTAGCAGCGTCGCGAGGCGCAGAGCGTCCGGTCGAGGTGAACAAGGCCCTGAAGGGCTCGCTCCCCGATGGGGCTGACACGCTCCTCGCCGGCCGCCTGGGCGAGTGCCCGGCGGGCGGGACGGGACCACTCAGACCGGGGCAGTTCGGCCCAGATCCTGGAAACGGCGTCTTCGAGGTCATGGTCCTCGTTGTGGCAGGCGGCGGCCATGAACACGGGCAGGACCACCGAACTCACGATGGCGGTCGCGCGCGGGCGGCCTAGTTCTGGCGGGACTTCCGCGCGGCACAGGCCGCGTACCGCCTCGACAGGATCGTTCCCGTCGCGAACGGCTTCGCCGAGCCTGATCGATGGATCGCCGTTGGTGGCGGCGAGGAGGTTGGCGAGGGACGCGAGTCTTGAGGCCGGATGGTTCGCGGGCCGGGTGCGGGCGGTCGTCCAGGCGGTGGCTGGGAGCCGATCCGGCATTTCTGGTTCGAACTCGGACGCCCAGATCCGTTCAATGACGGTAGCCTGGGCGGGCAGGAAACCCGCGTGTGTGGCGTCCGAAGGAGAGATCGGGAGGAATCCAGCGAGGCCGAAGAGCAGGGCCCTGGCGACGCCGGCCCGATGCTGGAGCGGGGCATTCGCGATGCGCGCCGACCCCCCGATGTCGAGGAATCGCTGGCGAAGCATGACCATTGGCTCGCGGTTCATGGTGTAGCCGAAGGCATCGAACAGACCGTCGAGCAGCACCTCGGGCAGTGACTCGACAGTAAGGTTTCCAGCATATCGGGCGACTCGTTCGGAGAAACGGGCGTCACCGAGGCGGAGGAAGGCGGCCCGGATACGTTCGGGTTCCCGCGAGGCAAGACCGGCGGCGCAGACCTCGTTTCCGAGTTCCGACCAGATCGCGGGCAATTCCTGGTCGATGGTGAAGAGCTGCTGGTCGTCGATGTCGAGAACGACGGTAGGGACGATGGCTCCGTCTTCCCGGCGGGTTTCGGCCAGGTCCGCGCGGGAGACGACATGGAGGATGACATCGTTGTAGCGAGGGTCGAGGTGGTGGCCATGCCGGACCCAGTCGCTGGCGTTGAGATGGATTTCGATGGAACCGGTGACCACCTGGCGGGAGTCGATCTCCAGCATGGCTCCCGCGAAGTCAGGGCCGTATCCGTGCGACCAGGCGCCATGGAAGACGACACGCAGCGGGACACCGCCGGTGGTGACGAGGGTCGTTGCCATTCCCCCATGCCAGGCGGCGCTGAGTGCCAGCTCGCGAACGGGAGGGCGAGCGGGGGGTGGGGAAGGCTCGGCGGCCAGTGGCAACTGGTGGCTCATGGAGGGAACCGATTCCTGAGGCGAGTGTCGAACGAATGTTCTTCCGTGGCCTCATGGTACCCGAACGTTGCCTGGTGGGCAAGGTGGCGATCATCGCCAGGATTGTGGCGGGGCGTTGGTCTGGCCGCGCGGGGCGGATCAACACAGCCGCCTGGGCCTCTTTGCGGGAGGAGTACTCCGATTCGGCGGCGGGATCGACCCCACCATGAAGACTCCATGAAAACCCGGGATGAACTATCGGGAGGTCGCTAGTTCTGGAAGGTGGGTTCTTCCGCGGGGTCGGCGAGGCCGGCCCTGGTTTTGTCCTTGCGGTATTGATCGACGGCGGCCTGGACGGTGCCTAGCGCGAGCGTGGCGCAGCGGACGCGGCTCTTGACGACATCGTCGCCCATTTCCTCTACCATGGTGCTGGTTCCGAGTTCCTTGACTTCGTCCATGGTGAGCCCGGTGACGAGTTCAGAGACGATGGAGCCGCCCGCCTGGCTGATGGTGCAGCCTTCGCCCTCGAAACTGGCTTCAGCGATGCGGCCGTCGTTGTCGATTTTCAAGTAGACGGTGATGAGGTCCCCGCAGCCGGGGTTTCCTCCCCCAAGCTGGACATCGGCGTCTTCCATCCGGTGGCGGTTCCGTGGGTTCTGGAAATGGTCGAGGATGTATTCGATGTATTCCTGGCGATCCAAAATGGGTGTCCTGTGTCGTTGATGCGAATTCCCGGTGTAGAGACGTGGGGGATGAAACGGGGCATCGGCCGGCCGGGCGCCGGCCGATACAGGATGACTGCCTAGCTGGCCGGCCCCTTTTCGATGGGCACGTCCACCAGGCTGCCGTACTCGGTCCACGAACCGTCGTAGTTGCGCACGTTGTCGTAACCGAGGAGGTAGGTGAGCACGAACCAGGTGTGGCTGGAGCGCTCGCCGATGCGGCAATAGGCAATGATCTCACGGCTGGGATCGATGCCCACGTTCTGGTAGAGCGTCTTCAGTTCGCCGAATGGCTTGAAGGTGCCGTCTGCCTGGGCGGCGGTGCCCCAGGGCACATTCTTAGCGCCCGCTACGTGGCCGGCACGCTGGGCGCCTTCCTGCGGGTAGCCAATGGCGTGGAGCAGTTCGCCGGTGTATTCGGCTGGGGAGCGGACATCGACGAGGTTGGGCTGGCCAGACTCGACCTGCTTGAGCACGTCGGCGCGGTAGGCGCGGATGGATCCGTCTGGCTCCTTGGCGGTGTAGCTCGTCGCCTCGTAGGTTGGGACGTCGCGAGTGTAATCGCGTCCTTCGGCTTCCCACTTGACGCGGCCACCGTCCAGCACGCGGACGTCGTCGTGTCCGTAGTACTTGAGCAACCAGAAACCGTAGGTGGCATACCAGTTGTTCTTGTCACCGTAAAAGATGACGGTGGTGTCGTTGGCGATTCCGCGTTCGCTCATGAGCGCTTCGAACTGGTCCTTGTTGACAAAGTCGCGCTTGAGCTGGTCCTGCATCTGGGTTTCCCAGTCGAGCTTGACGGCGCCTGGGATGTGCCCGATGTCGTAGAGGAGGATGTCTTCATCGGACTCGACGACGCGGATCGACGGGTTGTCGAGGTTGTCCGCGAGCCATTCGGTGGAGACGAGGACATCGGGATGCACGTAGTCCGCGAAGCGGGGATCCGTGGAGGTTCCTGCCTGGGTTGATGACATTGCTGGTACCTTTCATGCGATTGACGGTTACTTTCCTATCTGTAGTATACAGACCGGTCAACCCAACCGAAACCCCGGAATGCGATGTTTCTCACGTAGTGTCGCGCGAGAGGCGACATGCCTCGTGCATGTCACCACCGGCCGGGGCGATGTCACCGGGTGGCGACCGCGCCTTCGATGCCCAGCGCGAAGTCGGTGTCTTCGAGCCAAATGCGGGACGCCCAGAGCGTGTAGGCATAGGGGCGGCCCGTGCCGCTGATGCCTCCCCACCAGGCGTAGAAGACCTCGCCCTCTGGGACGTTGACGCCGGTGCGTTCAGGATTGGTTTCGTCGGGAAGGCGGTGACGGGGCGTGCCGCCAGGCCGGGTGACGCGGACATCGCGGCCGATGAAGAAGAACCAGCCTTCCGAATCGGTGTGGACCGCGGCGGGGATGTGCTCGTCTGGCCGGCCCTTGAGCGCGTCGAGTTCCGGAATGCGGACGGGCTGGCTGAAGCCTGGATCGATCGGCTCGGGTTCAATAAGGATTGGGCCATGCCCGGCCGTGCCGGTTCCGGAGCCGAAGCGGCCAAACTCCTCTTCGAGTGCATCGAGGATGGCTTCGCAGTATGTGAATTCGACCCAGCGAGGGTCACGGATATAGGCGGCTTCGCGGGGGACATCGATGCTCCCGGCTTCGGCGATGACGCGGAAGGTATGCGCGCGCCAGTCTTCGACGCCGAGCATCTCGCCGAGCCGGTACCCCCTGCGACCGGCGACGGCGCCGGTTTCCTTTTCACTCATGACTCCGGGTTCATCCATCCATGACTGAAAGGCGAGGAGACCAACGGAGCCGGTGGCTTTGATGTGGTTCTTTATGCGGCGGCAGAGGCGAACGTCGCCGGGGTTATCCTGCTTGCGGAACGGGGATGACCAGCCATCTGGGTGAATGAAATGGGCGCCGGGGGCGCCACCGCCGTTGTAGTGCATGAAGATGACGACATTGACATTGCCATGAATGCGTTCGATGTTGCGCACCCCGACTTTGGCGGCGGACTGGCGGTCTGTGTCGCTCCAGTCGGGCTGGTCGTCGTTGTCGTGTTCGGCGATGAGTTCGGCGACCATGCCGCGAGCGCGGGCGCGGCGCTGGAGGGCGCGGGCCGCGCCTGGGGTCCAGTTGGACTCGTCGCGGGCGCCGCCGCGCCCGGTGTTCCGGTGGCCCATGCCAATGGCGAGGACAACCGGGCGGTCACGTCCTCCCGTTGATGGGTTTGGACCGGAGGACCCGGATGGTCCCGGCGTGCCGGAAAGGAGGCCGGCGGCATTCAGCCGGTCGAGCCAGCCGACCAGTTTGGGACCGTAGTTGGGATCGGTGGCCCACCTGCCGGTGAGGTCGCCGAGGGTAGTGGCGACGCGGGCCATCCCAGCGGCCAGCGCGGCATCCCAGCGCGGGTCGTCCTCGCGGCGGAATCCGGCGCGAATGTCGTCACCAACCGTATACAGTCCCATGTGGAGGACGTGGGCGCGGGCGGCGGCCTCGCCAGTACGGAAGTCGCGGCTCGCGGCATTCTGCTGGGGGTCGCCGGTGATGCCGATGCCAGCGGGGTTGAGGCGGGTTTCCCACCACCCGGATGTCCATCCACCCGTTTCATGGGCGCTTTGGGCGGCAAGAATTGCGGCGTTGAGGTTGTAGACGGGAGCGAGGCGATAGAGGTGGTCGAGGTAGGCGCGAAGGTCGCTGGGACGTTTTGCGCCGTTGCCAATGGCCCAGGTGGCGAGCTGGTCGTAGTCGCCGGCGGAGGCTCCTTGAATCGGCGTGTCGATGCTGAAAGCCATGGCCAGGTTCTCCTTTGCGAACGATACGCGGGGCGAGTGTGTGAATGTGCTGCTGACTACATCGTAGCGGACGGTTCTTCCGCCCTTCTTCCATGGTGGAATGGCGCCGTGCCTGGGCGACTGCCCACACAAACTGGCTCGCCGTCCATGGCGTTTCTGGCCGAAATGCCGCCGGTTGGCCACGATTGTGTGATGTGCACGCCCAGTGAACGCATCGACGCGGGGAAACCCCGCCATTTGGCGGGAAATTGGTGTGACGGGCGACCGGGGGAGGGGCCACCGGCTCCGGCTGCTCTGTGAATGGAGCAGTTCGTGTTCCGTGGCCGGAGCCGTCGCCCCGTACATTGGAACGTGGTGGCGGAGGCGTGTGGTGAGGAGCCGGGCGGATCAGGGGGGTCATCCCGTCCCACGCCGCGCTTCGTGAGGCGAGGGGTTCAGGTTGTGGTGGGCAGTCGGGGGACGATGTGGCTGAGGACGGTCGAGGCGGGGTCGGGTTGGGTCATGTCGATGCGGAGGAGACGGGGATTGCGGCGGTACCATGTCTGCTGGTGACGGACGAGGCGGTGAGTGTCGAGCTTGATGCGTTCGATGGCGGCTTCCAGGTCCGTGCCTTCGGCGATGGTGGGGAATAGCTGTCGATAGCCGATGCTGGAGAAGGCGGGCAGGGCGGGGTCGTAGCCGAGCGCGAGGAGGTTTCGGACCTCATCGACGAGGCCGTTCTCGATCATGGCGTCGACCCGGCGGTCGATCCGTTCGTAAAGTTGTTCACGGGGGAGCCAGAGTTCGAACTCAATGGAGCGAAACGGGACCGGGCCGCGGGTTCGTTGCTCCGAGTAGGGGATGCCGGTGGCTTCCCAGACTTCCAGGGCGCGGATGATGCGGCGGAGGTTTGGTCCGGTGCGTTCGGCGGCCTCCGGATCGATCTGGCGGAGTCGTTCGAGGATTGGCTCGACGCCGGATGCACCGGCTTCGCGTTCGAGTTGGCGACGGCGGGCGTCGTTGGGCGGAACTTCTGGCACGCGCCAACCTTCCACCAGGGCGTTGACATATTGAGGTGTCCCGCCCACCAGGACCGGGACGCGTTCGCGGGCGATGACCTGCTCGATGGCGGTTCCGGCGAGTCGCTGGAAGTGCGCGATCGACATGGGATCGCGCGGATCGAGGATGTCAACGAGGTGGTGGGGGACGAGGGCGCGCTCGGCGGCGGTGGGCTTGGCGGTGCCAACATCCATGCCGCGGTAGAAGGCGCGGGAGTCGGCGTTGACGATCTCGATGGGGAGGGACTTCGCCAAATCGAGGGCGAGTCCGGTCTTGCCGGAGGCGGTGGGGCCGGCGATGACGACAAGGAGTGGCTTCCCGGCGTCCGGTGAGGGTGATTGGTTCCCTGACCCGGGCGCAACTAGAATGGTATTCGCGGTCATCGCGCGCTGTTCCTGCCTGGCCAATCGCCGAAACCGCGGCTCAGGCCCAAACAATCCGATCGCGCGCGGCTCGCCAGTAGGCGGCCATCCACCCAGGAGTTCATGTTGCTCGTTCGTTTCCTTACCCAAACGCTCAAGATATCCAGCGTCATCTTGCTTACGGTGCTCGTCGTGGCCGGGAGTATCGCGTTTTTCCAATACTGGACGGACAGGGAGCGAGCGGAGAATATCGGCCGCCCCGAGACGATCACGATTACCGAGGATGACGATCCCGCATCGGTGGCGGACAAGCTAACCGACGCCGAACTCATCCAGTATGGCTTCTACTTCGAGAACCGGTTCCGGTTTTCGGGGACCGATCTGCGGCCGGGCACCTATACATTGAGCCATGGCATGAGCGTGGCGGACATCATCGAGACCATTTCGGTGCCGAGTGAAGAGGATCCCGAGGCGACGTTGACTGAACCGGGACAGGCGATCACGGTAACGTTTATCGAGGGGGAGCGGATCGAACAGCACGCCGAGAAGCTTTCGGCGGCGGGCTGGGAAGGCGACCCCGCGGAGTTCATCGAACTTGCCTACAACCCGGTGGGGGTGGAGAACTGGTCGATACTGGACAGCCTTCCAGACGGCGCGAGCCTGGAAGGGTTCCTGTTCCCGGATACCTATGACTTCGCGTCAAACGCAAGCGCGCAGGAAGTGATCGACCGGTTGCTGTCCCAGTTCGACCAGGAGTTTGACGACTCGATGCGGAACGCGGCGGACGATGCCGGCATGACCGTGTATGAGGTGGTGACACTGGCGTCGATCGTGGAGCGCGAGGCGGCGGACGAGGGCGAGCGCGTGACGATCGCCGGGTTGTACCTGAACCGGCTCGACGCGGGCATGCCGTTGCAGGCTGACCCGACCGTGCAGTATGGACTTGGAACCGAGGATGACTGGTGGCCGACACTCAACGGCGCGTTGATGGACGAAGGACGGGACCTGCCCTACAGCACCTATCCCGACGACAGGATTGGGTTGCCGCCGGGACCGATCGCGAATCCGGGACTCCGTGCGATGCAGGCCGTATTGCAGCCGGAGGAGCACGACTATCTCTACATGGTCGCCCGGAATGACGATTCCGGGACGCATGTGTTCGCGGTTACCTATCAGGAACACCTGACCAACCTGTGTGAGATCAGCCCGGAGTCGCCGGATTGTTCGGGGGGTTCGATCGATCCGGACACAAGCCTGGACCGGGCGATGGGCCTGGACATCGATCGCCGGTGGACTATCGCGGCGTAAATCTTGATGAGGCGTTCGAGAGGGGAGTGAGTTATGCCGGTCGCGGGGTTGATTGGCTATCCTGTGGGGCATTCGCTTTCGCCGGCGATGCACTACGCGGCGTTCGAGGCGCTGGGGATGGACGGGCGCTACGAATTGTGGGAAACCACGGCGGAGGACCTGCCAGGGCGGTTGGCGTCGTTGCGGGAACCGGGCGTGCTCGGCGGGAACGTGACCGTGCCACACAAGCAGGCCGTGATGCCGCTGGTGGATGATGTGACGGAGACCGCGCGACGGATTGGCGCGGTGAACACCGTGATTTCCCGCGATGGGCGGTTGACCGGAGACAACACCGATGCGTACGGGTTCAGCCGGTCGCTGCGGGATGTGGTTGAGCCGGAGTCGATCGACCGGGCGGTGGTCGTTGGCGCCGGTGGCGCGGCCAGGGCGGTGTTGGTGAGCCTGCGGGAAGCAGGGATCACCAACGTGATCGTGATCAACAGGACGCTGGAGCGCGCGCGGTCGCTGGTGGCGAGCCTTCCGGTGGACGGCCAACCGCCGATCGTGGCCGGAGGTTGGGACGCGCTGGACGATGTGGCGCGAGCGGCGGGGCTGATTGTGAACGCGACGGCGGTGGGCTGGCACGGCGACGAGATGCCGTTCGACTCGGCGATCGTGGATGCGCTGCCCGGCAACGCGGTGGTGATGGATCTCACCTATCGCCGGACTGCGTTGCTGAACGCGGCCGAAGCCCGGAAGCTGGAGGCGATCGACGGATTGCCGATGCTGATCCACCAGGGCGCGCGGTCGTTCGAATTATGGACTGGCGTTGCGCCGCCAGTGGATGTGATGACGAGCGCGGTGCTCGCCGAGCAGGCGCGTCGCTCGTAACGAATCGCACTGCAAGGCAGGGAAACGGACAGGACCGCCGGAGCATTCCGGCGGTCCCGTTTCGTGCGCGGTTGGAGTGGAGGAATGGCCTGGTGGACACCTCTCCGGACGGCTCTAATCTTCGTCGTCGTCTTCGGGAGCCGGTTCGATGAAGTCGGCGGCGATCCAGCCACTTACGCTCTCGTCGGCGACCAGGGTGACGGGGTACCAGGTGAAGTCGTCGGCCTCGACCGGTTCGCCGGTGACCTCGAACAGGGTGCCGGCGAGGAAGACATCGATCGGCTCGGAATCGATCGACGCCTCGCCCCGGATGCGGACCTGATCTTCGGTGATGGCGACGATGTCGCCTTCCTGGAACTCGGCGTCGGTTACGGCTTCGGGCGATGCGGCCGGAGCGTCTTCGTCCTCGGCGGGTTCCTCCGTGGCTTCCGGTCCCGGAGCGCCGCCAACGAGCTCGATGAAGTCGGATGCCAGCCAGCCGAGGATGACGGGGTCGTCACCGGTGCTTTCAACCTGCCACCAGGTGTAGTCGTCGCCTTCCTGGGGACCGTCGACGACTACGAGTTCGACGCCTTCGGCGAGTTGTTCGACCGCTTCGCCGTCCACGCCTGGCTCGGCGCGAACGTTGACGTTGGCGGCGGTGGTGACGACGGTGGCGCCGATCGCGATCTCGGTGAAGACCTCGTCTTCTTCGACAGGTTCCGCTTCGGACTCAAGGAAAGTTATGGTCGCGGGCTGCGAATCGAGCGTCTCGGCTGGAACCGCGGAGAGGCGGAGAATCGACAGGTCGCCAGGTTGGTCGGCGCGGGATGCGGTTTCGAGACCGGCCGGGAAGAAGGCGGCGTCGCCGGGGGCGAGTGAGAACTCCTGCTCGGGGGCGGCGTTGGGGCGGAGCCCCGGCGAATCGGTGCGGCTGACCTGGACGCTTCCATCCTGGACCGCGAAGGCGAACTCGCCATCGACGTGCGAGTAGAGCGTGGCGCCATCCTGCGCGGGGAGATCGGAGCTGGCGGGGACGAGCACTTCGTCGAGCGAGATAGTGGCTTCACCAGTGGGGAACGAGTGGATCTGGCCGTCGCCGAGGACTTCGTAGGTGAGGCCATCGAACGCGCCCGGCGCGGGATCGCCTTCGGTGTAGACGGTGCTGAGCACGTCCTCGTTGATTGGGTGGAACACCGCGGAGTAAAGGACGAGTTCCTCGTCGGAGTCATTGACGAGATTCATGCCGGTTCCCGCCGGGAAATTGACCATATCGCCCGCGACGAGCTGGTCGCCGGCAAGCGGGCGGGTCACCTCGTCGCCAGCGCCGCTGATGACCGTCGCGTCGCCCTGGCTGTTGACCGTGAGCACGCCCGAGAGGACGAAGTCAAACTCCTCGCCAGGGTGGGTGTGCATGGGGCTGGAGGCGCCGGGTTGCAGGGTCATGCGAAGGAGCCGGACCGAAACCGGCGCCTCCGGAAACGAGGCGACGGTGTGGGAGAAGAGCGTGGTGATTTCGGCCGGGGCCTGCTCCTCGGCGACGGCCACGGGAGACGCCTCCGGAGTGGCGGACGGCGTCGCGTCCTGCGCCCGGGCGACAGGGCTGAGGAGCAGGGTCGATGCCAACGCGGTGGCGGCGATGGCTCCCGCCGCCCTGGTCAAGCGATTTCGATAGGGTTCGAAGACGATCGAGATGCGTTGCATGGCAAATCCTTATTCATTCCCCAGCGAATCTGGCGCCACTGGCCCAGCCTGGCGTGCCTTCCCTCGGGTTGGCGGACCGGGCGGCCAACCCGTGAGCCGAACCTGCATCGTCAGGCTGCCATTGTGACGTTGGCAGGGCCGATTGGGCATGGATCGAGCGCGTGTGGCCGGTATGCGGTTCCCTCTGCCCCCTTTGTCGGGGAGTAGCAGTGATCTTACCCCATCCGGGTGTTCCGGCTCACGTCGAATTGCTTATCGATGGGATCATATTTGGGTGAGGAACGCGGCGATGAGTCCCGCGACGAGGATGCCAAGAACGTTGACTACGTCGTTGTTGACCCAGCGGACGCCAGAAGCATGGACGGTGGACGTTCCGCAGGCGTGGACGTGGCGTTCGGTATGAACTTCGCACGTGGGGCACCATCGTTGCTGCTGGACGGTGGCGCCGAGGAGGCTGTCGGCGAAGCAGCCGGCCAATCCGGCGAGTGTGACGGTGAGGATGAGGGCGATGGTGGACCCGGAAATGGCGATCCAGCCCGCGGAGTGGCCGATCGCCGCTACCGTGGCGATGGTGGCCGCGGCGATGGGGGCGGCGGTTGTGCCAAGCGCGGTGATTGCGCCGGAGGTTCCGGGCGGGACGCGCTTGCCGGAGGTGACCATGCGAGGATTCGAGCGGCTGAAGCGTCCGATCTCGGTGGCCCAGGTGTCGGCCGCGGCGCCGGCGATGGCGCCGATGGATGCGACGAGCCAGGGAGAGGGATCGTCCGTGATCAGGCTGAGGGCCGCGAAGGCGACCGGGATCGCGCCGTTCGCGAGCACCTGGACCGCGTCACGCTGGCTGCCGCGCGCCTGGTCCGACCCGGGTTTGCGACGCTTCGATACATGAGAGAGGGCGCTGGAAGT
Source organism: uncultured Sphaerobacteraceae bacterium (assembly GCA_964622205.1). Taxonomy (GTDB): domain Bacteria; phylum Chloroflexota; class Chloroflexia; order Thermomicrobiales; family UBA6265; genus JACCYX01. Next base: position 16,523 of record CAZUPA010000048.1, read on the forward strand.
GGCGAAATAGACGACGAGGATCACGCCGAGCCACCAGCCGCCAGTTGCGACGATGGCTCCGCCGGTGAAGGCGGCGGCGATCGCGCCAGATGTGGAGAGGGCTCGCGTCCTGTGGGCGGCGATGGCGATGACGGCGGCGGCGAGGAAGCCGGCGATGGCGCGGGAGGATGGGTCGTTGAGCTGGCTGCCGATGTCGTCCAAGGGGAGTGGGGCCTCGCGCGGAGGGAGTCAGGTCGCCAGCAAAGGGTAGGGTGGCAGGCGAATTGGAGCAAGGCGTCTGGCAGGACTGGGGGCGGGCGCGGTAGGATTGCCATCGCGCCGCGCGAGGCGTGGCGAGACTCTCTAGCTCAATGGTAGAGCAACGGACTTTTAATCCGCAGGTTCCGGGTTCGAGCCCCGGGGGAGTCACCACCGGAAAAGCCCATGGATTCAACGATTCTTCGATTGTGAGCGAGATGTTGACCATGGGCTTTTCTTTGCTAAGCAGCTAAACGTGCAGCTAAACCAATCAACTTGACTGTTTATCGGTATCGAATAGATCGCCGATCGAATCCAGTGCATCGCGCATCGAATCCATCTCGACATGGGTATACGTGTTCATCGTGGTGCTGATCTGGCTGTGGCCGAGGATTTGCATGATGGTCCGCGGGTGGACCCCGTTCGCGGCCAGGAACGTGCCGGTCGAATGGCGAAGATCGTGAAATCGGCGAACCTCGAGGTCGGCCGATTCGAGCAACTCCCGGTATCGCTTGGTCACGTTGCTCTGATCGAGCGGCGTGCCGATCGTGGTCGCGAACACCAGATTCCACTCCTCTCCCTTCCATTGCGATCCCGCCAATAGACGATCCTCCAACTGCAGGCGGTGGTGGCGCTTCAGCGCCTTGAGAAGCGGGGCGGGAATGGGCAGTGTGCGCTTGCTCTTCTCGGTCTTGGTGTCGACCAGCGAGACTTTTCTGGTCTCGCCCTTTCCAGTCACCTGGATCTGCTTCTGGACTCGGAGGGATCGGCTCTCGATGTCCACATCAGACCATCGCAGTCCGAACACTTCGCCCTGGCGCAAACCGAGCCACACGGTAGCCATCCACATGGCCTCCAGACGGTCGCCCTTGGCGGCCTGGAGGAACTTGGCCACGTCCTCGGCGGGGATCGGCTTTGCCTCGAAATCGTTGAGGGCCGGCGGCTCCGTAAGCGTGGCCACGTTGCGATGCACGAGGTCCCAGCGCATCGCCTGGTTGAGCGCCGCCCGGATAATGCCCCTGATGTTGAGCAGTGTTCTGCCGGAGGCGCCGCGCGTCTGAGCATTGTTGAGCATGGTTTGAACGTGAAGGGCGGTAAGTTTCTCCAGCCGGTGCTTACCGATGGAGGGAATGAGGTGTGTTCTGATAATCGAGCCATAGGCTTCGTAGGTGCGTGGCCGGTTCTTCTTCTTGACCACGTCCTCGAGCCAGATGTTGAGGAACTCGGCCACTGAGGGGCTGGAGCTGCTGACAGGCAATCCGCGCTGGAGATCGTTGAGGATCGTGGTGACTTTCCTGGACACTTCAGCACGGGTTGTGCCAGAAACGTACTTCTTCTTTGGCTTTCCATCGGCCGTGTATCCGAGGGTTGCGTAACCACGCCACTTCCCGTCTTTGGTCTGATAGATCGACCCCTCGTTATGTCCTCGCCGCCGTGCCATTACACCCCACCACCCCACAATAGATGGAAATCATCGTCGCAATCGTCGCGCATCGTCGCAAGGTGCCAGAAAGCCCGAAACCATAGGGTTTTTGAGAGACGATAGCCCGGAACTACGTTCGTCGCGTCATCGTCGCGGTTCAGGTGGTTCATCGTCACACACTGTCTCTGGCCGGTCGGCGATGCACCATTGGCGCTCCCGGATCGCCGTCGATCGGACCCACCACCAGCTCGAACTGTCGCTTGATCACGTAGTACGAGGAGCCCTCGTGCCGACCGCCCGGCACCCGCCGGATGTCGTCCGGGAGACGCTCCTCGGTGTCGGAGGCGATGGCGCGTTTGAGGGCATTCATGGAAAGTTCGAGTTGCGTCCTGGCGGTTTCGAGCGGGATCGTGCGTGGCCGCTGGGCGACCGGCGTGATGTCGTCGGCTTTCATAGCGCTTTCCCAACGTGCGCGGACGCCACAGAAGCGTGCGACCGCGCACTACAATTGCCATGCCATGCGCCCCCAGTGGCGTATGGCGAGCCCTCACCGGTTGCACCCGGTGTCAGGTATCCAGCGCCGCGTGCTAGCTCACGCGGCGCTTTTTAGTTCGAGTTCTCCAAAATCAATGTCATCCATCGCGACGTCCAGGAATTCAGCCAGCGCCCGTAGGTGTCTGGCCTTGGGTTCGCTTCGCCCGGATTCCCAGTTCGCCACCGTCGCCGGGGTCACTCCAAGGGCAAACGCAACGTCGAGCTGCGTGACCTCTCGTTCCTCTCGCCACTCTCGCAATGTCTTCACTGGCAGTCCCTACCCTAAGCAAATTGCCTACAAATTCATTGTATCATGGTTTCACCCTAAAGTACTTGATGGTAAACTATTTATGTCAGAGATGGATACCTGACACCGATCAACCGGGCCGACGGGAGGTGCAACTCCCCGGCCACGAGCCCAAGGAGGGCACCATGTATCAGCTCGGAGACGTCGAAACCGCGGAACTCAAGGCGCACATCGAGCGGGCCAACAAGGCCCGCCGGGAGGGCGTCAAGCTCCTGCGGGACCGCGTGAGTGGCCAGCACTTTGCCACCAGCGCCAGCCGGCCGTTCGTGAACTATTACGTGACGTTGTTCTCGTGCAGCTGCCCGGGATTCATCACCCACGGCCACTGCAAGCACAACTCGGCCCTGGTTGTCGCCCACCTGCTCCAGGAAGGGCACAGCGGCGAGCCGGAGGAAGCGCCTTGCCACGCCTGCAACGGATCGGGCCAGGTCCAGGAGCAGCGCGCTCGCTGGATCGGTGGATCCAAGCTCGGCTACCGCTCCACGTGGATGGTTGAGGTCCCCTGCACCGCCTGCGCCGAGGCAGCCGTCGCGGCCTAGCGAATCCGGCCGGCTGCTCGACCAGGGCAGCCGGCTCACCCTGGAGCATCCCAATGAGCAATAAGTCATTCGTCCGCGGGACCACCGTGATCGACGCGGTCACCGAACCGTTCCTCATCCAGGCCTATGTGCGCTCCACCGGCATTTCAGTGATGGATCGCCAGGTCGAGATTGTTGTCTATTTCGACGACGTCCCGGATCCACGCCTGTCGCAGCCCAAGAAGTTCATCAGCCGAGAACCGGAAGTCGTGGCGTTCATGCGCCGCGTCCACGGTGGCATCCACCGGCGCACCATCGCGATCGACGTCAAGATGGCCGAGTTGAGGAAGGAGGCCGTGGCATGAGCCAGGAACGCACCGTTCCCGCCACCTCCTCGCGCAAGCTGCATGACGCGCCGCTCGATCGACACGAGACCTGGAGCCTGGGCGACGACCGGCCACGGGTTTGGACCCATCGGCCTGTGTCGAACGCTGACCTGCCGTTCGCCCGCATCGTCCGCGAGCACCGCACCGCCCGGGGCTTGTCCTTGGCCAGCACCGCCGCCCTGGTCGGCCGTGACCCCGCCAGCATCGCCCGCTGGGAGCGTGGCGAACCCTGCGTGAAGCTGCCGACCATTCTCGCCTACGCCAACGCCTTCGAGTTGCCCTTCCACGAGCTCGTGGGCGCCGCCATGGCATCGTTCGCGCTGTACCAGGAACGCGGCGCCCCGCGGCTCCACGTCGTCCCGCCGGCGGCGTCCATGCTGGAAGAGGCCAGGGCGCTCGGCTTGCGAGCGGTCCAGGCATACGGCCACGCGGACCGGTGGATGGTCTGGGCGCCAGGCCAGGAACCCGCCGAGACAACCGCCACCCACTGCACCTGTGAACGATTTCACGAGTCGGGCGCGTGCCCCTGCATCGCCCTGGTCCGTGAGCTCGAGTCAACCACCAAGGAGCACGCGGCATGAGCCCCACCCGAAGAGACATCCTCAAGGCGTCCGCTGGCGCCGTCGCGGCTACCCTGGTGGGCGTGAATGTGCAGGCCGTGAGTGAGCCCGAGCCGCTCCGAATCGAGTCCATGCCCCATATCGTGGTGCAGGCAAAACTGTCCGACGGCCGATTGGTCATGGTCATGTGCGACAGGCACGGCGACCACATGACCATCGGTCGGCACGGCGACTGGCGGGACTTCAACGACCCGCGGATAGGCGAGCTCATCAGGAAACAAAGCGAGGTAAGCATGTGGCTCAGCCTGAACCTCATGGGCATCGAGGTCGAGTCAGATACGGTGCCGCCAATTGGGACGCTCGACGACGGGATGGTGAAGTGATGAGCCCCTCAAGACGCGATATCCTCAAGGCATCAGCGGGAGTTGTCACCGCCGCCCTGCCGGCGAGCATCGTCTCCGCTGATGAAGACGATATCCTCTGGGACGCTCCCGACCCCGAGTGGTGGACCCTGGAGATGGAAGCCGAGGCGAATCGTCCGCCAGAGCCGGTGCCAGTCGAGCCAGGCGATTTCCTCACCCTCACTGGTCAGTTCCCGGATGGCGCTGGAGGTAGCACGACATTCGCTGTGACCAGGCTCGGCGACTACGATCACGTGGGCATTACCGAGATCGACTCCGTCGACGATCGCGACGTCATTTTCAAGAGTCGCGTTCCGCTGACTGACGACCTGCGGGCCGTGATCGATGAGCACGTGCATGCCATCCTCGTCGCCGTGTGCCATGCTCGCGGCTGGACAGGCATGGTCTAGGCGCACTCGACTCCAGCTGCTCTGGATAGGCAACCCGCGCCGACAAACCGGCCCCTGACAT
>CAZUPA010000049.1:0-6102 GCA_964622205.1 uncultured Sphaerobacteraceae bacterium
TGAGTTCGAGACCGCGGTCGGTCTTGCGGACGAACCCGGCGTCCACCAGCTCATCTTCGATCTGCGACCACTGATCCAGCCACTCCTGGTCCTCGTTGGAAAGTACCTCCTGAATCAGCCGGGGATCGAGCCCGGCCAGTTCCTCCGGATGCTGGATTCCGCGAAGCTGACCCTCCATCTGCTCCATGCGGGCGGCTCGGTCCAGCACCTGCATTGCGGCATCCATCTGGATGGCCTCGCCGCCGTGCAGGGGTGACTGCTGCATGCCAGGGGGCCGCAGTGGGCCGAGTGCCTGGCGAAGCTTCTCGAACTCACCGGCGAGCCCCGAGTTCTGGAGTGACTGCTGGATCATCGACTGGAGGTCCGCGCGCTGCTCGGGAGAGAGCAGGTTGAGCAGGTTTTGCGCGGCTTCCATGCGTGCGCGGAGTCGCTCGCGAAGCTCGCCCATGCTCCCGACCCTGCCCCCTAACTGGTTCGCCCACTTGTTGTTGAGCTTGTCCAGGTCGGGTTGCTGGCCGTTTTGCTCCTGCTCGAACGCTTCGTTGAGGTCATGCAGGAACTCCCGCGTCTCCTGCATGGAACCTTCGCCATCGCCTGACATGCTGCCCATCAGGTTGCTGAACAGGGCATCCATGATCTGTTGCCGCATCGAGGCGACGAGATCGGCGAAGTCCTTCCCCGCTTGCTCGTCCACGAACTCGTAGTGCTGGAGATCGCGAATCTGGGCGCTGGTTTCGGGCGGGAGCGCGTCGAGCCTGTCCCGGCGGCGCTTGAGGAAGTGATGCAGGCCGCTGGTCTCCTCGGACTGCTTCAGGTCGGAATCGATCCGGTCGTCCAGTGTATCCCGCTCCCGTTGGACGATATTGTCCAGGCGCTCGCGCACCTCGTCCAGCGACGATCCGAAGTCGAACTGGTCGAGCAACTCCTGGCGTTGCTGGCGGAGTCGCTGGAGCAGCTCGTTCAGGCCCTGCCTGTCTCCACTTCCCCAGCGGAACGCTCGCTGCAACGACAGGTCGAGGTTGCCATCGCGCAGGACATCCTCGGCGAGTGCGTCGATCAGTTCATCCGGCGAGAGTTTCGCCTCGAGCGTTTCATCCCATTCGACGTATTGAGAGGACTGGAACAGGTGGTGATGCATGGCACGCCTCCCTTGGGTGAGCCGGGGATCAAGCGCTGTAGCTGGTCCCCAGGCCGGCGCGGGACCGACGACTGATCATTCGCACCTGGTGCAGCCCTTCGAGGACGAACTCGATGGCAGAGGCCATTTCCTGTGGACTGGCGGAGGTGATGAGTTCCGATACCAGGCCCGAGAGCGATTCGACCGCGCTGACCTGGTGGACGTACGAGAACGCATCGGCGGTGTCCGACGTGTTGACGACCAGTCCGTTTTCGAAGGCGCGAACGAGAGGTTCGAGCCGGGATGGATCGATGGATTGCAGGAAGATCGACTTGATGGCCTCGCCCACAATCCGCTCGAATGCGTGTTCGTCCTTGCCTTCGCCGTAGGTCTCGAACTCCAGCTTGCCCATCGACGAAGGCAGGATGGCGTCGAGGTCGGAAACCCGGGGCACGGCAATCGACTCGCCTGTTCGCAACGCGCGGCGAGAGGCGTTCGCGATGAGGGTTTCGGTGTTCGCCACGGTCATGCGGACCGAGACACCGCTGCGCTGGGAAACGACCGGTGACCGCCGGGCCTGGTGCGAGATTTCGGTGATCACGTCCTGCATGAACGCGGGAAGGTACACCTTCACGCCTGGTATTTCGGCACGGTAGCGCTCCTGGTCCACGATCTGGTTCTCAAGTTCGACCGTGTCTGGATAGTGTGTGCGAATCTGGGAGCCGAACCGGTCCTTCAATGGCGTGATGATCCTGCCGCGGTTGGTGTAATCCTCGGGGTTGGCGGATGCGACGACCATGATGTCGATCGGCATCCGGACCTGGAAGCCGCGAATCTGGACATCCTGCTCTTCGAGGATGTTGAGCAGGCCGACCTGGATGCGCTCGGCGAGGTCCGGGAGCTCGTTGAGGTTGAAGATGCCGCGATTGGTGCGGGGAATCAGGCCGTAGGAGATGATTTCCTCGCTGCTGAGATAGCGGCCTTCGGCGACCTTGATCGGGTCGACTTCTCCGATGAGGTCCGCGACCGACGTATCTGGCGTGGCCAGCTTTTCGGCGAACCGGGCATCGCGGGCGATCCAGTCGACTGGCGTCGCGTCGCCTTGTTCCTTGACGGTCGAGATGCCATGGCTGGAGACGGGCGCGAGTGGATCGTCGTTGACTTCGGACCCGCGAATGATGGGAATCCACGCATCGAGGATCTCGGTTAGCGTCCGGGCGATACGGGTCTTCGCCTGACCTCGCTCGCCAAGCAGGATGATGTCGTGCCCGGCGAGGATCGCGTTCTGCAATTGGGGGATGACCGTGTCCTCGTACCCGTGAATCGCGGCGAAGAGTGGTTCCCTGGTCCGGATTCGTTCGATCAGGTTTGCGCGTAGTTCCTCGCGAACGCTTTTCGGCTGGTATCCCGACTCCCGAAGCTCACCGGCGGTGGAAATGGTGGGGGCGGTCATGGCGTCACTCCTGGAGACTGGGGCGGGACAGGGCGTGGCGCACCGCCCGCAAGGGCTTCAATCGTACGCGAGAGGAAGCGGACCTTTCCTGCCTATGCGAGCAGGTGCCGGGCCAGGAACCCAGCGGCCTCCGCATAGCCGTCGATCCGGTTCCGGCGCTTGGACAGGCCATGTCCCTCGTCGTCGAATACCCTGAGATGGACTTCCTGCCCACGCTCTTCCAGCGCGGCGACGATTTGCTCGGCTTCGAAGAGCGGCACGCGAGGATCGTTGCGGCCATGGATCACGAACAGGGGAGCCGTGATCCGGTCGACGTGGTTGAGCGGCGAGATTCGTTCGAGGAGTTCACGGTCATGATCGAGAAATCCGTATTCCTCCGACCGGTGTTTGCGTCGCCAGGGACCCGTGCGCTCAAGGAAGCTCACGAAGTTGGCGATCCCGACGACATCCACGGCCGCGGTCCAGAGGTCCGGGTTGAACGCAATCGACCCCAGCGTCATGAACCCGCCATAACTCTGACCCATCACGGCGATGCGGTCGGCAATGATGTCGTCGCGGGTTCGGAGCCACCGCACGGCGGCTTCGACATCCCGGACGGAGTCGAGGCGCAGGTCCTTGTCGTCGAGATGGCTGTACGACTTGCCGTATCCGGTGCTGCCGCGCACATTGAGCGTAAGCACGGCGATACCCAGAGACTGGATGAACTGGTCGGTAGGAATGGCGGATGAATACTGGAGGCGGCGCTGGGACTCCGGCCCGCCGTGAATCTCGACCAGGACCGGGAACGGCCCCTCGCCATCTGGCTTGAGGAGGAAACCGGGAATCTGGAGGTCGTCGAACGTGGTGAAGCTGATGAGTTCGGGGGTGGCGGTTGGTGGGCGTTGGTCCGGGCGCTCGGCGGAGATCGTCATGAACTCGCCCGTTGCGCTGGCGATCACGATACTCGATGGATCCTCGGCGGTCGAGAAGCCAAAGGCGACCTTCGAACTGTCCGGAGACCAGGTGAATCGGTCCACGGTTCCGCGCGGAAGCTCGGTCAACTTGATCGGGACTCGTCGATCGACCAGCGAGTGAAGTTCGACCCTGGACCAACCGTGCTCGTTGATCGCCGCCGCAAGGTATCGGCCGTTTGGAGCAATCCGGAAGGCTTCGACATCATGCCCCGGAACCTCCAGCAGGGTTCGCCGGCCGCCGCTGACGAGGTCCTGGCGGACGAGGCGCAGGAATTCGCCACCATCGTTCGACAGGTAATCGACGGATTCCTCGCCGGGAGCGAATGCCGCGGCGGTCAGCCACGCCTCGCCGTCGTGTGCCGTTAGGTTTCGGGTCTCGCCGCTCGCCCGGTCGATGAGCCACAGGTCGGCGTCGAGGTTGGTGTTGGCCCGGATCACCAGGGCCCGTTGCTTGTCCGCGGAGAGCGCGACCGGGGCGGCGGTGCCCGCATCCTGGAACCAGGTGTCGCCGGTTCCACTGACCAGGTCCAGCGCGACGATGTCGAATGTCGCCTCGTCGCGAGCGTTCGACTTGATGAGGACCAGGGACCCATCGCTGGACAAGGCGCCGGGTTCATGCATGGCGTCCGGCCGGTTAGTTATCTGAAGCGATGAGTCCGAATCGGTGGAGAGTCGCCAGATTTGCTGGCGTTCGTCTCCCCCAGTATCCATCCCAAATATCACCGCGCCACCCAGGGAACCGAGCAGGGACAGGACACGTTCTCCAAAAGAGGTCACGGCCGTGATCTCGCCGGTCGTCGCGACGAGCCGGCTGACTTGTGGAACGCCGCTCCGATCGTCCAGAATGACCATCGTGTTGTCGCTGATGAACGCTGGCGCACTCAGTGACGGACGATCAAAGTAGCGGCTTGCCTGCGTTTTCAGCGATTCACCATCCAGCTTGAGTGCTTCGGTCACGGTTGGGTCCTTCCTTCGACACACCTGTCTTTTTCGCGATCAATCGTATCGAGGGCATTGTGTCAATGCCGCACGGGAGCCATCCACAATGAATACGAGCTTCTTTCGCCGTGTCCTGATCGCAGTGGGGTGCCTCTCGTTGGCGGTGACCCCGGCGCTCGCCCAGAATCTCGATGAGGAGATGCTGTCGCAAATCGAAGACGACATGCAGGAGGTTCGGGAACTCGAGTTGCTCGACCCGATCGATGTCTCGACAATGACCCTGGAAGAATATCAGGAACAGACCCGCGATCAATTGGATGACTATCCAGCGGAGAGCTGGGAGCGTGACCGGGCCGCGCTCGTCGCCATGGGGCTGCTGGATGAAGACGCGGACATCCAGGACATCTACACCCAGGCATACGGCGGTTCGTTCGTTGGGTATTACGATCCAGCGACGGACGAGATGGTCCTGATCGCCTTTTCGGACGGCGAGGAACTCTCTCCACTTGGCCAGGTAACGTACGCGCATGAGACGGTTCACGCGCTCCAGGACCAGCATTTCGACCTGGAGGAGATGCTGACCGACTCGCTGGAAGGGAACGGCGATGGAGCGCTGGCCAGCCGGTCCCTGATCGAGGGCGACGCAATGACCGCGGAGGCACAGTACCTGCTGGACAACCGAGCACTGGCTCGTGCCTATCTCGAGGAAATCATGGAAATCCAGTCGAAATCGCCGGACCTCATCGGCGACGTGCCAGGTTTCCTCGTGGCCCAGATCGGGTTTCCGTACGAGCATGGCGTCGTGTTCGTGCAATACCTCTATGACGAAGGGGGATGGGATCTGGTCAACGAGGCGTATGCCGAGCCTCCTACCTCCACCGAGCAGATCATCCATCCGGAGAAGTACCTGGATGGAGAAGAGCCCGTGGATGTTGTGGTCGATGACTTTTCGGAGGTGCTGGGCGACGATTGGGAGGAGATCGAGGCCGACACCTATGGCGAGTTCGGCGTGATGACGCTTCTTGGAGAAAGTGACCTCACCACACGGCAGATCAGCCGGGCCTCGGAAGGTTGGGGTGGCGACGCCTACTCGATCATGATGAGCGAGGACGATGAACTCGCGGTGGTGTGGCAAACCGAATGGGACAGCGAACGCGACGCTCGCCAGTTCGCACGCACCTACGCCGAGCGCGAAATCGAGAGAATCGACGGCAACGTGGACAATACCGGTAACATGACCGTGATCGTTGGCGACGACGCGGTCATCATCCTGCTCCATGAAGGCGAGTCGGTCACCTACGTCCAGGCGCCAACGCTGGATGAAGCCGTGTTGCTCCTCGACGAATTGTAAGTTGGAGCGATAGGCAGGTTCGTCGAATTTTGCGATGATGCGGCGGGATACGGTGACGTGTCCCGCCGCGTTTCGATTCGTGACATCTATCGAAGGTGAATCAATGCTTGTCGATCGTCTTGGTCAGTCACCAAATCCACAGTTTTCCCGGCCCAATTGGGTGGATCTCACTGGTGAATGGAAGTTCCGGTTCGATGACGGGGACGAAGGGATCAGGGCCAGGTGGTTCGACCGGCCCGAGCAGTTCGATCGCGTCATCACCGTTCCCTACCCTCCAGAGTCCGAACTC
>CAZUPA010000049.1:6202-20805 GCA_964622205.1 uncultured Sphaerobacteraceae bacterium
GCCCGAGCAGTTCGATCGCGTCATCACCGTTCCCTACCCTCCAGAGTCCGAACTCAGCGGAATCAACGACAAGGGATATCACCCCATCTCGTGGTATGCGCGCAAGGTCGAGATCGCGGAATTTCCAACGGGAACTCGCCAGATCCTGAATTTCGGCGCCGTGGACTATCACGCGATCGTCTGGGTTGACGGCGACCGGGTGGGCGAGCATCGCGGCGGTCACACGCCCTTTTCGCTGGACATCACCGACGCTCTGAATCCAGACGCGATCGATCACTGGATCGTGGTGCGCGCGTTCGACGATCCCGTGGATGTCGAGCAACCGCGTGGCAAACAGGACTGGCTGCCCGAGCCTCACGTGATCTGGTACGACAGGACGAGCGGCATCTGGCAACCTGTCTGGCTCGAACAGGCGCCAGCGGCCAGGATCACCTCGTTGCGGTGGCGATTCGTGCCGGAAAACTGGCAACTGGACTACGAAATCGAGCTTTCGCGAAGCCCTGAACCGGGTTCGACCCTGAATATCGACCTCGAACTCGAGGGCGAGCCGATCGCAAGTGTCGCCACCTCGGCCGGCTCCCGGGTTGTCTCGGGACAGATTGGGCTGCGCGGGGCGATCCCGCCAATGCAGGTCCACGCCCTGCTCTGGTCGCCGGCCAGGCCGAACCTGCTCGGCGCGACCATCTCCCTTGAGAGAGGCGCCACCACCGACGTGGTCGAGAGCTACGTCGGGCTGCGGTCCATCGATCTGCGCGGGAGGAGGATGCGCATCAACGAGGGCGAGGTGTTCCTCCGGTTCGTGTTGAACCAGGGATACTGGCCCGAGAGTCACCTGACCGCGCCTTCGCCGGAGGCCCTGAAGCGAGAGGTTGAGTTGATTCTCGAGTTGGGATTCAATGGGGCGAGAATTCACCAGAAGGTCGAGGATCCCCGGTTCCTGTATTGGGCGGACCGGCTTGGCCTGTTGCTCTGGGGTGAGATCGCCAACAGCTTCACATTCTCGGAGCGGGCCATAGACCAGCATCTCGACGAGTGGCGCGAGACCGTGCTGCGAGACCGCAATCACCCGTCGATCATCGCCTGGGTGCCGTTCAACGAGAGCTGGGGGATCGGAGAAGTTGGCCGCTCGCTCGAGCAGCAGGAGGCCGTGCATGCCGCCTACCATCGAACCCATACGCTGGACGGCACCCGGCCGGTGATCGGTAACGATGGCTGGGAAAACGTGGCCGGCGACCTGGTCACCATCCATGACTACACATGGGACCCTGACATCCTTCGCGGGCGATACTCAACCGAAGACCAGCTCGTGACCACACTGGATACGTACTTTCCTGGCGGACGCGTGATCGCGGTGGGCGACTTCGAGACCAACGACAAGCCCGTGATGGTCACCGAGTTTGGTGGGGTGTCGTTCGCGCCGGATTCAGGTGAGGAATGGTTCGGCTACGGCAAGGTGCGAACGCCAGAAGAGTTCGAGGCCCAGTACCTCGCGCTCACGGAAGCGCTGTCCAACTCAGACCTGATTTGCGGGTTCTGCTATACGCAACTCACCGATACACTTCAGGAGACCAACGGGCTCTTGACGGAAGACCGGAGGCCAAAGATTCCGATGGAGAAGCTCCACGCCATCACGCGGAGCGGGTCGCGAAAAGTGTGACCTTGTCCTCACTCCCGCCCGTCGATGGTCATCTCGCCGGGCAGGAGGATGGCGAGGTGTGTCATCGTCTTTCCTGGTTGGGCTCCGTGCCAGTGGCGCTCGTTCGGCTGAATCAGCACGACATCGCCCACCACGATCGGGCGTTCGCCTGACTCATCGGCGATGATTCCCTCGCCGTGGGTGACAACCAGCACCTGTTCGGTGCTGTGCCGGTGCCACTGATTGCGAGCGCCATCGACGAACGAGATGGCGGTGACTCGCTGGGAAGGCGCGTCTCCCTCGGCCACCAGGTCTTGCCCGCGCACCTCGCCGGTGAACATGTCCGGGTTGTGTCGCGGAACACTCTTGTTGAAGTCCTGGGTTACGATCTTAACCATGCCGCCCGCCTTCCCTTCAGGTGTGGCTCGATGCAATAGGTCCCTTCACGATAGCCGGTGCCCTCGATGGGCGCAATGGGGGAGCGCGGTAACTCATGAACATCGCGGTGATATCGGATATCCATGGATTCTCGCTCGCCCTGGACGCGGTGCTGGCTGACATCGATCGCGTGCCCGGGATCGACGCGATCGTGGCGGCCGGCGACCTTTGCGAGGGCGGTCCCGACCCCGTTGGCGCGATCCAGCGGCTGAATGACCGCGACATGCCCTGCATCCGTGGAAACACCGATCGAGACCTGGTCGCCGGTGTCCGTTCCTCGGGACCCGCCAGGTGGGTAACCGGTCAACTGGGCCGGGAAGGACTCGATTTCCTCCGCGGATTGCCGTTCGACCTCCGGATCACGCCACCGGGAGGGCGGCCAGGCGCCGATGACCTGCTCGTGGTTCATGCCAACCCATTCGATGAGGATCGCCCCATGCCACCCTGGATAGCAGACCGCGAGGCGCGGGAAATACTCGGTGAAACCGAAGCCGCCGTTATTGCCTTCGGACACATCCACATCGCGTACCGGCGCCAGGTCGATGACATACAACTCATCGATGTCTCGGCCGTGGGCAACCCAAAAGACGAGGACCCGCGGTCGAAATGGGGCCTGTGTACATGGGAGGAGGCACGCGGGACCTGGACGACGGAACTGCGGTATGTCGACTATCCGCTGGAGGCGACGATTGCCCAGATACGCGACAGTGGATATCCGAAACCCGAGAAGGCAATCGCGAAACTCCGGCACGCGTCGTACCGGGTGATGGCGTGATGGCCCGGCGCGTTGCCGTGGTGGACATGGGCACCAACACGCTGAAGTTCTCGGTGACCGAGGTCGATGACGATGGCCGCCAAACCATTGTCGATGCCCTTGCCGAAACGGTCCGGCTCGGATATGGAATCGGGGAGACCGGCCAGATCGATCCCCAGAGAGCGTTGCGAGCCATGGTGGCGCTGCGGATGTATGAGCAGCGGGCGGAGGCCATGGGCGCGCGGGAATTCATCGGCGTGGCGACCGCGGCGTTGCGGATGGCCAGCAATGGTGAATCGCTGCTGAAACAGATCGAGCAGCAAACTCGTTGGAAAGTCCGGGTCATTTCCGGCGACGAAGAAGCGCGGCTGAACTTCGAGGGGCTGCGATTTGGCATGCCGCCTGGCGCGAGCGTGCTGTTGATCGACATTGGAGGAGGGTCGACCGAGGCCATCCACATCCATGATCGAAAGCTGGTTGCATCGGAGTCCAACCGGATTGGCTCTGGCGTGCTTGCGGATGCCGCGTTCACCATGTACCCCCCAGGCATAGAACAGGTTCGCTCCGCGGTCGACCGCGCGAACGCGATCCTGGCCAGTTCGAAGGTGATCGGGCCGATGCCGGATGGCTACGTGATGTTCTCCGGTGGCAACGGCCAGTTCCTGAAGGCGCTTTCGCAGTGGGACGAGGTCGCGATTCCGTTCACACCGGCTGCCTTCGAGTCCTTGATGAATCGGATCGCGGAACTCGAGCCCGCCGAAATCGCCCGTTACCTTGGGATCGCGGTCGAGCGGGCCAAGGTGATTCCAGCCGGGGCGGCCATCGCGAAGGCTGTCCTGGACATGAGCGCGCCACGGTCCATCGCGTCGGTGCCGAGTGGCATCCCGGGAGGACTGGTGAGTGAGTGGGCGGCCAGGACTGAGTAACAAGCGCTGACCGTACGGAATGGGCGGAGAGGACAAGCGGCGGCCAGCGCCTGCCCGGCGATGGGGAATGGTTCCCCCCGGAACGGCCAGGCTTCCGGGTTGCTCGCGATGATGGATAATACGCGCAGCGAACGGCTGGCCCTATCTCGGATCGCCAGCCGCCAGAACACAATGAAGTGGAGATGATCCGGAAATGGCGGCAGAACAGAAATCCCAGGAATTCGATCTCGTCCTCCTCGGCGGGGGTACCGGCGGGTACGTTGCCGCCATCCGGGCGAAGCAGCTCGGGCTGAATGTTGCCGTGGTCGAGGAAATCAAGCTCGGCGGAACCTGCCTCCACCGCGGCTGTATTCCCACCAAGGCGTTCCTCAAGTCCGCGGACGTGCTCGAGGAAGTGAAGAAGGCCGGCGATTTCGGCGTGAAGGTACCGGAGGGCATCGACTTCTCCTACGAGGACGCGCTCCAGCGGTCGCTCAAGGTGGTCGACGGTCAGTACCGTGGCCTTCAGTACCTGTTCGACAAGAAGCACAAGATCCCGGTGTTCATGGGACGTGGCAAGCTCACCGCCGCGAACGTCGTGGAGGTCACGCCAAACGACGGCGGCGCGAAGTTCAGCCTGACCGCGAAGGACGTGATCATCAACACCGGCTCGCGGCCGCGGCCGATCAAGGGCGTCCCCTACGACGGCGTTCGCGTGATCAACAGCGACCATGCGGTTGTGCTGGAGAAGCTGCCCAAGAGCTTCATCGTTCGTGGCGGCGGCGCGACTGGCGTGGAATGGGCCAGCGTGTACCACCGGTACGGCTCCAAGGTATCGCTGGTGGGCCGGGTCGTTCCACAGGAGGACGCCGAGGTCTCCCAGCAACTTCTGCGATCGTTCCAGCGCCAGAAGATGGACGTCTATCCGGAAGCCAGGCCGACCGCTGATGACATTGAAGTCGGCAAGGACTCCGTGAAGATGAAGGTGAGGGACTCCAAGGGCAAGGAAACGCTCCTTGAAGCCGAAGTACTCTTGGTTGCCGTCGGGCGCCAGGGGAATATCGAGGACATCGGGCTTGAACAGGTCGGCGTCAAGACCGAAGGCGAGTACATTCCGGTGGACTCGATGATGCGGACCAACGTGGCCCATGTGTATGCGATTGGCGATGTCAACGGTCAGCAACTCCTGGCCCATACCGCCATGCACCATGGCATCATCGCGGTTGAGCACATCGCGGGGGAGAACCCGTGGCCGCTGGACGTCCTGAACTCGGCAAGCTGCACGTATTGCAGTCCGGAAATCGGTTCCGTCGGGCTTTCCGAGAAGCAGGCGGTCGAGCTTGGATACAACGTGAAGACGGGCAAGTTCCCGATGTCGCCGAACGCCAAGGCGATCATCGAGGGCGACACGACCGGCTTCACGAAGCTCGTGATCGACGCCGATACGGACGACGTGCTCGGGGTGCATATCATCGGCGTCCATGCGACCGAACTGATCGCCGAGGCCGGGTTGGCCCGGTTCATGAATGCCAGCGTGCAAGAGCTTGCGGCGACGGTGCATCCGCACCCGACGGTGTCGGAAGTGATCGGCGAGGCCGCCCACGATGCCATGGGTCACGCGATCCACATCTAGGCGCCTTCAAGCTCCACCCAGACGGGTCGGCCGTGGACGAATCTCAGGAGAGCGGTGAGCTATGGCAGCAACGGTAGGGTCAACACCACGAACGGTCGACGCGGCGAAGCTGGCTGATGGGGTCTCCGCCTGGCTTAAGGAACGGCTCCGGGAGAGTGGCGCGAATACGTTCGTGCTGGGTCTGAGTGGCGGCATTGACTCCGCCGTGGTCTGCGGCCTGGCCGCGCGGGCGGTTGGGAGCGATCGTGTGCTGGGGGTCATCATGCCCTCGGCCTCGAATCCCGACGACGCCGTGCAGGCGGCCAAGGTCGCTTCGGCGTTCAACGTGAAGACATTGACCGTGGACCTTACCTCCCTGGCATCGACCTTCCAGGCGTCGATGCCGACCGAGGCCGCACTGGACGCGTTGCGGGTGCTCCCGGGAATCGACGATGGCACGGAAGCGCGGCGTAACCTGGCCAGGGCCAACGTTCGGCCTCGCCTGCGGATGACGACCCTCTACTACGTCGCGAACCTGGTGAAGGGCGTCGTGGTAGGCACCGGCAACAAGAGTGAGGCGTCCATCGGCTACTTCACCAAATATGGCGATGGCGGCGTCGACCTGTTCCCGCTCATCGACCTGTACAAGTTCGAGGTTCGGGCGGTCGCGGCCGAGATCGGGGTTCCGCAAAGCGTGATCGACCGTCCACCGTCCGCTGGGTTGTGGCAGGGACAGACCGACGAGGACGAGATCGGCCTGACGTACAACGAGCTGGACTCGGCGCTGGTCGCCATTGAGCGAGGCGACACCTCAGGAATCGAACAGCGGGTGCTCGACCGGGTGAAGGCGCTGAACAGTGTTTCGGAGCACAAGCGACAACCGGTGCCGGTCTATCGCCAATCGTAGCCACGATCCACCGGGAGAACACGAATGACGAGGGGGTCAGGCTTGCTGTGGCTCCCTCGCTTCATTTCCGGACCTTGCGTTCGATGGTGCCGGTGATGCGGATGAACCCCAGGCGCAGTTCGCGCCGCAGGGCGAAGGACGCGGTGCGGCCGACGTCGGGTATCGAGGGGCTTTCGGCTTCGACCCAGACTTCGGGAACGTCCGATGCGTTGACGAAAACGCGTTCCACTGGGAGGTCGGTTGGCAGGGGCGATTCGTCGACAAATCGGGCGGCGGTCAGGTAGACGCGAGTGGTCATCGTTGGTTCCCTCAACCTACGGGATGGGCCAATGTGCTGACTATACCGGATTGTCGCTCGAAAACTGAGGCGTGGGCGGATGGATCGTCAATGCCTCGACCGGATTCTCGATGAGCAGGTCCCGGACCAGCATTGCCCCAGCCCCACACTCCATGAGTTCCAGCGTGAACCGTTCCAACAGGTAGGACCAGCCAGGACCGCCGCCATATGCCACGAAATCGGTCGTCTGGGCGAGATCCTGGGAGATCAGGAGTTGACCCGCGAACCCGGCCTCCGCGAGCCGTACGATCATCTCCGCGCGCGGCCTGTCAGGACCGGACCGCGCCTTGCCAACCTGGTCGAACGAGAGCCATGCTCCGCGGTTCGCGATGGAGGATAGGTACTCGAAGTCCAGTTGGTGGTCCATGCCCCCGACGATCAGGCGTCCGGGATCGAGACCGCGGCTCTCGACGAGATCGATTTGCTCGTGCGCCATCGTCCCCGCCCCGGTGTGGGTCATGACCGCGTACCCGTAGGCGGCGGCGACCGAAGCGGCGGCACGTCCAGCCACCCGTTCCACACTGGTTACTTCATCGAGACTCGTGCCGAACATGATGACGCCAGGCTTGATAGGCCCCAGGATGTCCGACTCCAGCTCGGCCTTGAGCGCCTCTTCGTCCGATGCGTTTGGCATGTGCTCCGCGAACCGGTGCATATGCCTGCCGGTGGCCGCGATGATGTTTACCGGAATCTGGCGGGCGATGGTCACAAGACCCGCGAGATCGCGCCCGTAGTCCGCGGTGGATGCGTCGACCATCGAGCGTCCACCGGATGTGAAGTACGTTTCAAGCTCTTCGATGGCCAGATCGACACGGTCGAGCCGGTGGGAGCTGTCCACTCCGGACGCTTCGACCGGATTGCCGAGGATATGCTCGTGAGGTTGGCAAATGCCCAGCGCCTCAATCTGGATCGGGCCGAGGACCGTCATCACATGCGGCCCGGAGAGGTCGACCTCATCCCACTCCCATGCATCGCCTGGCTCGAAGGACTCGCCCTCCTCTAGCCCGAAATCCGTATCCTCGAAGTTGCGTGGGTCCCACATCCGCGCCACTCTCCAGCCGGTCTGGCGTCGCCGGTTTCGCCAGGGGCTTACCGAAACCATGCCGACCGTATACTATGTCGAGGCTCCGAGGGCAAAGTGCTTACCGGTCTCGATCCATACATGGGAAACAGTAGCATCAGATGAATCACGCCGCGCAAACTTCGTCTGTTCCCGGAGAACGCTGGAGTTCCACCCCCCTGGGACGAGGAACCATCCTCCTGGCATTCGCCACCTTCTGTTTCGGGTTCGCCCTCGCCGCCCACCAGAACATCGTCAACAACTATTTCGAGGATGTGCTGGGTCTGGAGGGACCGCAGTTCGGCTACATCACCGCCATCCGCGAGATACCCGGATTCCTCCTGATCTTCCTGACCGCGCTCTTTTTCCGGGTATCCCTTCCACGGATCACGTTTGGGGCACTGCTGCTGCTGGCTGTCGGCTACGGGTTCTTCGGATTCTCGAATTCGTTCTGGACCGTGGCCCCATGGGTGGTGATCAGTTCCATCGGCTATCACACTTTCCTTCAAACACAGGGCGCGCTCGGCCTCACCCTGGCCCGGCAGGAGCACTCCGGCCGTATTCTCGGCAAGATGACCGCGATCAACCAGGGGGGTGCCCTGGTCGGCATGGCGATCGTGTTCGTGACCTTTCAGCAGGGTTGGATCTCGTTCAACGGGATGTTCGTCATCTGCGGGATCATGGCGGTGCTCGCGGCGCTCGCGATCTTCAACTTCCCCTCGCTGCGCGACGGCGTGGCTCACTCCGGTTCGCATGTCCGGCAACCGATTGTTTACCGCAAGGAATACCGGCTCTACTACCTGCTCAGCATTCTGGACGGAGCTCGCCAGCAGATCTTTTTCTCGTTCGGGCTCTGGGTGCTCATCAACCAGTACGGGCTTACGGTGGCCCAAATCTCGGCCGTGCTCGTGATCACGACGCTGGCCGCGATCCTGCTGACGCCACGGATCGGCCGGGCGCTGGACACCCACGGCGAGCGGACGGTGCTCTTCTACATCAACATCGCGTTCATCATCGCCCTGCTTGGATACGCGCTGGTGACGCAGGTAGCCGCGGCGACGGTGTGTTACGTGATCTATACGTTCATTGCTCCTCTGGCGACGATGGGCGCGACGATTTACCTCCGCAAGATCGCCCACTCGGCTGACATCGCGCCGTCGTTGGCCATGGGCCTGACCATGCAGCACGCCGCCGCCGTGGTGGTGCCGATCGTGACCGGATTCATCCTCAATTACGTTGGCTACCAGATACCCTTCCTGGTTGCGAGCGGCTTCGCGGTGATTACCTTGTTCGTAACCCGGCGTCTCGATGCGAGCGCTCAGAAGACCACCTGGAAGCGTGAGGAAGATGGGTCCAGTGCTGTTGGCGAAGGAGCGGCCGCTGGCTGATGAAAGGGGCGATTGAGCCTGATTTTCCTTGATGCCGGACGTTGGTTACAGTACACTCCCAATCGCTCGGCAAGAGCGTGATCCCCGATAGCTCAATGGTAGAGCGCCCGGCTGTTAACCGGTAGGTTCGAGGTTCGAGTCCTCGTCGGGGAGCCGATCAAGGCGTCGCTGTAATCCAGCGGCGCCTTTGTTGTTCTGGACGGACTTTTCCGGCCTGACGCTGCCCGAAAGGCTTTCTCCATGGCAGATGTATTCCGCAATTTCATTGGTGGAAAATGGGTGGATTCGGCGACGGGCAAGACGTTCGAGCGCCGCAATCCGGCGACGGGCGAGATCGCCGGAGTGTTCACCGAAAGCGACTCCCGGGATGTCGATGCGGCCGTGGCGGCCGCCAGCAAGGCGTTCGCGTCGTGGCGGCTCTACCCCGCCCCGAAGCGCGGCGAAATCCTGTTCAAGGCGGCGCGGATTCTCGAGGAGCGCAAGGAATCCTATGCCCGGGAAATGACCGAGGAAATGGGCAAGGTCCTGGATGAAACCCGCGGGGACATCCAGGAGGCGATCGATATGACGTTTTACATGGCCGGCGAGGGCCGGAGGATGTTCGGGCAGACAACTCCCTCGGAAATGCGGAGCAAGTTCCAGATGTCGGTTCGCAAGCCGCATGGCGTTGTCGGGCTCATTACGCCATGGAACTTCCCGATGGCGATTCCCTCCTGGAAGATGATGCCCGCGGTCGTGGCCGGCAACACGGTGGTCATCAAGCCAGCGACATTCACGCCCAAGCTCACCATCCGGCTCGTCGAGGTCCTTGAGGAGGCTGGCCTTCCCGAAGGCGTGGTCAACGTCGTGCTGGGCAGCGGCGGCGCGGTCGGCGAGCCTATCCTCCATCATCCCG
The DNA here is from genome assembly GCA_964622205.1 of uncultured Sphaerobacteraceae bacterium. GTDB lineage: Bacteria > Chloroflexota > Chloroflexia > Thermomicrobiales > UBA6265 > JACCYX01. The sequence goes on from CAZUPA010000049.1 coordinate 16,135, forward strand.
GCGTGCCGGTCATTTCCTTCACCGGCTCCACCGAAACCGGCAAGGCGGTGGCGGTTGCCGCCGCGCGGCAAAACAAGCGCCTGACGCTTGAGATGGGTGGCAAGAACGCGGTGATCGTGATGGACGACGCCGATCTCGACCTTGCCGTGGAAGGCATCCTCTGGGGCGCGTTCGGCACCACGGGGCAGCGTTGCACCGCCACCAGCCGCGTGGTGGTCCACAGGGCGGTCCAGGCGGATCTGGCCGAGCGTCTCGCCGACCGCGCGGGCAAGCTCTCGCTGGGCAATGGGCTCAACGATGGCGTCCAGGTCGGGCCGCTGGTGAGCGCTGGCCAGCTCAAGACGGTTCACGACTACATCGAGGTTGGACTGAAGGACGGCGCCGACTTGATCGCCGGCGGCGAGATCGCCGCCGAGGGCGACCTTTCCCTGGGCCACTTCCACCAGCCGACGGTCTTCGACAACGTCACGCCTTCCATGCGAATCGCCCAGGAAGAGATCTTCGGTCCGGTCGTCTCGCTGATCCCTGTCGATGGACTCGACCAGGCGATCGACGTCGTGAACGGCGTGGAGTACGGGCTATCGGCGGCGATCTTCACGCAAAACGTACACAATGCCTTCCGGGCGATGCAGGATATCTTCACCGGCATTCTTTACGTCAACGCCGGGACCACCGGAGCCGAGATCCACCTGCCGTTTGGCGGCACCAAGGGGACAGGGAACGGTCACCGGGAGGCGGGCACGGCGGCCATCGACTTCTACACCGAGTGGCAGAGCATTTACGTCGACTACAGCGGCAAGCTGCAACGCGCCCAGATCGACCCGGTGTAACGAGTCGTTCCGATCAGGATGGTTTCCCGCGCTGGATGGCGATCAACTGCGTGGGAACCTCCTGGTTCATGTTGCCGCTCCTGTACCCCTCGAGATCGAGGGTCACGAACCGGTAGCCCGCCCCCTTCGCGGCATCCACGATTTCGGCTCGCTGGGAGAATGCCCGGTCGAGGTCGACCTCGGGGAATTCGAGGCGGGCGACGTTTCCGTGGTGCCGTAGCCGGAAGCCCCGGAATCCCAGGGCCTGGATTCCCTCTTCCGCAGAGGCCACCTGCTGGAGCTTTTCAACAGTGATCTTGTCGCCATAGGCGAAGCGCGACGACAGGCAGGCAACGGCGGGTTTGTCCGCGGTTCGCAGGCCGTATACGGCTGAAATCGCCCTGATCTCGTCCTTGGTGAGGCCCGCTTCCTGGAGCGGCGAGCGCACGCCCAGTTCACGCGCGGCGCGGAGTCCTGGCCGGAAGTCATCGAGATCGTCGGCATTCGACCCGTCGATGACGTGACTCAGGCCACGCTCCGTGGCGAACGTCGCGAGCCGGCCATAGAGTTCCTGCTTGCAGAAGAAACAGCGCTGATGGGTATTGTCCGCATAGCGCGGATCCGTGAGTTCCATCGTCTGGAGCAGCACGTATTCCACGCCCATTTCCTGGGCGAGGCTCCTGGCCTCGGTCATTTCCGTGGGTGCATACGTTTCCGACAGGCCACTCGCCGCGACGCAGCGGTCGCCGAGTTCGTCGTGCGCCAGTTTCAACAGAAGCGTGCTATCGACGCCACCGGAAAACGCCACCACAACGGAGCCAAGACCTCGCAGGACTGACTGGAGCGAGTCGAGCTTCTCCTGGGTTTCGGGCGATAGCAGGTCGGGAATGCGGGTTTCGATCATGGTTGCTCCGGCTCGTGGGGCGGTCGGTCTTCGTGCGATGATGCTACCATCCTTCCCGGATTCCGTATCCCGCCAGATTGTCCAGATAGCGCATTCCTGGCCGGTGTAGAATGGAATTCGACGGATGAGACGGACGGGCATGGAGCCCGTGCCGGTATTTCGTGCTGTCCCGGAACGTGATTACCCCGGTTCCCGGACGGGAGATTGAACGTTGACTCTTTCCCAAATCACTCGCCAATTGCTTTCCCATGAGGCGGTCACCGCGTCGCTGGAGCGGATGAAGGCAGGCGGTGTCGCCAATATCGTCGACTTTCCCGATTCGGCTGGGCCGGCGCTCGCCGCCGCGCTGATCCAGTCGGCCGGAAGGATCTCCCTGGTCGTGACGACCAGGCGGGAACGCGCGGATGTGCTCGCCAACGCGCTGGGCGAGTATCTCGGACCCGATTACGACGTGCAGGTCTGGAACTCTTCCGATGCGCTCCCCTACGAGCAGTTGCCGATCGACCAGGAGGCAGGCGTGCGGCGCGTGAGGGCGCTCCACCAGATTCGTGCCGGCGCCCAGGAGCGCTCGGTCTGGGTGACGTCGATCAACGGACTCATGCAACTGGTCACGCCGCCGGATGTACTCGCCGGGATGACGCTCACCCTCAAGCTGGGGGGACGCCATTCGGTGGAGGCGCTATATGAATGGGCAACGAAGGTGGGCTACGAGTCATCGCCCATCGTCCAGGAGCCGGGCACCATCGCCAGGCGCGGGGGGATCGTCGATGTGTTCCCGCCGGGCGCCGATCATCCGGTTCGGCTCGATTTCTTCGGTGACGATATCGAAAGTATCCGCCGGTTCGATGCGCATACCCAGCGATCGATCGAACGCCTGAGCCGGATCGTGCTGTTGCCGCCTTCCGAGTTGCCGCTCTGGCGGTTTCCCGGGATCGCGCCGTCTATTGCCAGGCTGGATCGTTCGACGCTGCGAAGTGAGGTGGCCTCCGACTGGGAACGGCGGCTAGACGTGATGGAGACGGGTGCTCCCCGCGATTCGGTCGACCTGTTCGCGGGCTATCTCGTGCCCGAGAAGACAACGCTGCTCGACTACCTTCCCGACGACGCCCTGGTCGTCATGGATCAGCCGGATGCCGCGGGACTGGTCGCCAGGCAGGTGGAGTCGCAGGCAAAGGACCTGGCGCGGACGTTTCGGGACAGTGGGGAACTGCCAAGAGGACTCACGGTCCCGTTCGTGCCCGCTGGCGCCGTCATCCAGTCGGTGATGTCCCGCTCCGCGATCCGGCTTGGGTCGAGCGCGGCCGACGAAGGCGAGGCGATTTCCGCTCACTCGATTGGCGATCCCCCGGTCTTCGCTGGCAATATCAACGCGATGGTCGAGACCCTGGGCGAGCAGTTGCCGGACGACTGGGCGATCACGCTGGCCACCGACCAGGTCGACCGGCTCACCGACATCGTCGAGGAGCGTGGCATATACCCGCGCAAGGTCAAATCCGCGGCGTACACGGCGCCCGCCGCGGTCATCGCGGGGACCGTCGAGATTCTGCCGTCCGACCTGATGGCGGGGTGGTCGTGGGCGGACGGGAAGCTGGCCGTCTGGACCGACTTCGAGATGTTCGGATTCCGCAAGCAGCCGCGGCGGAGCGGGGCGCGCTCGGTCAGCGAGCGGCGGACGTTCGCGCAGAGCCTGGTTCCTGGCGAGCATGTGGTACATGTCGACCACGGCATCGCGAAGTTTACTGGCCTCGTGCGGATGGAAGTGCAGGGCATCGAGCGCGAGTACCTGCTGCTCGAGTACCAGAAAGGCGACAAGCTCTACGTTCCGGTCGATCAGAGCGACCGGGTGTCGAAGTATAGCGGCGGAGGCCTCAATCCCTCGCTGAACAGGCTTGGATCTGGCGAGTGGGTGCGAACCAAGCGAAAGGTCCGCCGCGCCGTTCGGGAAATGGCGTTCGAACTGATCCAGCTTTATGCCTACCGGGAGGCTGGGAGCGGGTACGCTTTCCCGCCCAGCGGCCGTTGGGACATGGAACTCGCGGAATCGTTTCCGTATACCGAGACGCCGGACCAGGCGAAGGCGATCGACGCGGTGATCGAGGACATGGAGTCGCACCAACCCATGGACCGGCTGGTATGCGGAGACGTCGGCTTTGGCAAGACGGAAATCGCGATCCGGGCCGCGTTCAAGACCGCGAACGCCGGGAAGCAGGTGGCGGTGCTCGTGCCAACGACCGTGCTCGCCCTTCAGCACTTCAGCACATTCAGGGAGCGGCTCGGCGCGTTCCCGGTCAGGATCGAGATGCTCTCCCGGCTTCGCACGAAGAAGGAGCAGGACGCGGTGCTCGATGGCCTGCGAGACGGTTCCGTCGACATCGTGATCGGAACGCACCGGATCGTGCAGAAGGATATCGAGTTCAAGGACCTTGGATTGGCGGTGATCGACGAGGAGCAGCGGTTCGGTGTGCGGCACAAGGAGTTCCTGAAGCAGCTCCGGACCGAGGTGGACGTGTTGACGATGTCAGCGACTCCGATCCCTCGCACCCTGCATCTGTCGCTATCCGGCATCAGGGACATCTCGATGATCGAGACCGCTCCCCAGGCTCGCCTCCCGATCCGGACGTTCGTCACCGCGTTCACCGACCAGTTGATCCGCGAGGTGATCCTGCGGGAGCTTGACCGGGGCGGGCAGGTGTTCGTCGTCCACAACCGTGTCCACGACATTGACCAACTGGCGGAACGATTGAGGAAGGCGGTGCCGGAAGCTCGCTTCGGCATCGGGCATGGCCAGATGGACGAGCATGTGCTCGAAGAAGTGATGCTCGGCTTTGTCAGGCGGGATTTCGACGTGCTGATCGCGACCACCATCATCGAGTCCGGGGTGGATATTCCGAATGTCAACACGATCATCATCGACAACGCGGACACCCTGGGACTCACCCAGCTCTACCAGTTGCGAGG
>CAZUPA010000050.1:0-20321 GCA_964622205.1 uncultured Sphaerobacteraceae bacterium
CTAGAGAAGCATTGCCTTGGGCGACATTGTGATTGTGGAAGACTAACGGGAGTACGCCATGCCGTTTTTCGATATGCCCCTCGATCGCCTGCGGTCGTACCTTCCGGACCGGGAGGAAGCGCCTGATTTCGACTCGTTCTGGTCGGACACGCTCGCCCAGGCGCGCAAGCTGGCGCGGTCCGCGAAGTTCGTTCCCTTCGACGCCGGTCTTCGGACCGTTGACGCCTTCGATGTGACGTTCTCGGGGTATGGCGGTCAGTCGATCAAGGGCTGGCTGATGCTGCCAAGGGAACGTTCCGGGACTCTGCCATGCGTGGTGGAATACATTGGCTACAGCGGGGGACGAGGATTTCCGTCCGACTGGCTGTTGTGGAGCAGCGCCGGGTACGCGCATCTGGTGATGGACACGAGGGGTCAGGGAAGTGGGCTGCTCCCAGGCGATACCCCGGACCTTGAGGCCGACGGCGGCAATCCCCAGTCTTCCGGGTTCATGACGCGTGGCGTCGTCTCACCTCAGACCTATTTCTATAGGCGGCTGTTCACTGACGCGGTGCGGGCGGTGGAGACCGCCCGGGAGCATCCGGAGATCGATGCCGGTAGGGTGGCGGTGGCTGGCGGGAGCCAGGGCGGTGGCATCGCCCTGGCGGTGGCGGGACTGGTTCCCGATCTCGTGGCGGCGGCGCCCGATGTTCCGTTTCTCTGCCACTACCGGCGGGCGACGCAGATCACGGACGCGGATCCATACAAGGAGATTGGGCGGTACCTGGCTGGGCATCGTGACCTGGTCGACCAGACCTTCGCCACGTTGTCGTATTTCGATGGGGTAAACTTCGCGGCCCGCGCCACGGCGCCCGCTCTGTTCTCGACAGCGCTGATGGACATGACGTGTCCTCCGTCAACCGTGTTCGCCGCCTACAACCACTACCAGGGCCCGAAGGACATCAAGGTATACCCGTACAACGCGCATGAGGGCGGTGGCACATTCCACGTCCAGGGGAAGCTCGCGTTCATGGCCAGGCATCTCGGTTCGAGCTAGCCGAATGCAGGGAATAGGTGACGCATTGACGGTCGATTGAGATGGACTCCGCCGCGGATGTGATTCGTCCGCTGTTCGCCAGGGAAGTGTGGCCCATGAAGATCGGTATCTTTGAGACGGTGTTTCCACGAGAATCGCTCGAGGCGACCTTCGCGGCGGTGAGGGACGCGGGTTTCATAGCGGTTCAGTTCGACTTCGCCTCGGCGGGCGTCGATCCCTGGACCGATGAGGTCCCGGACGATCGGGTGCTCGCGATACGCACGGCGGCCGAAGGCGCGGGCGTTGAGATTCCGGTAGTGTCGGGCACGTTCAACATGGCTCATCCAGATCCCGCCACGCGCCAGGCTGGCCTGATCGGATTCGAACGCGTTGTGCGGGCGGCTCCACGGCTTGGGGCGTCGATGGTGACGCTCTGCACCGGCACGCGGTCCGAAGAGAGCATGTGGAAATGGCATGCGGACAACGCGACCACCGAAGCGTGGGAGACGATGACGGCGACCGTGCGGGACGCGCTCCAGATCGCGCACGCGCATGGCGTGACGCTGGTGGTCGAGCCGGAGCCGGCGAATGTCGCCAGCGGCGCGGCGCGGGCAAGGGAGTTATTAGACGCACTGGGCGATGATCGACTCAAGATCGTGCTCGATCCGGCGAACGTGGTGTTGTCCGATCTCAGCCGACCTCCAGTCGATGTGTTGCGCGAGAGCTTCGATTTACTTGGGCCGGACATTGTGTTCGCCCACGCCAAGGATGTTTCGGCCGAAGGCGAGTTTTGCGCCGCCGGGACAGGCGTGGTGCCGTGGGAGGACTACTGGCGGGCGCTCGACGAGGTTGGCTATGACGGCGCGGTGGTCTTCCACACGCTGACGGAGGCGGACATCCCGCGAGCGCTGGCCACGTTGCGTCGGTAGAACGGCTCCCCGGTTACTGGCTCAACGCCTTCTTGCGCTGGTTGCGGAGTTCCTGGTGGAAGGCTTCCATGGTTGGGCCGAGTTTCTCGCCGAAGCTGTCCATCGTCACCAGGGTGACTCCAGGACGGCCGACATCGGCCCGGGCGCTGATTTCGCCATTGACGCGGGGGATTTGGCCCTCGCGGCCGCCCATGATGAACATCTGGTTGGGCCGTCCAGTCATGCCCGCCCGGTAGCCTCGATCCTGGAAGAAGGCGATCGCGAGCTTGAGCACCCCGGCGGCGGGAAGGCGGGAGACCGCCTTCTTCTGGTAAGCGGTGCGCACCATTTCCTGGCGCATGACATCGCGGTCGAGGGGCTGGGACATGGTATTTCATCCTCCTGGGCTTCTGGGAGCATCCTGGCGCGGTTGACAGCCTGTCTGGCGAAGGCCCGGCCCCGGATGACCCGAAGCTCTTCCGCATTGTGTTGGTTAGAGTTCCACTGGCTCATTGCGGACGGGGACGATGAGCGTGGAGCCCGACGCGGCCGCCAGCAGTTCGCCGAAGGCGCCGGTGTCCTGGGCGATCGGCGGGAAGGTATCGTAGTGGCAGGGGATGACCTTCGGCGCCTTGAGGAATCCGGCGGCCCGGGCGGCGTCCTTCGGACCCATGGTGAACGTGTCGCCGATGGGCAACACCGCGACATCGAGCCCCTCGTCGCCGATGAGTTGCATGTCGAGGAAAAGGCAGGTGTCGCCGGCGAAGTAGATCGTCCGGCCGCCGAACCACACCACGAGCCCGGCCGGGACGCCCGGCGCGACGATGCCATCCGGCGTGCTGTATGACGAGGTGTGCCAGGCGGGGACGAACTTCACGGTTCCGCCAGGGAATGCGATGGCGCCGCCATGGTTTCCGCCGATGGTGTTCTCGACGCCCTGTGAAGCGATGAAGTTGGCGAGTTCGAAGGTGGCGATCACCGTGGCGTCGTTTCGCCTGGCGATGTCGACCGTGTCGCCAACGTGGTCGTTGTGAGCGTGGGTGAGCAGGATGGTCCCGGCGTTCACATCGGCCACGTCGATCGTGGCGGCCGGATTGCCCGAGATGAACGGGTCGATGAGGACCGCGTGTTCGCCGGATTCGAGCTTGAAGGCGGAATGTCCATACCAGGTCAGATGCACTGTCACTGTGAAACCTCCTTTGGTTCCTATCGTTCGAAGACCACTTCGCCCGCGGCGATGGTGGCGTCGATCTTCCGCGTCTCGAGTGTGCGTGGGTCTACCTGTCGAAGGTCGGTTTCGAAGATCGTCAGGTCCGCGAGATAGCCCGGCGCCAGTTTGCCCTTGCGCGCCTCCTGATGGGCGGCGTAGGCGGCGTTCCAGGTGTAGGCGCGGAGGGCATCCTCGACGCTGATCGCTTCCCGCGGGAAGATCTCGTCGCCCAGGCGATCGCGGCGGGTGACCATGGTCTGGATGCCGAGCATCGGGTTGACGGGAACGACGGGAGCGTCGCTGCTGGCTGCGGCGACGATGCCATTCTCCGCGTAGGTGCGCATTGCGTACGCGTACCTGACGCGTTCCTGGCCGAGGTTCTGGAGGTATACCGGCCGCATGTAGTAGAGGAACGTGGTGCCGGGGATCGGAATGACGTCCTGGTCGCGAATGCGGGCGATCAGTCCCTCGTCGACGATGGAGCAATGCTCGATCCGGTGCCTGACTCCGGGGCGTGGATTGCGCTCCTGAGCGACCTTGTAGGCGTCGAGGACCGCCTCAATGGCTTCGTCGCCGATGGCGTGGATGCCGATCTGGAACCCGGCGTCGTGAGCGCGGATGACGCGGTCCTCGATCTCCTGGGGAGAGATCATCCAGAGCCCCTGGTTCGATTCCTCGCCCTCATAGGGCTGGCGCATGCGGGCGGTGCGGCCGCCGATCGAGCCGTCCGAGAACAGTTTCGCTGGACCGATGGTGAGCCAGTCGTCGCCGTAGCCGGACTGGATGCCGAGACCGATCAGGTCGTCGAGCATTTCGTCGATCAGCATCATGAGGTAACTGCGGAGGGGAAGTTCTCCGCTTCGCCAGAGGGTTTGGTAGGCGCGAAGCTGTTCGGCCGTGCGGATACCGGCCTCGGTGGCGCTGGTGAAGCCGTTGCGGCGGAACTCGAGACCGCCCGCCTTGAGCGCGGCGGCGATGTCTTGCTCGCCGGGTTTGGGTTGAGCGGCGGCGACGGCGGTTGCCATCGACTCGCGCAGGACGCCGGTTGGTTCACCGTGCTCGTCACGGTCAATGACGCCGTCGGCTGGATCCGGTGTCGAGGCGTAGACATTGGCGAGGCGGAGTGCCGCTGAGTTTGCGACCCCAATGTGATGGCATGACCGCCAGAGGAAGACCGGATGGTCCGGAGCGACATCGTCGAGGTCGTGCCGGGTGGGGTGACGTTGCTCGTCGAGGTTGGCCTGGTCGTAGCCCTGGCCAACGATCCACGTGCCGGGGGCGACGTCGCGTGCTCGCGCGGAGACGAGGTCCCTGATCCGAGCGATGGATTGAACGCCGGGCGCGGTGAGCGTGAGCTGGGCCTGGGCGAAGCCGGTCATCATGATATGGGCGTGGGCATCGTTGAGGCCGGGACTGGCGAGCCGGCCTTTCAGGTCGATGTCCTGGGGAGTGCCCGTGGCATACGCCCGAACCTCGTCGAGGGAACCGGCGGCCACGACGTGCCCGAGTTGCATGAGGACGGCGTCGACCACCGGCCGATCCGGGTCCATGGTGAGAATTGGTCCGCCGTGGACCAGGAGTTGGTGAGGTGCCTGTGCCATTGTGTGCGCTCCGGGGCCAACCGAGGGCCAGATAGTGCTGTACGTAGCACGAGTGTCCAACCAGTTCAGCTTACCGCTCAGGAACTCTCCTGGCTCCACCACTTCGCGACCTGACCGGCGGACGCGATCCAGACATCGCCGCTTTCGATGACTTCATCGAGGAAACGGACCATCTGATTGGCGATGCCGGGACGGCCCGCGATGTGCGGATGCAGGACGACCGTCATGAGTCCTCCAATGGTCCGGATGTCCGCCAGGGAGAGCGACCAGAGTTCCAGGAATGACGATGGTGGGAGCGGCCGGGACGGATCGAGCCAGATCGCGTCGATCCAGTAAGGAGAGACCGGGATCAGAATCGGGCCGTCGCCAGCGCCAACCCGGACCGGAAAGTCGCCACCGGATCCCGTGATCTTCCATTCGAGCGCGGCGGGGAAGGAGGGCGCGTTGGCTGGTTGGGCGCCGGGCAGGGCCTCGATGGCGCCGGCGACAGGTGTCGAGGCGATCGGGGAGAGCGTGGCCGCGTCGAACGTGGCGTGGACCGCGCCGGCCAGATTGATGGCGAGCTCCGCGCCCTGGTCGAGCGCGGAACGGATCAGTTGCGGGAAGGCCGCGAGCGCCTCTGGCGTGCAGGCGACCGTGGCGGGAAGGTCGAGGTCGGCGAGCGCGGCGAGGAGCCGCTGTAATCCCGTGGCGGTGTAGTCGAGTCCTGTTGTCACCGTTCCGGTCTCCTCATCATTGAAGGGAGACTCGACGTTGATGATGACGGAAAGCGCGGCACGGTGATTGGCGGGCCAGGCTACTGGCGGCGCCTGGATGGTTGAGGCGGTCATGAAAACTGGAGTCCTTCCTGTGCGATGGCGGTTCAGGGAAGCGTTTGACCCAGCGCCTGGTCGAGGTCGGCGATAATGTCGGCCGTCGATTCGATTCCGGCGGAAAGCCGGATGAGTCCTTCCGTGATGCCGAGCGACTCGCGGGTGGTTGCATCCAGCGGCCGGTGCGAGGTTGTCGCGGGATGCAGGACGAGTGACTGGACATCACCGAGCGTGGTCGCGGGCTGGATCATTTGGAGGGCGTCCTGGAAGCTGAATGCATCGGCTCGCGAGGCGCCGTCGATGTCGAAGGCGAGCATGGTTCCGAACAGGCCGGGCGTGAACTGGGATTCCGGAAGGCCGGATTCCAGCGACGGATAGTGGACGCGCGCGATGGCGGGGTGGCCCGTAAGCCAGGTAGCGACTTCCTGGGCGTTCTCGCACTGGCGCCGGACGCGCAGGTCAAGGGTGCGAAGTCCGCGAAGGGTTAGCCAGGCATCGAACGGTGAAAGCACGCCTCCGACGAACTTCCGATTCGCCAGCAGTCTATACGCGATGTCGTTTGTTGCCGCGACGATGCCGCCCGTGGAGTCGCCGTGGCCCGCGAGGTGCTTGGTGCTGGAATAGATGACGACATCCGCGCCGAGGGCGGGGCCATTGACGACCGTTGGCGAGGCGAAGGTATTGTCGAGGACGAGATGGGCGCCGGCGTCGTGGGCGATGGCGGCGAGTGAGCGAATGTCGCAGACCTTGATGAGTGGGTTGGAGATCGATTCGAGGTAGAGCACCGCGGGTTTGTGCTCGGCGATCCGTGCCTGCACTGCTTCCGGATTGGACGCGTCGACCATGATCGTGGTGATTCCCAGGTCCGCCAGGTATCCGGTCAGCAGCGCGTAGGTGGCGCCGTACATGTCCTGGGAGGCAAGGATGGTCGAACCGGGGGGGACGAGCCCGGTGATGACGCCATGGATGGCGGCCATACCAGAGGCGTAAGCGACGGCGGCATCCGTGCCTTCGATAGCGGCGATAGCGTCTTCAAGCGTGCGGATGGTGGGATTCGCCATCCGTGAGTAGACATATCCCTTCGAGTTGTCCTCGAAGACCTCGTCGAGTTCATCGGTGGTGGGATAGGCGAAGGCGGTCGCGAGGTGGAGTGGCGGAACAGTGGGAATGGCGTTGCCGGGATCGGTATGGGAGCCGGCGTGGACTCCACGACTGGCGAGGGAGAGCGCATCGATCTGTTCGCGATTGAGTGGCATGGGTATACGGCCCTCGCTGGAATTGGTTGGTTCGGTGAGCAGGCGGTCGTGTTCGCCCCCGTGGTGAGTGTGAGTCTAGGAGCGGACTGGAAGGCCAGTCAAATCAGTTGGGTAGGTGGGGTGGCGGTGAAGCGTGGTCCGGGCCAACGTTCTCCGAATTTGGGAGGCGTGTTTCTTCGCCTACATAAATACTTTAATTCATTAATTCCCTCGATCGGGTCGATTTGGCCTGGAACGACGGGCTTCCTGCCTGGTGGGATTAATGGAGTCAATCGAATTAATGTTGGGCCGACAATTCTGTTGTCGTGTGCAGCGACGTCCATGATGGCGCCCTTTCGAGAAGATACGTGTGTATGACGAGACGGGCCAGCCACACTCCGAGCACGCGCGCTTGGGCAGGCCCGACAGATGCCAGTGCGGTCTGAACGCGGGGCGGATGGATTCGCTTCGCTCCTCACAGGCTTGCGCCTGGGGAATGCGGTAAGTGGTTGGGTGGGCATGCCAGCGGCGGCAGGTCCGCCCGCACACAGGGAGACGGTGCGTGAGTGCCGGTGTCTCCCCAGTGAACGCATCGAAACGGGAAAAGTCCGCCATCCGCCGGAACATTGGGCTGTGGGGCGTGGGACGATGGGCGGGGATGATTGAGTGGGAACCGGGAAGGCATACACGTGTTTGGGGTTTGATGGCGTGTCGTTTGCATTTGCCCGATCGTTAGCCCTCCCCTACGACAGATGGAGTCTGGATTCGGCCATGGGACGGGGGTGACGTGGGCATGAGATTGTTGGTCGGAAGTGTGCGGGATGTTGTCGGGGCGTGAAGGGTGTTGAGGCGTTGCGTTGACAGTGGGGATGGTGGGGTCCTAGGGTATCCAGCGATTGTCGATGTGTTGATTCGGCCTGATTTCGTCCTGTCTTTCCGCCAGATGGAGCTGAAGAAATGCCATACGAGTTTGGCAAGTGGATCGCGGATTCAAGCGAGTACCGCCCCGATCGCTATTACCGGTACGACCACCTGTCCGAAATACTTCACCGGTGGGCGAAGGAACAGCCGCGGCTGGTAGAGATCGGCACGATTGGGCAGAGCTTCGAGGGGCGGGATCTTTGGGTTCTGACCGTGACGAACCGGGAGACCGGAGCGCACGATACCAAGCCCGCGTATTTCGTGGACGCCAACATCCACGCCGGTGAGGTGACTGGTGTCGCTACGGTGCTGTGGTTGCTCAATCACCTGCTGACGACCTACGAGACCGATCCGGAAACGAAGGCGCTGTTGGACCAGACCACGCTGTACGTCGTTCCCGCGATCAATGTGGATGCGATGGACCTGATGCTCCGAGGAGAGGGAAGCAGGATTCGCTCTTCCGTGCGCCCGTTCCCGCATGACAAACAGCAGGACGGCCTGGTGAAGGGCGATGTCGACGGCGACGGCCTGGTGGCGATGATGCGGCTCAAGGACCCGACCGGGCCGTGGAAGGTTTCGGGCAACGATCCCCGCGTGATGGTGAAACGCGGACCGGACGAGACTGGCGGCGAGTACTACTACCTGCTGCCGGAAGGTGAGATCCAGAACTGGGACGGTGGCGCGGTGAACGTCGCGCCGGACCTGATGGGTCTGGATGTGAACCGGAATTTCCCGGCGAACTGGGCCCCGTACTGGGAACAGCCGGGAGCGGGTGAGTTCCCGCTGTCCGAGCCGGAGACACGGGCGCTGGCGGCGTTCCTCGTCGCTCATCCGAACATTCATGGCTCGCAGCATTTCCACACGCAGTCGGGCGCGATCCTGCGGCCACACGCGAGCAAGCCGGATGAGGACCTGCCCAAGTTCGACGTGCGGACCTACAAGGCGATCGGGGCGATGGGCGAGGAGGAGACCGGCTATCCTTGCATCTCGATCTTCCACGATTTCGCCTACGACAAGAAGAAGCCGATTTATGGCGGACTCACCGATTGGGTGTACGACCAATTGGGCATCTTCACCTTCGCGACGGAGCTTTGGAGCCTCCCGAAGAAGGCGGGCGTCGAGGTCAAGGACTTCATCGAGTTCTTCACGACGCGGGACGAGGACGTGGACCTCGCGATGCTGAAGGCAATCGACGACGAACTCGATGGCCATGGATTCAAGGATTGGACGCCGTTCGAGCATCCGCAGCTTGGCCTGGTGGAACTGGGTGGCTGGGACTACCAGTTCGCCTGGCAGAACCCGCCGGGTCCGTGGCTTGAGGATGTGACCTCGACCAACGCCAGGTTCGTGATCCGGGCGATGAAGACCGCTCCGAGGATCGTGTTCACGCAGCCGGTGGTGGAATCGTTGGGGGCTGATCTCTACAAGGTTACGGTGACGGTGCAGAACACCGGGTTCCTGCCGACCTACGTTTCCGAGCAGGGGCGCAAGGTGGGCATCAACAAGCCGGTGAAGCTGGAGCTCGCGCTGCCCGGCGGCGCTGAACTCGTGGCCGGAAAGCGGGAGCAGGACCTGGGTCATCTCGAGGGCCGGGCGAACCAGTACGAATCGGTGTCGTTCTACCAGGCCTATCCCATCGCGTCGCGGGGGCTGGCCGAATGGGTGATTCGCGATCCGAGCGCCGGCATGGTGACCGTGAAGGCTGAATGCGCCAAGGCGGGAACGATTTCGATCGACCTGGAGTTGGGGCAGGGGGGCGATGCATGAGCAATACGGAAACACAGGCCCGGGAGGATCAGTTCCTTGGCGCATTGCTCGGCCTGGCGATTGGTGACGCGCTGGGACGTCCGGTGCGTGGACTGACGGCAGACGAGGTCGCCAAGCGGCATGGCGAAGTGCGATCGTACATCGCCACGAAGCCGCTAGAGGAGAGCCAGCCTGAATCCGGCGAAATCTCGGACAAGGCCGAGGTGGCGTTGTGCCTCGTTGAATCGCTTACGACAAACGACGGCCTTCCGGATCCCGAGAACATGATCGCGCGGATGAACTTCCTGACGGTTGGACCATCCAGCGAGTGGATGAGCGCAGGCACGATCGACGGGGTGGCCCTTGCGCTGGAACACGCGGGGCAGGTTCCGGAATCGCACGAGCCTCCCGCGGAATTGTCGGTGGCGGTGCGTGGCGTGCCGGTCGGGCTGATGCAGTCGGTCGGAGGGTTCGATCGCGAGGCGCTGGTTTCGGAGTCGGCGACGGTTTCCCGGTTGAGTCACTCGGGGGACTTGCAGGCGCGCCTGACGGCCGCCGTGGCGCTGGCGATTGCCGGGGCCGGACGAACCCGAATGGTTCCGGCCAGCGCGGACCTGGGTCTGAACCAGGGTTCCGAGATAGAACGTGAACTGGCGGTGATCCTGGGGATCGTTGGCGAGAGCGACAGTTTGGCGGCGGGCTTGTCCAGGGTGGTTTCGCGCGGAGGCGAAGCTGACAGCGCCGGAGCGATCGCGGGAGCGGTGCTGGGAACCCGGTTTGGGGCGAGTGGTATCCCGCAGGACCTGATCGACAGCCTCGATGCCCGGATTTACCTGACGCTGGCGGCGCCATGGTTCTATCGAACCGCGGTGCGGCGGGCGGGAACAGTGATCGACCTCCGGGTGGTGTCATAACTGGACAGCTGGGCAGTTGGCACTCTCAATTGTCAAGTGCCAGGTCGATGAGGTGCGCGTTATACTGGTTGGTGGACTGGTATTGACCAGCGGGCCGGCATGTTTCCCCTCTGGAACGAGTGTGTGAGAGTCGGCAACGCACTATTCCCGAAGATTGGCCATGGCTGAAAAACGAGACTACTACGAGGTGCTCGGCGTGTCGCGTAGCGCGACCGAGACTGAGATCAAGCGTGCATACCGCGCCACGGCGCGGAAGTACCATCCGGACGTCAACAAGGACAATGGCGCCGAGGACAAGTTCAAGGAAGCGAACGAGGCGCACGAAGTGCTTTCGAACGCCGAGCGCCGGGCGGCTTACGACCGCTATGGTCACGCCGCGTTCAATGGCGGCGGTGGCGGAACGGGCGGAGACCCGTTCGGATTCGGCGGCGGCGCCGGACCGTTCGCGGACATCTTCGAGTCGTTCTTCGGTGGCGGGCAGTCGCAGGGGCGGCGTGCCTCTGGTCCACCGCGGGGCGCGGACATCCAGATTTCGGTCGAACTCGCCTTTGAGGAGGCCATCTTCGGCGCCGAGAAGGAAGTGGAGGTCGACCGCCTGGAGACCTGCGAGGCATGCAACGGCACGAGGATGAAGGGCGGGGCCACTCCGCCCTCGTGCGGGTCCTGTGGCGGCAGCGGCGAGGTCCGGCGCGTGCAGCAGACGATCCTTGGCCAGTTCATGACCTCTGGACCGTGCCCGACCTGCCACGGAGAGGGCGTGACGATATCCGACCCGTGCGATGTATGCCGGGGACGGGGGCGCAGCCGCAAGATGCGCTCGATTTCCGTCAACATCCCGGCCGGAATCGACGATAGCGCGACACTCCGGCTCAGCGGTCAGGGCGAGGATGGGCCGAACAAGGGTCCGGCTGGCAACTTGTACGTGAAGACGAAAGTGAAGCCGCACAAGATCTTCGAGCGACATGGCAAGGCGATCACGAGCCAGGTTGGGATCAACGTGGCACAGGCGGCGCTGGGAGATGAGATCGAGATCGATACGATCGACGGGCCGATTGCCTTCAAGGTGCCACACGGAACCCAGTCCGGGCAGCAGTTCCGGTTGCGTGGCAAGGGTGTGCCGGATCTGCGTGGCGGTGACCGGGGCGACCAGCTTGTGACGGTGCAGGTCGTGGTGCCTCGTCAGCTCACGGACGACCAGCGAGCGCTGTTTGGCGAGCTGGCCTCGAGCCTGGGCAAGGAAGTGACCCAGCAGCCGAACAACCGGGGATTCTTCGACCGGGTGAAGGATGTGCTGCTCGGGGTGTGATGCCCGGCCATCCGGGCAGGGCCCGCGCGATTGACGGTTCCGCGGGGATTGAGTACAGTCAAACCAAATACAGCCTTCGGGGTTTGGTGAGATCGTCGAGCTATGACGATCAAGTCCTGACCGGCGGTACAGCCCGCAAGCGCGAGTGGGAGCACGAGCGCACGATCCGGTGAAACTCCGGGGCCGACGGTAAAGTCCGGATGGGAGAAGGCGTACAGCAGCGACACCGCATGGCGGTGCGTTGTTGCCGCTCCGCAATTTGACCCGGGGGCCTCCGCGGCCTGCCGGGTTTCGTTGTACCCGGCGGCCAATCGTGGAGGCGCTTGGTGCGGTGTGCCTGTTTCCGGTTCGCGTTCCGCGAGCCTGGGATGCCGGTCCGCCATTACGATGCGCCGCGGTTGCTCCAGATGTTGCTTCCGGTACTCAGGCGAATAGCGATCACGCTGGCGACGATCCTGATGGCGTCGACGGCGGTGTTCGCGCTGATCCACCTTTCCGGCGATCCGGTGGATGGCTTCCTGGCGCCGGGAGCGGCTCCAGAAACGCGAGAGGCGGCCCGGGAGCGACTGGGACTGAACGATCCGATCGCCCAGCAGTACGTATCGTTCATGGGGCGAACGATCCAGGGCGATTTCGGCGATTCGTGGCGGAATCGGCAACCAGCGTTGGAGTCGGTGCTCGATCGGGCTCCCGCGACGATCACGCTGGCGGCGGCGGCGATCGCGATCTCATCGGTGCTCGGAGTGACGGTGGGGCTGCTGTCGGTGTGGACCGGATCGCGGTGGCTGCGATCCGGGGTGAAGCTGTTCGGCTTGCTGGGCCAGGCGATACCGGCGTTCTGGCTTGGGACGATCGCGATCATGATATTCGCGGTCGAGTTGCGGTGGCTTCCACCCTCGGGCAACGACGACTGGCGGTCTCTGGTGCTGCCGGCGGTGGTGCTCTCCGCCTATCCAGGCTCGCTGATCTCGCGGATGGTGCAGTCGTCGCTGCTGGACGTTGAATCCCGTCCATACATCACCAACGCGCATGCGAAGGGGCTGGGGAAATCGGCGGTGTGGATCCGGCATGCGCTGCCCAACGCGCTGATTCCGACATTGGCGATTATCGGGTTGCAGGCTGGCTTCCTGGCCGGTGGGGCGATTGTCGTGGAATCGGTGTTCGCGTATCCGGGGGCGGGACGGCTGGCGCTGCAAGCCGCGTCGGACCGCGACCTGCCGGTGGTGCAGGCGTTCGTCGTGGTGACGATCGTGCTGGTGGCGCTGGCGAACATCGCGATTGACCTGCTGGCTGCCTGGATCGATCCGGCGCAACGCTCGCGCGGCGGGCTGGCGGTGTCCAATGGTTGAGGCGCCAGTGTCCGGCACGAGGGCGATGGTTTCCGGCGCGGCGCTGGACGGCGGCGCGAAGGTCACCAGCAGGGCGTCCCGGACCTGGCGACCAGTCGTGCCACTCGCATTGCTGCCAGTGGGAGTGTTCCTGGGGCTGGCGGTGTTCGGGCCGATGCTGGGACTCGACGCGACGAAGCAGGACCTGCTCAACCGGTTGCAGCCGCCAGCCGGATTCGGTGGAACGTGGGATCACCCGCTGGGGACGGATAGCCTGGGCCGGGACATCCTGGCGCGGCTTCTGGCGGCGGCGCGGTTGTCGCTGGCGGTGGGCCTGGTGGCGGCGACGTTGTCGGCGGCGGCCGGTGTGACGTTGGGACTGCTGTCGGGCGTCGCGGGCGGAATTGTCGACGCGGGGGTGACCGCGGTCGTGGAGTTGATGCTTGCGATCCCCACGATCGTGATTGGGCTGGTGATCGCGGCGACGCTGGGCCAGGGGATGACGAACGTGGTCATCATCCTGGTGCTTTCCGGGTGGATCACGTACGCGCGGGTGATCCGACTGCAAACGAGAAGCCTCGTGCGTTCTGATTTCGTGCTGGCCTCGGTTGGGTTGGGCGCGAGCCCAGCGCGGATCGCGATCTTCCACCTGCTTCCGAACGTCCTGCCCCAGACGATCGTGATTTTCTGCCAGCAGGTGGCGGCGGTGATGATCTGGGAGGCATCGCTCACCTACCTGGGGATTGGATTGCCGATCGAGCGGATATCGCTCGGCGGGATGATCCGGGAAGGACAGCAACAGGTATTCGAGGCGCCGTGGATCGGCGTCATGCCGGGACTGGTTATCGCGCTGGCCGTGATTGGGTTCAACCTGGTGGCCGAGTGGTTGCAGGAACGCCTGGATCCGGCGAGGCATGGATATCGAAAGCGAACCGTGGAAGCGACAAGTCAATGAACGAGAGCCTGGAGACAGCATGACGAGTGTATTTGACGGTGGTGTTACGCGAAGGCGGTTCGGGGCGGGAACGATTGGACTGCCCCTGGCGATTGGCGCGGGAGGATGGATTCGGCATGCGGGCGCGCAAGGCACGCCGGAGGTGGCCGGGGAACTCGTGATCGATATGAGCGGGGGGCCGGACAATCTGGATCCGGCGCTGACTCGATCGATTCGCGACTGGTCGGTCCTGCACTCGATCTACGACTCAATCCTGGACCTGAGTGACGATGGCCAACTGGTTCCGCTGGCGGCGGAGTCGTTCACCATCGTGGATGATCTGACCTTCGAGGTCGTGCTGCGAGAAGGGCTGACGTATCACGATGGCTCACCGGTGACGGTGGACGCGATCGAGCGGTCCATCCTGCACGTCCAGCAATCCGAAGGGCCCGCGGCGGGAAACTTCGGGGCGATTGTCGAGGTAGAGACAGTCGACGGGCGAACGGCGTTGCTGAAGACCGCCGAGCCGGCTCCGTGGCTCCCCTCGCAACTGGCGGTGTGGATGGTGCTGTTCCCGGAGGGGATGACGGCTGACGCGTTCGAGCAGGCGCCGGTGGGGTCGGGGCCGTTCCGGTTCGTGTCGAGGGAGGCCGGCAGCGAAATCGTGCTGGAGCGGAACACGGACTATCCGGCGGACAGCCCGAAAGGAACCGCGCTTGCGGAGCGGGTGCGCTACCGGTTCGTGCCGGAATCGACGACAAGGGTGGCCGATCTGGCGACGGGCGTGGCGCAGATCGTGGATGCGATCCCACAGGACCAGACCGGAGCCATTGAGGAGGGCGGCGGCCAGGCGATCGAGGCGCCGGTCCTGGGGACGTCGTTCCTGCGGATGGTGAACGATGCCGCGCCGTTCGACGATCCGCTCGTGCGTCAGGCGGTCAACCACGCGATCGACGTGGAGACGATTGGGGCGGCGCTGGTCTCCACGGAGGCGCGCAGGCTGGCGTCGCTCTTTCCGGACGAGCGAAGCATCGGGTTCGACCCGGAGCTGGCTCCGTTCGCATACGACCCGGAACGGGCGCGGGAACTCCTGGTCGAGGCCGGGTATGGCGATGGGTTCGAGACGACGCTTCAGTACACGGGTGGGGGCCGCGACGATGTCATGCAGGCGATCGCGGCCAACCTGGAGGCAGTCGGGATTCGTGTCACGATCGAGGTGGCGGAACTGGCGGCGTTTAACGGGAGCTGGACGGACCCGGAATCGGCGGCGCTCCGGTACGTGACCTGGAGGCCGGTGTACGACCCTCATACGCTGCTTGGCCTGATGTTCGCGAGCACGGGGCCGCTTTCCCGGTTTTCCGATGACGAGGCGGATGCGCTGATCTCGGCGGCGGCGACGGAAACCGACCCAGAGGCGCGGGCCGCGTTGTATCGCGATCTAGGGCGCTACTTCCAGGAATCGCCGCCGGCGGCGTTCCTGTGGAACCTGACCGCGAATTACGGAGTCGCGGGTGCGGGCGCCGCCTGGCGGCCTCGCGGAGACGAGTACGTGATCGCAACCACCCGAGAGGGGACAGCATGACAACACGACACATTCCCGGACGCGCCAATGTGAGCACCCGCCGGTCCCTGATTGGGGCGGTGGGGTTCGGGAGCATCGCGGCGGGCCTCGGCCACGCATTTCCGGGTCATGCATTGGCCCAGACTCCGGTCGCCGGCGAATTGCTCGAGCACCTGGTGATCGACCTGCCGGGCGCGCCAGAATCGATCGACCCGGCGCTGGCGTACTCGGCGCGCGACTGGTCGATCGTGCATTCTATTTATGACGCTCCGGTGACTTTCACGCCGGACGGAACGATCGCTCCACTGGCAGCTGAGTCGTTCGACCTTGTTGATGACACGACGTACGAACTGGTGCTGCGCGAGGGGCTGACCTTCCACGATGGGACGCCGGTGACGAGCGCGGCGGTGTCGCGCTCGCTGGCGCACATGATGGACTCGGGGTCGGAAGCATCGGGACTGTTCGCCGCGATCACCGGGGTGGAGGAGGTTGATGAGCGGACAGCCAGGATCGTGACGGACGCGCCAGCGCCGTGGCTGCCGGCGCAGATCGCCGTGTGGCTGGTGCTGTTGCCCGAAGGGTTCTCGGCCGATACGGCGGCATCGAGCCCGGTGGGGTCGGGCCCCTACGTGTTCGAGAGCCAGGAGGCCGGAGCGTCGATCACGCTGGCGCGGAATCCGGACTATCCGCTCCCGAGCGCGAAGGGCAACCCGATCGCGGAGCGCGTGACGTTCCGATTCGTGCCCGAGGCGACGACGCGGGTGGCGGATCTCTCGACCGGGGTTTCGCAGATCGTGTCGGAAATCCCGCACGACCAGCTCAAGACCGTGGCGGAGAGCGGAGCCATCGCCTGGGAGCCTTCGATCGTCGGTTCGCAATGGATCCGGATCGCGGCCGACGTTCCGCCGTTCGATAAGGTCGAGGTGCGCCGGGCGCTGAATCACGCGATTGACGTACACGCCATCGCCCAGGCGCTGGTGTCGCCCGAGGCACGTCGGCTGGCGTCGATCGTGCCGGACGAGCGGTCGATCGCGTTCAACCCCGATCTGGTTCCGTACGAGTACGATCCCGACCTGGCGAAGGAACTGCTGGCCGGGGCTGGAGTCGAGGATGTGGAGTTCGAGCTGGAGATCACCAGCGCGGCGAGAGTGGATGTGGCCGAGGCAATCGCGGCGCAACTCGGCGAGGTGGGGCTGCGGGCGTCCATCAAGGTGAGCGAGTACGCGGAGTTCAACGCGAACTGGGCGAACGCCGAAGCGCCAGCGTTGAGGATGGTGACGTGGAGCCCGCTCTACGATCCGCACACGCTCCTGAGCCTGGTTTTCTCCAGCGCGGGATACCTTGCGCGATACGCGAATGACGAGGTGGACACGCTCATCAACGAGGCGGCGGTGGAAACCGATCCGGACGCGCGGGCGAGCGTGTTCCGTCACCTGATGTCTGTGATGCGGGAGGACGCGCCGGTGGTGTTCCTGTGGAACCTGACGGCTGGATACGGTGTCGTCCAGGAGGCGGCGGCATGGAAACCGCGCGGCGATGAGTATGTGCTGCCGCTGGCAGTGGGTGAGGATTCGTGACTCATGCCGGCACGAACGTGAGATCTCAGGACCTGTTCGCTGCGATCGTGGATCGGTCGTCGGTGCGGTCGTTCCGGACTGACGAGATCGACATTGGGCTGGTGGAGCAGGCGGTGGAGGCGGCTGGCTGGGCGCCTTCGCCGCATGGAACGCAGCCGTGGAGGTTCGCGATCCTCGAACGAGCGGAGGACCGGCGAGGGCTCGCCGGGGCGATGGCGGAGTCGTGGCGAGAGCAATTGCGCCTCGATACCGTGGATGAGGCGGTGATCGAGCACCGGGTCATCCGGAGTCGCGAACGGTTGGAGCGAGCGCCGGTGGTGGTGATCCTGTGTCTCTACCTGGGAGATGCCCACGAGTATCCCGACGACGAGCGGCGGGAGGCAGAGACCCTGATGGCAATCCAGAGCCTGGGAGCGGCGGCGCAGAACTTCCTGCTGGCGCTCCATGGGCTGGGGCTGGACGCGGGATGGATGTGCGCCCCGCTGTTTTGCCCGGAAGTGATTTCGGAGTACCTGGGGCTGGACGAGCAGCTTCAGCCGCACGCGATGTTCCCGGTTGGGTTGATGGACGCGCCGCCGAAGCGACGGCCGCGCAGGCCGCTTGAGAGCCTGATCGTGCGGCCGAACGTCTCCGGCGGCGTCTCATGATTCCGCACACGGAATCCGCGCTGGCGACGCGCTAGAACACCAGCCAGGCCGCGATCAGGCCGAGGGCGAGAAGAAAGAGGACGATGCTGGCCATGCCGAGCCCGGTGATCCAGGCCAGGACGACGCCGAGCAGCAGCAGCACGATGAGCGTGACGAGGTAGTTGCGCTGGAGCGCGCTGAGGGGCACGGCGTCGCTCCCGGCGACCCACGGGTCGGGGCTGGGGCGAATCGAGTCGCCCGAGAGGACCTGGCGGGCCTGGCGAATTCGCTGGTGCTGGGCGTCCTGTTCTTCCTGGTCGGTCATGCGAGTCTCCCGCGGCGATCTTCGGTGGCTAGAGTGGCTGAATTGGGTCGTGGTGGTCGGCGCCGAGTCCGGCGACATTGACCCAAAGGTGGATCATGGCGACCTTCACCGCGCCGGCGATGACGAGCAGGAGCCCGGCGAGTCGCCAAACATCGCCGATGGGAAAAAACATACCAGCGGCGAACGCGAGTACCCCAAGGACGACGATGGTCCACGACGTGATCCGCAAGTGATGCATGGTGATGTTCCTGAGACTGAACTTCATGGCCTTCTCGCGGTGATCAACATGCGCTCCGACGCGCCATTCAGTGGGTCGAGTTGATAGCTTCCGAACGACTGGATGGACGTGAAACCGATGGATTCGAGCATGAGCGTGATTTCGCCGTGGTGGAGATAGCGGAGGATGAAACTGGTTCGCAGCCGCCGGAAATCACCGCTGGAATCGAGTAAATCGTACCAAATCGTCGTGTCGATGGTCTGGTCGATCGGGTCGATCGAGCGGTACGTCCACTTGTCGACGGTGGTTCCGCCGGGAAGGTCGCCGGACCATTCGAGCAACGTCGAACCCTCGAGCCGCTGAAGGTAGTCGGGGGCGGGATTCATCAGGTCGAGAAAGAGCGTTCCGCCCGGATCGAGTGAGTCGAAGGCGTTGTTGACGGAAGCGATCTGCTCTCGCTGGGTGGGCAGGTGCATCAGGGCGTTGAGGGTATGGAGCACCATTCCAAAGGGGCCGCCTTCCGCGAGGTGGGCGGCGGTGAGGTCGAGCGATTGCAACGAGATCGAATCGGAGACGCCCGCTCTGGAGGCTCGCTGTCGCGCGCGCTCGAGCATCGGTTCGGAATGGTCGATGCCGGTGACCGAATGGCCGCTTTCGGCGAGTGGGACGAGCACGCGGCCCGAACCACAGCCCATCTCGAGGATGGGACCGGGGGATTCTTCCGCGAAATCCTGGAGCAATTCGATATCGTCCTCGAACGGGTCGTGTTCGAGGTCGTACAACTCGGCGATGTGGCGATAGGGATCGGCGCCAGGCGGCGGGTTCGGTTCCATGTGGCGAGTGTAGTTGATCGGGCCTCCCGCGAGTGGGTTGGAATCCGTTTCGGCGGAAGATTGCCGGGCCAAATCGCGATGGTTCGGATAGGCGGCATTGTATAGTGTCGCAATGGCTAAGAAGAACGCGAAAGCGGAAAATGCCACGCCACCGGGGGACCGGGTGGTGACGCAGAACCGCCGGGCATTTCACGACTATTTCATAGACGACACGATCGAGGCGGGCATCGCGCTCACCGGGTCCGAGATCAAATCGATTCGCGATGGGAAGGTCACCATCAGCGAGGCGTACGTGCGGGTGGACAACGGCGAGCTCTGGCTGATTGGGGCGAACATCGCGCCGTACAGCCACGGCGCCTACGCCAACCACGATCCCATGCGGCCCAGGAAACTGCTGGTACACCGGCGGCAGATCGACGAGTTGCGGGAAGAGACCGAGCGCAAGGGGATGACCCTGGTGCCGTTGCGGATTCGTCTGCGTCGAGGCCGGGCGAAGGTAGACGTGGGCGTGGCGCGCGGCAAGAAGCTCTACGACAAGCGGCAGGCGGTCGCCGAGCGCGACGCCAAGCGGGGCATCGAGCAGGCGATCAAGGAACGGTCCCAGTGGTAGTCGCACATCTGTTCCCCATCGGGTATACTTTCGGCGTGACTTGGGAATGGTCGCGTGTCTGGGGATGTCCGGTTTCGACAGGGTCGGATGCCAGGCCATTGCACGTCGAGGTGCCCGAGGCCTCGTTAAAACGGGCAAAACTGTAGCTGCGAACAAACCGCAACTCGCCTACGCTGCCTAAGTCTCAGACCTCTGAGTAGCGCGCTCAGCCGGACTCGTTCTGTCGGTTCGGATTCTGAGCGTCACCAAGACAGAATGCCGTGATCTAGTCCGTCGGAGCGCGATCACCTAAGCCAGTCTGACTCACCGCATGTCAATCCTGTCGATGGGAGTGGCATGTGGCACGAAAATCATCGACTAAACGTGTAGTAGATGTCCGGCGGATGGTTCTGGACGGGGGTTCGATTCCCCCCATCTCCACCAATGCAACGATGAGCCTCGCTTTCGCGAGGCTTTTTCGTGCCTGATCCACCAATCCATCGACCGTGGCCCGGAATCGCCCTACCGTCCCGGTAGTTGGCAGCAGGATCGAGACAGGGCAGCCACACGCTCGCCTTCGGCGGATGGCCACACGGCGCCGCGCGCCCGGGCCATCCCTCCACGGCTGCCCCTCCACAGCCATGGTCGCCAGTTGCCGTGACC
>CAZUPA010000051.1:0-20309 GCA_964622205.1 uncultured Sphaerobacteraceae bacterium
CTGGACCAGCCTACGGCCACCGACGCCGAGTACGACGCGCTGATGAACGAACTCCGCCAGATCGAGGCGGAGCATCCGGAGCTGGTGACGGCTGAGTCCCCAACCCAACGCGTGGGCCACTTTGCGCAGTCGGACTTCGCCGAGGTTACCCATCCACGTCCCCTCCTCTCGTTGAGCAATGTCTACAACGAGGACGAATTGCGGGCGTGGTCGCAACGAGCATTGCGATTCGCGGGCGTGGATGACCTGACATACGTGACCGAGCCGAAGATCGACGGCCTGGCGGTGGCGCTGACGTATATCGACGGCGCGCTGGACCACGCCGCGACCCGCGGCAATGGATTCGTGGGCGACGACATCACCGCCAACGTGCGAGCGATCCGCTCCATCCCGACGCGGTTGCGACAGCCGGACGACTTCCCGATGCCTCAGACGATCGAGATTCGCGGCGAGATCTACATGCGGAAGTCGGACTTCGAAGGGCTGAACGAGCGGATGTCCGAGGCGGGCGGAAAGCTCTTCATGAACCCGCGCAACGCCGCCGCCGGGTCGATTCGCCAGAAGGACACGTCGATCACCGCCCAGCGTCCGCTCCGACTGTTCGCCTACCAGATCGGCTACGCGACTGGCGCTCCGATGCCAGCGACACACTACGACTGCCTGACCTGGATGCGGCAATTGGGATTCACCACCTCGCTGGACGCCGCCCGGCATGCTAGCGTCGATTCGATCTGGGGAGCCTGCGAAGAGTGGCTGGCGCGCCGCACCGAGCTTGACTTCGAGATCGACGGAACGGTGATCAAGGTGGACGATCTTGGGCTCCAGGACGAGATCGGTTATGTCGCGCGAGATCCGCGCTGGGCGACCGCCTACAAGTTCCCCGCCATCCAGCAAACCACGCAGGTGCTGGATATCCTGATTAATGTTGGACGGACGGGAACGCTCAACCCGCTCGCGGTGCTGGAACCGGTCAACATCGGCGGCGTCACGGTGTCGCGAGCGACGCTGCACAACGAGGACGAGATCGCCCGGAAGGACATCCGGATCGGCGACACGGTGGTGGTGCAGCGGGCCGGCGATGTCATCCCTCAGATCGTGAAGGTGGTCGAGGAGCGGAGGACCGGCAAGGAAACGCCGTTCGAGATGCCGGACACCTGCCCTTCCTGCGGCACGCCGGTTCACCGCGAACCAGGAGTGGCGAAGAGATACTGCACGAATGCCTCATGTCCGGCCCAGTTGAAGGAGCGCATCCACCACTTCATTGGCCGGCCAGCGATGGATATCGAAGGGTTCGGGCCAAATCTCGCGGACCGGTTTGTCGATCTCGGCTGGATCGGCGACGTGAGCGATATCTACCGGCTGGACTGGGATGCGGTTGCTGGCCTTGAGGGACTTGGGCAGAAGAGCGCGGACAACCTCAAGGCGTCGGTCGAATCGAGCAAGGAGCAGCCACTGTGGCGCCTGATGCATGGATTGGGGATTCGCCACGTCGGTGAGCGGACCGCGCATCTCATCGCGGACCGGTTCGGATCGCTGGATTCGCTGCTGGCGGCCACGGCTGAAGAGATCTCCGCGATTCCAGGCATCGGGGCCGTGGTGGCGGCCGATATCCACGACTTCGCACAGGAGCAGGTGAATCGCGAGCTGGTGGCGAAGCTCAAGGAAGTCGGGCTGAACGTGGCGGAGTCGACCGCCGTTGAGTGGTCGGAACGCCCGCTGTCGGGCCTGACGCTGGTGCTGACCGGGCGGCTGGACACGTTGACCCGGCCAGAGGCTGAAGAAGGATTGCGGAAGCTTGGGGCGAATGTCTCGGGATCGGTGTCGAAGAAGACGAGCGCGGTGATCGCCGGAGCGGACGCTGGCGGCAAGGCGACCAAAGCCGAGAGCCTGGGCGTGCCGCTGCTTGACGAGGCGGCGTTGGCCGAACTCCTGGAGGGACGCCTGCCAGACGTCCTCGCACCGGCCCCCGAAGAGGCGGAGGCGGCCTCGTAAAAAACTCCGCGGGGTACTACGGGCGGACCTGCCGCCGATGGTTCGCACTCTCTTCCATGCGAAGCGAAGGTGGCTGTTGTCCGCCCTGCGTCAGCGGCCCTCGCCTCCGCCCCTACCCCGCAAGCCGAAGCGGGTATCAGCCGCGCCCAGCCATGAGGCGAGACTCCCACGGTTGAACACGGAGGACGAAGAAACACCCCGGTGGCCATGTGGCCGCCGGGGTGTTTCCTGATTCGCCAGTCTCGACGAGGCGGCGATTACCGCTTCGTGTACTGAGGAGCCTTGCGGGCCCGCTTGAGACCGACCTTCTTGCGCTCCTTCTCGCGCGAGTCGCGCGTCAGGAGGCCAGCCGTCTTCAGCGTCGGCCGAAGATCTGCGTCGGCGTTGATGAGCGCGCGGGAAATGCCGTGCCGGATGGCGCCGGCCTGGCCGGACGATCCGCCGCCGACAACGGTGGCGACCACATCGAACCGCTCGGTGGTGCCGGTGGCGCGGAACGGCTCGGCCATCACCAGGTAGTGCAGCTCGCGGCCACCGAAGTGCTCGCGAACCGGCTTGCCGTTGACGGTGAAGTTGCCCTCACCCGGGTAGAGGCGAACGCGGGCGACA
The DNA here is from genome assembly GCA_964622205.1 of uncultured Sphaerobacteraceae bacterium. Lineage (GTDB taxonomy): Bacteria > Chloroflexota > Chloroflexia > Thermomicrobiales > UBA6265 > JACCYX01. Next base: position 2,602 of record CAZUPA010000051.1, read on the forward strand.
GCCGACTTTCGCCGGCCAACCGCGTAGTAGTACTGCCCCTTGGGCATCGTTGAATCGCTCATTGCTTCTCCCTTCGGTCGCCTAGCGGACCGCGGTGTCGTCGAGTTCGAGCGCGGCCGGGTTCTGTGCGCCGTGCGGGTGCTCGCTACCTTCATAAATCTTGAGCTTGGTGAGCTGCTGCTTGCCAAGCGCTGTTCGTGGAAGCATACCGCGAACGGCGTTCTCGATGATCCTGTCTGGATGCCGCTCGCGCACGTCCTTGAGGGATTCGGTCTTGAGGCCGCCCGGGTAGTTGGAGTGCCGGTAGTAGAACTTCTGGGTTTCCTTGGCGCCGGTCACCTTCACCTTGCCGGCGTTGAGGACGATGACGAAGTCTCCGGTGTCAACGTGGGGCGTGTAGATGGGCTTGTTCTTGCCGCGCAGGGTTGCCGCGACGGCGGTGGCCAGGCGGCCAAGGGTCTTGCCCTCGGCATCGACCACAAACCACTGGCGATTGACTTCGCTTGGTTTAGCTGAATAGGTTCGTTGTTCCACGATAGCTCCCTTAGCCATTGTCCGTGCGAGCGGGATACCCACTCGCATCCTGTGTGTCTTCCGGGTCAGGGTCAGGAACATCGCTGCCGTAACCTACCCGCCAAAGAATCAATCCGTGTGCCGGCGCCACCGCCGGACCGGCGCGGCGATCCGCCACGTCGAGCAGTTCATTAAACCACTCCGGGTCCCGATCGCCTTGCCCCACCGCCACCAGAGCGCCGGTAATGGCGCGCACCAGTTGCGGCAGGAACCCGTCCGCCACGATCCGGATCTCCAGGCCATGGCCCGGTTCCGGAATCGTTCCCCACCACGGCCCCACCTCGCGAACCCCACACAGGAGAATCGTCCGGATCGTTCCGCGGGGAGCGGTTGCCCGCGTCGACCATGGAACCCCTTCACCGCCGCCGGTGAACGCCGCCAGGTCGTGCGTGCCGGCGAGGATGGAAGCCGCCCGCGACATCCGCTCTCCATCGAGATCGGCTCGCCGCAACCAGGCGTACCGGTCCAGCAGCGGCTGCTTCCCGCCAATCCAGATCCGGTACCGGTATTCCCGCCACGCCGCGTCGAACCGGGAGTGAAATCCTGGCTCCACGCGGGCAAGGCCGGAAACCGCCACGTCATCCGGGAGCAGCCGATTGAGCGCCTTCCGGATGTCCGCCTCCGGCATTTCCGGCCGGATGTCCGCACAGTGGACGACCTGGCCCACCGCGTGAACTCCCCGATCGGTCCTGCCGGCAAACCCGGCGCGAACGGGTTTCCCGCCGAGTCGTTCGAGCGCGCGTTCGAGTTCTTCCTGAACCGTTCGCGCGTTCGCCTGTCGCTGTGATCCCCAGAAGCCCGTACCGTCGTATCCGAGGGTGAGCTTGAGTCTCACGGGAACAGGGTGACGCCTGGCAGCCAGATGGCTCCCACGCGTCGTGGCTCGTCGCTAGGCGACGAATTCAATCAGCACCATCGGCGCCGCGTCTCCGTGGCGCAGACCGAGCTTCGAAATGCGGGTGTAGCCGCCGGGAACGTCCTCGTACCGGGGAGCGACCACATCGAAGAGGCGCGCGACGGACTTCTCGTGATCGAGCCGGGACATCACCAGGTTGCGGTGGTGCGCCGAATCGTCGCGAGCGATCGTGACGAGCTTCTCCACGACGATGCGGAGTTCCTTGGCCTTGGCCTCGGTAGTCATGATGCGGTCGTTGAGAATCAGCGAAACGGCTTGCTGCCGGAGCATGGCCTTTCGCTGGCTTGGGTTGCGGCCGAATTTGCGGCCAGCCTTCTGGTGCCTCATTACTCCACTTCCTCATTCTCGCTGGCGCCAGCGCCAAGGCCGCCCAGCGACTTGATGGCTTCCGCGACCTCGAGCGATTCGGCGTCTTCGCCTTCTTCGCCCTCCTCCACGCCGGGTTCGACGTCGTCGGTCTCGGGAAGGTAGCCGTATTCATGCAGTTTCTCGCGCAGTTCGGTCAGCGAGCGCGGGCCGAAGTTGCGGATCGAGAGAAGCTGGTCCGGATCCATGGTCAGCACCTGGCCAACCTTGTCAATCTGCTTGCTGCGCAGCGCATTGAGCACCCGCGGCGAGAGGCCGAGTTCAGCAAGCGGCTTGTTCTGGACTTCTTCCGGGATGAAGGACGAGGCGGTAGCCTCGGGCTCGGGCCGGGTGAACTCGGCGAAGACCCGGGCGTGATCCATGAGGATCGTGGCCGCCTGGGACAGCGCGTCGTCGGGCTCGATGGTGCCGTCGGTGAGGACCTCGAGAATCAGCCGGTCGTACTCGACGTTCTGGCCGACGCGGGTCGGCTCGATAACGAAGTTGACCCGCTGGATCGGGGTGTAAATGGCATCGATCGGAATCTCGCCGAGGGCGAAGGTTTCCTGCGTCTCGGCCGGGCGGTACCCGCGGTCGCGGCTGACCCAGAGATCCATGTCGAGAACCGAGTCCGGCCCATCGAGCGTGGCGATATGCAGTTCGGGATTGACGATCTCGACCTCGACCGGCCACTCGATGTCGCCGGCGGTGACGATGGATTCGCCTTCGCCCTCGCCACGCTTGTAGAGATGGGCGCGCACATCGCCGTGCAGTGGCTGCACGCGGCGCAGGCGGATGCCCTTCAGATTGAGCACCACCTCGGTGACATCCTCGCGGACGTTCGGGATGGTGGCGAATTCGTGCCACACGTTGTCGATGCGAATGCGGGAAACCGCACATCCTTCGAGCGATCGCAGCAGGATACGCCGGAGGGAGTTACCCAACGTGGTGCCGTAGCCTGGCTCGAGCGGCTCGACCTGATAGCGCCCGTAGTTGAGCCCCGCCTCGATGGTTTTGATAGTGAATTCGGGTTGCTGCAACAAGCGGACTTGCCTCCTTGCGACGCCGTTCTCTCACGCGCCGGTAAACGCCCTGACAGTTCGGCGCGACAGGCCGGACTCAACCCTGTCCTGGCCTGGACCAATGTGTTGCCGTTCCTGCCAGGCTGGCCCATGGTTGACGAGCCAGCCGAATACCCGCCGCCCACGCGAGCGGAGGGTAATTGCCATTCCCTCGCGCCGGGACAGGCCGGTGCGAGGGCTGGAAAACTAGACGCGGCGCCGCTTCGGCGGGCGGCAGCCATTGAATGGAATTGGGGTGGTGTCGGTGATGGAGATGACCATGACGCCGCTGGACTGCAGAGAGCGAATGGCCATTTCACGTCCGGAGCCCGGTCCCTTGACGAAGACGTCGACCTGGCGAAGGCCGTGCTCCTGAGCCCGGCGGGCGGCCGCCTCGGCCGTCATCTGGGCGGCGAAAGGGGTGCTCTTGCGGGAGCCCTTGAAACCGTTGGCCCCAGCGCTCGACCAGGCGATGACATTGCCGGCCGGGTCGGTGAGGGTCACGATTGTGTTGTTGAACGTAGCCTGGATATACGCTCGCCCGCGAGGGATATTCTTCCTGTCCCGTCGACGTACCCGAGTCTTTTGTCCAGCTCCGCGACGCTTGTCTGACATGCGCGTCATTGCCTCCAGTTAGCGTGAAAGATCGCCGCGCGGCGGATATGCCTACCGCCCCGGCCCTATCGAGTATGCAAACTACTTCTTGCGTCCACCAATGGCGCGCTTCGGACCGCGGCGGGTGCGGGCGTTTGTGCGCGTGCGCTGACCACGAACCGGCATACCGCGCCGGTGGCGAAGGCCCCGGTAGGATCCGATATCGATCAGCCGCTTGATGTTCATCGCCACTTCGCGGCGAAGGTCGCCCTCGACGCGGTAGTCACGATCGATGATTTCTCGAAGCCGGTTGACTTCATCATCGGTGAGATCGCGAACGCGGGTATCCGGGCTGACGCCCGTTTCGCCGAGCAGCTTCTGGCTGGTCGGCAGGCCAATTCCATAAATATAGGTGAGCGCCACTTCCACACGCTTCTCGCGCGGCAGGTCAACTCCCGAAATTCGTGCCATACGTCATCCTCACGATGCGGCTCCCGGTGTTTGCCAGGGCTGCTTCAGTCAGCTCGTTGGGGGATTATCCCTGCCGCTGCTTGTGGCGCGGGTTCGTGCAGATCACCCGCACAATGCCCTTGCGGCGGATTATGCGGCACTTTTCGCACCGCTTTGAAACCGAAGCCGAAACCTTCATCCGTTACTGCTCCTCAGTCCATGACTGCGCATGGCGTGTTCGTATGTCATTCGCGCGCGAGTCCGGAGTTCCAGCAGAACGTTCCGTGTTCTTGACCTGGCCTTGGAGCCAGTGCTCGCATGCATCAAGTTCGTGTACCCAACAACCCATGTGCGTTTCCCCGGGATCACGGGGTGGTGGTATGGGCCATCGACCGTACACGCGGATAGCGCATGTCTGCTGACATGCGCCACGAATGACTAGTGTACCATCGAAGGCAACCGCTGCGTCAAGATCAGTGGCTCCCCGTCCGTTATCGCGACCGTGTGTTCGAAATGCGCGGACCACGAGCCATCGGCGGTCACAACCGTCCACCCGTCATCCAGCACCCGGGTTTCGTCCCCGCCCAGGGTGAGCATCGGCTCGATGGCGAGCGTCATGCCCTTCTTCAGGCGCGGGCCGGTTCCGGGATCGCCGTGGTTCGGGATGTGCGGTTCCTCCCACATCTCCCTGCCAATGCCATGACCACCATATTCCTGGACGATGCCATAGCCGCGCTCCAGGGAATACTCCTCGATCGCGTGGCCCACGTCTCCCAGGCGCTTTCCGGCGGTGGCGTGCCGGAGTCCTTCGTACAGCGCCGCTTCGGTGTCCCGCAGCAGCCGTTGGTTGTCTTCTGAAATAGCGCCCACCGGATAGGTCCACGCCGAATCGCCGTGGAATCCATCGACAATGGCGCCGATGTCGACCGCGATGATGTCGCCTCCCCGCAGGCGACGGGCGCCTGGAATGCCGTGGACGATCTCATCGTTCACCGAGGCGCAAATCCGCCCGGTGAACCCGTGATGTCCAAGGAAGTTGGAGGTCGCGCCGAGTTCGGCGAGGGTGTCTCGAACGATGTCGTCGAGTTCCTGGGTAGAGACACCTGGCGCGATCGCGGCTGCTACTCGCTGGTGACAAAGCGCCACCGCCTGTCCGGCTCGCGTCATTTTCTCGATATCGGCGACACTTCGAAGGGGAATACCCATGATTACGCGCCCGCCTCGTTGGCCAAGCGGCTCCGCACGATGGACAGGATTCCGGCTTCAACATCGTCAATGCCGCGATGGCCATCAACGTGTTCGAGCTTGCCCTGACCACGATAGTAGTCGAGCAGGGGAGCGGTTTGCTGGTCGTACAGGGCGAGCCGCCGCTTGATGGCTTCGGGCTTGTCGTCGTCGCGCTGGAGCAACTGGCCCCCGCATGTGTCGCACACGTCCGACGTCTTCGGCGGGCTGGCATCGAGGTGATAGACGGCGCCGCAACCAGAGCAGACGCGGCGGCCGGCGAGCCGTTCGATCAGGATGTCGCGGGGCACGTCGATTTCGATCACCACGTCGACCGCGTCGTTGAACTCCCGCAGGATGCCATCGAGCGCGCTGGCCTGTGCCGCGGTGCGGGGAAACCCGTCGAAAAGCGCGCCCTCGACATCCTCGCCGTTGGCCTTGCGCTCCACCAGGGACTCGATCTTGCCGCGGACGATGGCGTTGGTCAGGTCGTTTGGCACCAGGTCACCGCGATCGAGAATCGCCTTGAGTTCGACGCCAAGCTCCGAGCCAGACGCGATCTCCGCCCGGAAGAGATCTCCGGTGGCGATGCGTTCCAGCTTCAGGTCCGGCCCGATCCGGGCCGCCTGGGTTCCCTTGCCGGAGCCCTGGGCTCCCATCAAGATCAGATACACGATGCCTGTCCCCGCCTGAATTGCGTTTGCCGAACCGGCGGCCACCCACCTTCGGGGGCGGCCGCCATCCGGCTAATCGATGAAGCCTTCGTAGTTCCGCATCATCAACTGCGCCTCGAGTTGCCGCATGGTGTCGATGGCCACGCCAACGACGATGAGGAGTGAAGTCGCGCTCAATTGCAGGGCGCTGATCCCCGTGATGAGCGTGGCGATGAACGGAAGGATCGCGATCAGGCCGAGGAACAGGGCCCCGACAACCGTGATCCGGCTGAGCACCTTCTGGAGATAGATGGCCGTGTTCCGTCCCGGCCGAACACCGGGGATGAACGCGCCCTGCCGCTGGAGCGATTCAGGGATGCGTTGCTGCTGGAACACCACCATGGTGTAGAAGAAGGTGAACCCAACCACCATAAGGAAGTAGACAATGTTGTACGTCCAGGTATCCGGACTCAACCAGAGCCGGATCTTCTCGGCCACGTCGCGCACCCATTCGGTGTTCGACGCTTCCAGGAAGCTGGCGATCATGCCGGGGAACACCATGATGCTCACCGCGAAGATGAGCGGGATCATGCCGGCGCTGTTGACCTTCAGCGGGATGTTGGTGGTTGTGCCGCCGAACACCTTGCCTGAGCGCACGCGCTTGGCGTGATGCACGGGAATGCGCCGCTGGCCTTCGTTGATGAGCACGACGCCCACCACCGTGATCAATCCGAGGACGCCGAACATCAGCGTGCCGACGAAGTTGGAGCCGAGCGTTCCACCAGTCATGAGATCGAACACGTTGCCCGGTAATGTGGCGACGATACCGCCGAAGATGATGATGGAAACGCCATTGCCGATGCCTTTTTCGGTGATCAACTCACCGATCCAGACCAGGAGCATGGTGCCAGCCGTCATTGAGATCAGGATAGCCAGGGTCGGCAGCCAGGTCTCGCTATCGAAGAGACCGAAGTCCTCGATCAGGTAGTTCCCATCCACACCCTGCTGGCGGGAGAAGAGCAGTGTTTGCCCGTACCCCTGAAGCAGCGCCAGTGGCACGGTGAGGAAGTGGGTGTACTGGTTGATCTTGTTCCGCCCCTGTTGCCCTTCCTGGGACAGTTCGTTGAGGCGAGGAATGATTGGCGTCATCAACTGCATGATGATGGACGCCGTGATGTACGGATACACACCAAGGGCCACGATCGAGAAGTTGGTCAACCCGCTCCCCGAGAACAGGTTCAGCATTCCGAGGAGCTGGTTGCTCTCGATAAAGGCGCGAAGCCCTTCACGGTCCACACCCGGAATCGGGACGCTGGCGATGAATCGAAACACCACCAGCATGGCGAGCGTGAAGAGGATCTTGGCCCGGATATCCGGGATCTTGAACGCGTTGATGACGGCCTGGAACATTCCTAGGCCTCCTTCGCCTCACGTTCCTGAAGCTGGGCCAGCGCCTCGCGCCGGGAAGGTCCACCAACCTTGCCCACGCGCATCGCCTTGAGCTCCCGGTTCAATGGCAGCCGGCGGCTGCGTGGTCGCGCGGATGTCCATTGGTCGGTGCGCTCGAGCGTTTCCACCGAGCCGCCCGCCGCTTCGATCGCGGCCTGGGCCGACTTCGAGAATGCGTGCGCATGCACGGTCAGGGCGGAGGAGACCTCGCCATGGGCGAGGATCTTCACCGGAAATTCCGTACCGCGGATGATGCCGAGGTCGGCGAGCACCCCGGGCGTGATCGGTCCCTCAACCTCGAGTTCCGCCAGGCGGCCGATGTTCACGGTCTCCCAGGGGGTCTTCCAGATGTTGGTGAACCCACGCTTGTAGGGCATGCGCTGCTGGATCGGGAGCTGACCGCCCTCGAATCCAATGCGGACACCGCCGCCGGACCGAGAGTTCTGCCCCTTGGTGCCGCGGCCGGCGGTCTTGCCCCGGCCACTTCCGTGGCCGCGACCGACCCGTCGCTTGCTTTTGTTCGCGCCCTTGGAAGGACGCAGGTCGTCAATTGTCAGTGGCATCGTCGTTCTCTCTCATCAACTGAATGTGTGACACGCGCGGGGGCACGTCACTATTCAGCGGCGATTTCCTCAACGGTCACCAGGTGGCTTACCTTCTGGACAGCACCGCGCATCGCGGGCGTGTCCTGCCGGACCACCGTGTGGTGCAACCGCCGCAGGCCGAGGGACTTCACCGCCCGACCCTGATCTGACGGCCGGCCGATCGTGCTCTTGACGAGCGTGATTTTCAGCTGGCCGCCGTTGCCGTTCGTGTTCTCGGTCATGACTGGTTACCTCGCTGGGCCTGGCCTTGACCCGGTCCACGCTGCCCCTGTCCTTGCCCCTGGCCTTGGCCACGCCCCTGACCGCCGCGTCGCTGGTTGCGTCGCTGGTTGTCCTGAGGAGGCGTCAGCGGGGCCGCGACCGACCGCGGGCGGTTCACGATTGGAACGCCACCATGGTCGAACGGCTTGCGGAGCGCCTGCTTGGCCGCCCGGCGCCGTTGGATGACCGCCTGCTCGGATTCGAGCTGCTTGAGCGCTTCCATCGTCGCCATCACCACGTTCACCGGGTTATTGCTGCCCAGCGACTTAGTGAGGATGTCGCGGATACCCGAGACCTCGACCACCGCGCGAACCGCGCCACCGGCGATCACGCCGGTACCGGGGGAGGCCGGCTTGAGGAGCACGCGGGAGGCGCCGAAGGTGGCCTCCACCTCGTGGGGAATGGTGCCGCCATCGAGCGGCACGGAAATCATCGACTTCTTGGCTGTTTCGCCGCCCTTGCGAATGCTGTCTGGCACCTCGCCGGCCTTGCCGAGGCCCACGCCAACGCGGCCATTGCCATCACCGACGACGACAATGCTGCGGAACGCAAATGTTCGCCCGCCCTTGTGAACCTTGGACACCCGGCTAATGCGTACCAGGCGCTCCTCGATTTCGTTGGCCTGCTCGTCGTCAGACCGACGGCGCGGCGCGCGCTCTTCCCGATTCCGATCCATATCTGTCTCCAGATCATCCGTGGTCCGCGCCAGCACTCGGCCCGTTGCCTTCCGCACTGGCTGCACGCACGGCTTAAAACTTCAGACCGCCCTCGCGAGCGCCATCCGCTACCGCCTTGACACGACCGTGGTAGAGAAACCCACCGCGATCGAAGAGCACCGCGTCGACACCAGCGGCCTTTGCCCGTTCGGCGACGATTTCACCGACGGCTCTGGCCCGCACCGACTTGGTGGCGCCTTCGCCTGCCTTCTCGCGCACGGCCTCGTCGAGGTCGCTCGCGGCAACGATGGTGTGACCCTGGGTGTCATCAATCACCTGCGCGTAGATGTGCGCCGATGAACGGAAAATATTCAGTCGCGGCCGCTGAGCGGTTCCGCTGATTTTGGCTCGCACCCGGCGATGCCTGCGCTCCCGGGTGGTAAGCGCCTTTCGATACTTGACGCGCATTGTTTTCTCCCAAATGACTCCGGCTGGTGAAGGCCAAACCCCAATGCGCGGTTGAACAGGCCAGCTTCCAGCACGGTACGTCGAAGGTAGCCAGGAGCTACTTGGCCTTGCCGGCCTTGCCCGCCTTGCGGCGAACCATTTCGCCCTGGTATCGAATGCCCTTGCCCTTGTATGGCTCGGGTGGGCGGACGCCGCGAATGCGGGCGGCCTCTTCGCCAACGACCTGCTTGTTGATGCCGCTGACGGAGACCCGGTTGTTGCCTTCGACCGCGTAGGCGATGCCTTCCGGCGCCACCATTCGCACGGGGTGGGAATACCCAACGTTGAGCACGAGGTTCTTGCCATCCATCTGCGCGCGGTAGCCGACGCCGAGAATCTCAAGCGTCTTGGTGTAGCCGTCGGTGACGCCCACGACCATGTTGTTGAGCAGCGAGCGCGTGAGGCCGTGGAGGGCCTTCACGTCACGGGAGTCATTCGGGCGCTCGACCCGAATCTCGTCGCCATCCTGGACGAGGGTGAGCACCGGCGTGAACGCCTGGCTCAGTTCGCCCTTCGGGCCCTTCACTTTAACCGCGTTTCCGGCGCCCAGCGTCACATCGACGCCCTTGGGAACCGGAATCGGCTTGACACCAATTCTGGACATGGCACATTCCTATCCTGTGGTGTGGCATGCCACACCTGCCGGTGCGGATCCCACCGAACTACCAAACGGTGCAGAGCACCTCGCCGCCAATGCCGCGCCGCCGTGCCTCGTAGCCGGTGATCACGCCTTCAGGGGTGCTCACGATGGCGATGCCGAGACCGCTGCGCACGCGGGGAAGCTGGTCCTTGCCGGCATAGACCCGCAAGCCAGGCTTGCTGACGCGCTTGATCTCGCGAATGACATGGCTCTTGTCTGGGGCGTAGCTGAGCTTTACGGTCAGCTGGTTCTGCGGCTTCTTCTCCACCACCGTGAAATCGGCGATGTATCCCTCTTGCTTGAGGATTCCCGCGATGGCGACCAGGATCTTGGTCGCGGGCATGGTTGTCTCGGTTTGCCGGGCCATACCCGCGTTCCTGATCCGGGTCAGCATATCGCTGATTGGGTCGTTCACGCTCATCCGTCGCGCTCTCCGTTGTTATGATGATCCATCGGGTCTCAGGTGCGGGTTACCAGCTCGACTTGGTCACGCCAGGCAGGCGGCCAACCGAGGCCAGTTCCCGGAAGCAGATGCGGCAAACGCCGAACTTCCGCATGTACGCGCGCGGGCGGCCACAAACCTTGCAACGGTTGTGGGCGCGGGTCGAATACTTGGGTGTGCGCTGAGACTTGACGATCAAGCTCGTCTTGGCCATGGTTCCTCCGTGTCTCCCGGCTACCGCGCGAACGGCATGCCGAGCCGGGCGAGCAGTTGCCGCCCTTCCTCATCGGTGCGCGCGGTCGTCACGAAGCTGATTTCCAGGCCGCGCACCTTGTCGATCTGGTCGTACTCGATCTCGGGAAACATAAGCTGCTCCCGAAGCCCCAACGTGTAGTTCCCGCGGCCGTCGAACGAATTCGGCGAAACCCCGCGGAAGTCCCGGATCCGTGGCAGCGCGATGGCCGTCAACCGATCGTAGAACTCATACATGCGATCTCCGCGAAGGGTCACCATCGCGCCAATCGGCATTCCAGCTCGCAGCTTGAAGGCCGCGATCGACTTCTTCGCCCGGGTGATGACCGGCGCCTGGCCGGTGATGTAGCGAAGGTCGTTGACGGCCGCGTCGAGGGCCCGTCCATTCTGGACCGCCTCGCCAAGACCAATGTTCACCACGATCTTGGTCAGCTTGGGCGCCTGATACACGTTCTTGTAACCGAAATCGCTGATAAGGGCGGGAACAACCTCGTCCTGATAGCGATCGCGTACGCGTGGCATAACAACACCTCATTCCGGATAGGCTCCGGATTCCCATATGCTTCCCGGCGTTCCCACCTGGTCTGCCGCTGTTGACGGCACTCAGGTCGCCGTTCGTCTTATTCATTCCCCATATCTTTTTGCCTGGAGAGGAGCAAGGCGCGTATCCGTTCCGGGGTCTAGGCCTCGGGGCGGGGTATCGCCGCATCGCACTTCTTGCAAAAGCGCTCGTTGGCGCCTTCGCTGCTCGCGCGCACACCCACCCGGCTCGGCTGACCGCAACTTGGGCAAACCAGCTTCACGTTGGAAATGTGCAGTGGGGCCTCGACCTCGACGATTCCCGCCTGGCGGGCTCGGCCCTGCTTAATGTGTTTCTTGACGATGTTGATGCCCTCGATCACCACCCGGTCGCGATCGGTCAGGGTCTGGCGTACGACGCCCTGCTGACCTTTGTTGCGACCGCTGGTGACGAGCACTTCGTCGCCGCTTCGAATCTTCCTCATCACCGATCCCTACAGTGTTTCCGGCGCCAGCGACACAATTCGCATGAAGGCCCGCTCACGCAGTTCGCGCCCAACCGGGCCGAAAATACGTGTTCCACGAGGCGCTCCCTGCGCATTGATCAGCACCGCGGCATTGTCATCGAACTTGATGTGGCTGCCGTCCGGACGCCCGTATTCCTGGGCCGTGCGAACGATGACCGCGCGAACGACTTCGCCCTTCTTCACGGCGGCGTTCGGCTGCGCGACCTTAACCGAAGCGATAATCGTGTCGCCCACGCCACCCCACCGGGGAGCGGAGCCACCCAGCACGCGGATGCACATGATTTCACGGGCTCCGCTGTTGTCGGCCACTTTGAGCCGGGTCTGCGTCTGAATCACCGTAATCCAACCTTCGGGCAACACCGTTGCCCGCACTCAGCGCCTGCCAGACCTAAATCTGGACGGCACGTTCCACGATTTCGCGCACGACCCAACGCTTGCGCTTGGACAGTGGACGGGTTTCCTCGATCCGGACAACATCCCCCGGCAGCGCCGAGTTGTTCTCATCGTGTGCCAGGAACTTCGACGTTCGCGTAATCCGCTTGTGGTAGAGCGGGTGGGTGCGAACGTAGTTCACGGCAACAACGACGGTCTTGTCCATCTTGTTGCTGACAACCTTGCCGGTCTTCTGGGTGCGCGGCTTCTGGAGCCGCTCAACCTTCTCCCCGGCGGTGGATGTCACTTCCTGAACATCGCTCATACGTTTCCCCTAAATCCTCGCGGCGCCACGTGGTGGCGCTTACTTCGATGCGGCCTGAGCGCGCTGGTTCTCACCGGCGATGGTGTGAATGCGCGCGATGTCCTTGCGAATCTGCCGGGTGCGAGACGTCGCGGTCAGGCTGCCAACGGCTTCCTGGAACCGGAGATCGCGCCACTCGGCATGCAATTCCCCAAGGCGCTCCTCAAGCTGCTCAGGGGTCAGCGCACGAATTTCCGCTGGCTTCATGCCGCTCCCTCCTCCTGGTGAGCCTGCGCGCCCGCGACTTCGCGTGCGACGAGCTTGGTCTTGATCGGGAACTTCATCCCGGCACGGCGAAGCGCCTCGTAGGCGCTCACCTGGTCCACGCCGGCGACTTCAAACATGATCCGGCCTGGCTTGACAACGGCGACCCAGAACTCCGGGTTTCCCTTACCAGAACCCATGCGGGTTTCGGCCGGCTTCTTGGTGACAGGCTTGTCCGGGAAGATCCGGATCCAGACCTTGCCACCGCGCTTCAGGTAGTTGGTGATGGCGCGGCGAGCAGCTTCGATCTGGCGGCTGGAAATCCAGCCCGGTTCGATGGCCTGGAGGCCGTACTCGCCGAACGAGAGGTCGGAACCGCGGTAGGCCTTGCCCCGCATCCTGCCTCTCATGACCTTGCGGTATTTCGTCCGCTTCGGCATCAACATGACATTCGCTCCGCTTCACACTATGCGTGGCCAGAGTTCGCAACCCCGGCCCGATGCTCGTTTCGCCCCTAATCGCCGGTGCTGGCCAGGTCGGCCGTCAGCGACGCTTCGGTGACATTGCTGGAGGCCTTCGGCATCACATCGCCCTTGTAGACCCATACCTTCACGCCGATCCGCCCGTAGGTGGTGTGGGCGTGAACCGTGGCAAAGTCGATGCTCGCCCGCAGCGTGTGAAGCGGCACGCGGCCGTCCTTCTCGGTAACCTGACGGGACATTTCCGCGCCACCGAGACGGCCAGCCAGCCGGATCTTCACGCCCTTGGCGCCGCGCCGCATCGCCTGCTGCACGGCATGCTTCATTGCGCGACGGTACGAGACACGTCGCGCGATTTGCTCGGCAATGCTCTCCGCGATGAGGCGAGCCTCGATCTCGGGCACCTTGATTTCCTCGATCCGGACGTTGACCTTCTTGCCAACTTCCTTCTCGATCATCTGGCGCAGCCGCTCCACGTTCGATCCCTGCTTGCCAATGACAATGCCGGGCTTGGATGTGTGCAGCGTGACATCCACCTTGTTGGCCGAGCGCTCGAGCTCGATGCGAGCGATGCCGGCGCGCGTCAACTCCCCAAGGATCAGCTTCCTGATCGCCAGGTCCTCGTGCAACAACTCAGTATACGTGCGTTCGGCAAACCATTTCGACTCCCAGTCGCTGGCAATACCGAGGCGGAATCCGATGGGATTGACTTTACGGCCCATTAGCGGCTGCCTCTCTCTTCTGCGACGACCGTGATATGCGTCGACCGGCGGATGATCCGGCCCACGCGGCCGCGCGCCTTCGGCTTGAACCGGCGCATCTGCGATGCATCGTCGGCGTGGATCGACTTGATCCAGAGATCGTTTGGATCAAGGTCGTAGTTGTTTTCGGCGTTGGCCGACACCGACCGCAGCAGTTGCTCGACATCACCAGCGGCCTTGTTCGGCACGAACTTCATGATCTCGATAGCCTCGGACACCTTCTTGCCGCGGACCATGTCCACAACCAGGCGGGCTTTCCGAGGTGAAACGCGGACTCGTTGTACGCTTGCTCGAACTTCCATCGTTCAGTCCTCTAGCCTCGCCTACCGGCGACCACGGCGATCGGCATCCTTGCCGTGACCCCGGAAGGTACGGGTTGGCGCGAATTCGCCGAGCTTGTGACCGACCATCTGCTCGGTCATGAAGATCGGCACGTGCTGCCGGCCGTTGTGGATGGCGACCGTGTGGCCAACCATGCCCGGGAAGATAGTGCTGGCTCGCGCCCAGGTGCGAATCACGGTTCGCTGGTTGGTGCGGTTGAGTACATCGATCTTCTTTTCCAGTTTGGGATCGATGTACGGTCCCTTCTTTGATGATCTCGACATTGTGTTCTCCTGAATAGTGCCCAGCGATCAGTGCGCTTCCCACGTCGAACCGCGAAGCACGCTCGTATCGCGTCCGGTGGTTAGCGTCGCTTCTGCGGGCGACGGCGAACAATCATCGAGTCGGTTCGCTTGCTGTTCCGCGTGCGCTGGAAGGCAGGCTTACCCCACTTCGTCTTCGGCTGGCCGCCAATAGGCGCCTTGCCTTCACCACCACCATGCGGGTGGTCGCGCGGGTTCATGACCGAACCGCGAACGGTTGGGCGTCGTCCCATGTGGCGGCTACGGCCCGCCTTGCCGATCTGGATGTTTTCGTGATCCACGTTGCCGACCTGGCCGAGCGTGGCCATGCAGGTCAGCAGCACCAGGCGAACCTCGCCCGACGGCATGCGGATCTGGGCGTAATTGCCGACCTTCGCCATCAACTGCGCCGAGGTGCCGGCCGAGCGGACGAGCTGCCCGCCCTTGCCCGGGTAGAGTTCGATGTTATGGATCTGGGTACCGGTCGGGATGTTCGACAGCGGCAGCGCGTTGCCGGTGCGGATCGGAGCTTCCGGTCCGGAAACGATCATGTCGTTCACGCGAATGCCGAGCGGCGCCAGGATGTAGCGCTTCTCGCCATCCACATAGAAGAGGAGGGCGATGCGCGCCGAGCGGTTCGGATCGTACTCAATGGCGGCGACGCGGGCGGGAATCCCCGCCTTGTTGCGCTTGAAGTCGATGATCCGGTAGTGGCGCTTCGCTCCACCGCCACGGTGGCGAGTGGTGATGCGGCCCCGGTTGTTGCGGCCAGCCGTCTTCTTCAGCGGCACGGTAAGCCGCTTCTCCGGCCGCTTCTTGGTGATCTCCTCGAACGTGCTCACACTCATCGAGCGGCGCGCTGGGGAGGTTGGCTTGTACTTGCGAATTGGCATTCCAAACGTTCCCTTCTGTCAGAACCGCGCCGCTAAACCTGCTCGAACAGGTCGATGTTTTCGCCCGGCGCCAGTGTGACGATCGCCTTCTTCCAGGCGGGACGCGATCCTTCGATGCGTCCCGCCCCGCGGCGGATCATCCGCGACTTGGGCTTGGCTTTCACGTTCAGCGTATTCACGGCCAGCACCTTCACGGAGAAGGTGGACTGGACCGCCGCCTTGATCTGGATCTTGTTCGCGGCGGGATGGACCTCGAAGCTATACTGCCCCTTATCCATCAGCCAGGTGTTCTTTTCGGTAATCAGCGGGCGTCGAATGACGTCCTCAAGCCGGAGCTGCGCCATCTATGCACTCTCCCCGGCGGCCGCTTCACGGGCCGCCTGCCGAGCCAGTTGCCACTGGCTGGGTGTTCGCTTCTCCGCCGGAAGTGCCCAGAGCTCCTCGATCACGGCCAGCGCCTCTTCGGTGACGAGCAGGCGCTCGTACTTGAGGATGTCGCGAATGCTGAGGACCGGCGCAAGAACCGTCTTCGTGTTATCGAGGTTGGAGGAAGACCGTTCGACCTGCTCCACATGCTCGGCCAGCACCACCAGGGTGGACCGGGCTTCGGGCAGGGCGGCGAGGAATTCCTTGAACGCCTTGGTCTTCGGCTCGATTTCGGCCAGGCCCTTCACCACCGTCAGGCGTTCGTCGGCCAGCTTGGCGGAAAGCGCCGAGCGAATGGCCAGGCGGCGCATCTGGCGCGGCATGGACTGGGTGTACTTGCGCGGGTGCGGGCCAAAGACCACGCCGCCGCCCTTCCACTGCGGAGCCCGGATCGTTCCCTGGCGAGCCCGGCCGGTGCCCTTCTGCCGCCACGGCTTTCGGCCACCGCCGCGAACGTTGCCGCGGGTCTTGGTCTCGCTGGTGCCGAGCCGGGCGTTGGCCAACTGGCGAACGAGCGCCTGGTGCATCACCGGAATGTTCGGCTCGATGCCCCACACGGTTTCGTCGAGTTCGGCGGCGCCAACCACCTCGCCCTTCAGGTCATGAATGTCTACTTGCATCGTCATTATCGCTCCCATGAGTCTTCGCGGACGGTGTGCCCGGCGACTACTTCTGACCCTTCACCGCACGCTTGATCAGCAGCGTGCCATTGTTTGGGCCCGGAACCGATCCTTCGACGAGCAGCAGGTTGCGCTCAGTATCGACCCGAAGCACCTTGAGGTTCTGGACGGTCACGCGCTCGTTGCCCATGTGTCCGGCCATTCGCATGCCCTTGAACACACGGCCCGGGGTGGCGCTGGAACCAATCGATCCCGGCGCGCGGGCGCGGTCGGACTGACCGTGGGTCTTGGGACCGCCGCTGAAGCCGTGTCGCTTCATGCCGCCCTGGAACCCGCGGCCCTTGGAGGTGCCGACCACGTCAACCACTTCGCCAGCCGTGAAGGTATCGGCCTTGAACACCTGGCCAACCTCAATACCGCTGTAATCATCCGCCTTGAACTCACGCAGCGTCTTGACCAGGTGGCCAGAGGCGCGAACGTGGCCGGATTCCGGCTTGTTCAACTTCTTCGCAATACCGAATCCGAGCTGCACGGCTTCATAGCCATCAGTATCCGCATTACGTACTTGCGTCACGACACAGGGTCCCGCCTCAATTACCGTCACCGGCCTGGCAAGTCCCTGTTCATCGAAGATTTGCGTCATACCGAGCTTTCGCCCGATCAATCCGTGAACCATTGGCTCTCCCCTGCTCTTCGTCAGGAAACGGAGTCAGCGCATGCGCCGCGTCCGCTCGCAGAGCGTGTTGTGCAGTGTTTCAACTACCTGATTACCAGTCGAAACGATCGCGCATCCGCTACAGCTTGATTTCGATATCCACACCGGCCGGCAGATTCAGGCGCATGAGCGCGCGAATCGTGTTGCCGCTGGGCTCCAGTACATCGATGAGGCGCTTGTGCGTTCGAATCTCGAACTGCTCCTGCGAATCCTTGTCGATGAACGGTGAGCGGATCACGCAGAATTTCTCGATGCGCGTGGGCAGGGGCACGGGGCCCGCGACCTTCGCGCCAGTCGCTTCCGCCGTCTCAACGATGCGGCTGGCGGACTGGTCGAGAATCTTGTGATCGTAGGCCTTGAGGCGAATCCGGATTTTCTGGGTCGCCTTGCGCGCCGTAACCATTGTTGCGATTCCCTCGACTACGCGGGAGTGGAGCGCCGCGTGGCGCCCCACTCTCCACTCCTTCTTACTCGGTGATCTGGGTCACGGCCCCGGCGCCGACCGTCCGGCCACCTTCGCGTATCGCGAACCGCAGCCCTTCCTCGATCGCCACCGGCGTGATCAGCTCCACCCCCA
>CAZUPA010000052.1:0-20139 GCA_964622205.1 uncultured Sphaerobacteraceae bacterium
CGCCCCGTACCTTCCCTTGCTTCCGCGCCCACACGGGTGAGCGGTACCTGTTTGGACATGGTGTTGACAGTGTTTCGCATGCCGCCTACTGTATGTTGCATGCAATCCATATCCAGCAACGACCAGTGGACCACCGTCCAGCCCAGAACCCGGGAACAGGCGGCCTATGACACGCTGCGCCAGGCCATCATCGCCGGGCGCTGGCAGCCGGGCGAATCGCTGGTGGTCAGCAGGATCGCCAGCGACATCGGGATGAGCCGCATTCCCGTCACCAATGCCATCAAGCAACTCGCCAACGAGGGGTTCATCCGGATGCGGCCGCACCAGGAGGCGGTCGTTGCCTCCCTGGTGCCGTCCGAGGTTCGCGAGATCTACCTGATGCGGGCCGCGCTCGAGGTGCTGGCGATTGAGGAAGCGGTTGAACGAGTCACCGATGACGACATCGCCGCGATCGAGGCGATGAACCAGGCCATCGGGGATCTGGCGGCGCGGTCCGATGGAACGATTCAGGAGTTGCGCCGTCTCGACCGGACGTTTCACGCACGAGTTCGGGACATCGCAGCGATGCCGAACGTTTCCCGCACCCTGCTCAACCTCGCCGACCAATGCGAGTACTATCGCGTTTCCCTGCTCGACACCCATCACTTCGCCGCGCCCTCGGCCGAACGGCACCAACCCCTGATCGACGCATTGGCGGCTCGCCAGGTCGACCAGGCTCGAACGGTGATGCGGGCGCACATTCTCGAAGGAATGGACCTCATTCTCGTGGCCATCACGGACTCGTCATGACCGGTGGGCGGGACGAGTCAGGGCGGGGACTGCATCCGGGGAAGCCCATACGGCAACCAGGCCACACATGCGACATCACCGCTGATGGTTGCCTTGGGCTTCCGTACTGGTGCATGGCACCGCGCGGAATTGTTGGAAGGTGCTGACACAGGAAACCTGAGCGTCGACAGATCGCATAGTCGCATTTGGAAGATGGAGCGTTCATGACCGAGTCACTTTCGTACCAGAAGGATATTCCAGTCATCGCCGAAACCGAGGTGCTGGTGGTTGGCGCGGGACCGGCCGGCCTTGGAGCCGCGATCGCCAGCGCTCGCAACGGGGCGCGAACCCTGCTCGTGGAGCGGTTCGGCTTCCTGGGCGGCAATCTCACCGCAGGGTTGGTCGGACCCTGCATGACCTCGTTCAGCCTGGATGGCAAGACCCAACTGATCAAGGGGATTTTCGACGAGTTCGTCAACCGGATGGTGGCGATGGGGGAAGCGTTGCATCCGTCCCAGGTGGCGGCCGGAACCGAGTATTGCGGGTTCATCGTGCCGGGGCATGACAAGGTCACGCCGTTCGGCCCCGAGGCCGCGAAGCAGGCCGCGCTGGACATGTGCATGGAGTCCGATGTGGACCTGCTGCTGCACACGTTCGTGGTCGATACCCTGGTGGAGGATGGCGCGGTTGCCGGCGTGATCGTGGCCAACAAATCCGGTCTGGGGTTGATCCGGGCCGGGATCACGATCGATTGTTCGGCGGATGCCGACGTGGCGGCCAGGGGCGGGGCGGCCTTTCTCCAGGGCCGGGAGGAAGATGGGCTGACGCAGCCGGTGACGCTCTTCTTCCGCGTGGCCAATGTCGATGACGAAACGGTTCGCCAGTATGTCGCCGACCATCCAGACGACTATCGACCCTTCTCGTCGCTGGTGATGCAGGCCCGGGAAGTGGGAGAACTCACCATTCCGCGCAAGGGCATTGGTTTGTACCGCACGCTGGAAACGGGTGTCTGGCGGATCAACACCACCCGCATTCACCGCATCGATGGCACGAGCGCCGGGGACCTGACCCGGGCCGAGATCGAGGGACGGCGGCAGGTGATGGAGCTGATGGCGTTCTTCCGGAAGTGGCTGCCGGGATTCGAGCACTGCACCTTGCTCGACACCGCTTCGATGATCGGCGTGCGCGAAACCAGGAGGATCGTGGGCGAGTACACGCTGACGCTCGATGACCTGGCGGCGGGTCGCGACTTCGACGATGTGATCGCGTTCGCGGGCTACCCGGTGGATATCCACAGCCCGACCGATGACAGCGGCGGCGTGACCGGAACCGAAACCGCGAACGTCTACCAGATTCCCTACCGTTCGCTGGTTCCCGAGGCACTGAACAACCTGCTGGTGGCTGGCCGGAGCATTTCAGCGACGCACGAGGCGATGGCCGCCACCCGCGTCATGCCACCCGCGTTCGCGATGGGTGAGGCGGCGGGGACAGCCGCCGCGATCGCCGCCGAATACCGGGTGCCGGTGCGGGATGTCGATGTGACCCTCCTCCAGGAGACGCTGGTGCGCCGCGGCGCGTACCTGGGTGAGTCCGAACGCGCCGTGCCGGTTTCGTAGGGCTGGTGAGCGGGCGCACGGGCATGTGTGGACGGGGCTCCCGCCCGCATCGACAATGGCGGGCATCGGCGCGAAACGAGCGAAAGGATGCCTGGTGAAGATTCGGGATGTGCATGTCATAGGGCTGGTTGGGGTGACACCTGACAACGGGTGGACCAACGAGGTGAACGCGGACATCTGCGTGCATGCGCTGGTGGCGGTCACCTCGGACGAAGGGCTGACCGGCTGGGGAAGCGTGTTCACCAGCGGCGACCTGACCCGGGCGTCGCTGGATGTGCTGCGGCCGCTCCTGATTGGCGAGAACGCGCTGGAGCCGGAGCGGGTGAGCGAGGTACTTCACCAGCACACGTTCTGGCAGGGACGTGGAGGGGCGATCACGCATACCATCAGCGGGATCGACATCGCGCTGTGGGACATCTTCGGCCAGGCGACCGGGCAGCCGGTGGGCCGGTTGCTTGGTGGGCGCTATCGCGACCGCGTGCAGCCCTATGGTTCGATTCTGATGGACGAGCCGGGACGCCTGGTGGAGATCCTGCACCAGGTGACCGCGCATGGGTTCCGGGCGATCAAGATGGGCTGGGGGCCGTTTGGCCGGGTGGATGACGCCACCGACGAGGCGATCGTGCGGGCCGCGCGGGATGCGGTGGGGCCGGATATCCGCCTGATGGTCGACGCGGGAGGGAGCGATGCGTTCTGGCCGAACGGCCTGCGGTGGGCGCGGCGCACCGCCGAAATGCTGGCTGGGTACGACATCGCCTGGTTCGAGGAGCCGCTCGCGCCGGACGCGCTGGAGGATTTCGTGGCGTTGCGCCGCGATTCCCCGTTGCCGATCGCCGGCGGGGAGACGCTGACCAGGCGGCAGGCGTTCCAGCCGTGGCTGGAGCGGGGCGCGTTCGACATCGTGCAGCCCGACGTGACCAAGGTCGGCGGGATCAGCGAGGAGCGGCGGATTGGCTGGATGGCGCAGGAACACGGCGCACAGTTCATCCCGCACGGTTGGAACACCGCGCTCGGCCTGGCGGCCGACCTGCAGCTGGCCTCCGCCTTCGCCAATACCGACCTGGTTGAGTACATCGTCGGTTCGGCCTACATCGACGAGATAACCGTTGGCGGCTGGACGCTGGACGAAGACGGCAAGCTGGCGATTCCGGATGGGCCAGGCCTTGGCGTCACGGTCGATCTCGACGCCGTGGCGCGCTACGCCGACCGGCCGGACGCGCTCGCCGTCCTGGGGAGATGATTGCATTCGGGCCATTCGCCCCTACCATGGAGACATCGAGCGGGATGCTGGTCATGGGTGGGAACGATGGCACACCAGGTGGATTCGCCGGGAGGAGCCGCCGGCGCGGGTGACGCGCTGGCAGGAGCATTGGGCGAGGAGCGCTCCTCGCCTGGTATCGTCGCGAGCCCGGAGGCTGGCTTCACCTGGCGGCGGTGGGTGGAAACCGGGGCCGCGTTCGCCGGGGTGTACCTGGCGGTGCGGCTGCTGACGCGGTATCCGGCTGGCGACTGGCTTGGCGGGGCCATCCTCCTGATGGCGCTGGCGATGCTGGGCATGAGCCTGGCGCACGCTGGGCTGATCTATCCGGTGCCCGCGCGCGTTCCCCTGCCCGGTCCAGTTCGTCGCGATCTCGCGCCGCCCGGTGTCCTTGTGGGGTTCGCCGCGATGGCAACCCTGCTGGCCGGAGTTCGGCGGTGGGACCTGGACCAGGGCGCGGTTGGCTGGGATGTGATCGCGCCGTGGCTTCTGGGAATCGCGTTGTTCGCGGTGGCGGCCTGGTGGCCGGAAATATCGACCCGGAAGGGGTCCCAGCGGCCGACGGCGGGAATCCTGCTGGAGACGTTACCCACAGGCTGGGCCCTGGCTCCGTGGGTAGTCCTGATCGCGCTGGCGGCGATCCCGCGGCTGGCGATGCTCGACCGGTATCCCGCCTTCATCACCGGCGACGAGGGCCAGTACCTTCTCATGGCGGTCCAGGCCCGCGAGGGAACGCTTCCCAACCTGTTCGCCACCGGTTGGTACCAGGCGCCGTTGATGTATCCAGCCGTTTCGGGCTGGGTCGCGAGCCTGTTTGGGGACGGCCTGGCGGCTCACCGGGCGCTCGGGGGCCTGGTAGGAATGATCGGCGTCGTCGGGACGTGGCGGCTGGGCCGAAGCCTGGTGGGCGAATGGCCCGCCTGGACCGGCGCGGCGTTGCTGGCGACGTTGCCCTTTCACCTGCTGTTCAGCCGCTCGGCGCTGAACAACGTGGTCGATCCGGCGGTGCTGGTGGTGTCGTTGCTGTTGCTCTGGCGGGCGGTCCAGCACGGCCATCGGGGTGAGGCGTTCCTGGCTGGATTGGTGGTCGGTACCGGCTGGTACGGCTACTGGGGCGCACGGGCATTTCCGCTGGTCGTGGCGATCCTGCTGCTGCTCACATTGCTCGATCGCCGTTTGGGAATGCGCGGCGTGATCCGGGTGGGCGTGTGGTGGGCGATCGGGTTCGTGGCGATGACGCTGCCATTGCTGGTGACATTCCAGATGCGGCCCGATATCTTCTGGAGCCGGAGACAGGAAACCTCGATCGCGGTCACTCATCCGGACATTACAGGCCGCATGGAGATGGTTCGAACGTATCTCGACAACCTGCGGGAAGCCGTGTTCCTGCCGTTCATCGAGAACTGGCATTTGTTCTACCTCCATCATGCACCGTTCCTTGGCTGGCCGGTGGCCATGCTGGTGGCGATTGGGTGCGCCGCATGGGGCGCGGGGATCGTGGCCAGCCGGGCATGGCTCGCGGCGGCCTGGTTGGTCGTGCCCTGGCTGGTGCTGACGCTCGGTGTCGCCCAGTCGTACCCGGTACAGTCGCAACGGTTCTTGGGCGTGACGCCGATCTGGATGCTGCTGGCGGGATGCGGGGCGGTGGCGCTTGTGCGCTGGCTTGCCTGGCCGGTAGGTGGGGACCGGCTGGCGCAAAAGGTGCTGGTGGGAGGGCTGGTCGTCGCGGTCGGGCTCTCCAGCCTGGCCTGGATGACGCTGCCGGAACGGGTGCTGGAGAACTGGGGAGACCCGAGGACCCTGGCCGCCTGGGATCTCGGCTGGCGACTCGCCAACAGCGACGATCCATCGGTTCCGGTGCTGTATGCCGGGGCGCCGTACATGTTCATCGAGGACTGGGGGAGCCCGCGCTTTCTGGCGCCAGACGCGAATGTGCTGGATGCGGAAGGGGAGTTCGGCCAGGGACTTGTGGCGCCGGATGGGGGACTGCTCGTGTTCGGGCCGGAACGAGTGGAGGAGATGTGCGCCATCGCGGTCGCCAATCCCACGCTCGTCATGGCGGAGGCGCGGGCCTCGAACGGCGCCCTGCTCTACGTGAGCCTCTCCGATGGTGCGATCGAGGGCTGGCCGGTTGGCTCCTCGCCCGAAGGGACGACCTTCGAGGAGGTAGCGGTTTCCGCGTGCGGGACGTCTCTGGATGAGCGGGTGGGGTATGGACCATATTCACATGTCTTGACGTTCATATGAATGACTATTCATAATTGGGTCATGGATGGATTTGCCGTCATCGCCGAGCCCACCAGGCGGGCGATTCTGGATCGATTGCAGGCTGGCGAGAGCGATGTGGGTGCGCTGGTCACCGATCTGGGAGTGTCCCAGTCGCTGGTTTCCAAACACCTGAGGGTGTTGCGCGAGGCCGGCGTGGTCGGCGTCGAGGTTGTTGGCAAGCGCCGTGTCTACCGGATCGCCGACCGCCCCCTGCCAGATGTGCTCGCCTGGATGGAACCCTACGCGCGACGCTGGAGCCAGGGTTTTGACCGGCTGGCCGAGGTTCTGGACGAAGAGGATACCGAATGACCCGCACTACACCTGACAAGACGATTACCGCCGAAATCGCCATGCCAATGGACGTGACCCTCGAACCTGACGCATCGCGCTGGACACTGGTCTTGCGGCGGCGGTTCCGGCATAGTCCGGACTGCCTGTGGCGGATGATCACCGAGCCGGACCGGTTGGCGCGGTGGTCGCCGATTGTCCCGGACCGGCCACTCACCGCGCCGGGACCGGCTACCTGCCGGGAGAACCCCGGGGACGAGCCACGGGACGCTGAAGTGATCCGGGTGGATCCTCCCCGCCAGCTTGTCCACCGGTGGGGCAGCGACCTGTTGCGCTGGACGGTGATTCCGGAAGCTGGAGGGACCACGCTCGAACTTCGGCAGACGTTCGACGACCGATCCGTGGCCAGCATGTACGCGGCTGGCTGGCGGGTGTGTTTCGGAACGCTGGCGGCTACCCACGATGGTGTCGATCGCGAGCGTATCGTGGGCATGGCCGCGATGGATTATGGCTGGCAGGGATTGAACGACCGCTACGCCGCCGCGTTCGGCGACGCCTGAAGCCGCCTCCGTCTCCATGCCGGCGGGGGAGCGTTTCATAGCCAGGGCGATACACTGGCGGAAACGGTGGGATTCCGGCTGGAGCCATGCCAGCCCCTTGGGGACGAGATGGGACGATCATGCTGGGCGATATGTTTCGCGATCATCGAGCCGAAGTGATCTGGATGGCGATCACCGGCGCGTTCGTGATCCTTGCCGTGTGGGTGCTGCACAAGGTTATCCGGAATACCCGCGCCAGCCACCCGGACCTGGCCGCGATCCTGAGGCGCACGCAAAACGCCCTGATCGCGCTGTTGATGGTGGCGGCGATCCGGATCGTGATGCTGGGCACCGGCTCCAGCGACGAGCAATGGGCGGCGGTTCTCGCCCATGTCATGTCGATCGCCTTCATCGTGGCGGTGGTGTGGGCGATATGCGAGGTGCTGATCGCCGGCGAGGGTATATTGCTCGCGCGCTACGCGACGCATTACGCCGCGGACGGCATTCGCGTTCGCAAGGCGAATACGCAAGTCATCCTGTTGCGGCGGTTGCTGGTGGCGATCGTGATCACGGTTGGGATCGGCGCGATCCTGATGACGTTTCCGGCGGTGCGGGTCGTGGGGCAGGGCCTGCTGGCGTCGGCTGGCCTGATCTCGATCGTCGCGGGCCTGGCCGCGCAAACCACGCTTGCGAACGTCTTCGCCGGTATCCAGCTTGCGCTGACGGATTCGATCCGGGTGGGCGACGTGGTGAGCGCGGAGGAAGAGTCCGGCACCGTGGGAGAAATCACGCTCACGTACGTGGTGCTGTACCTGTGGGACGACCGGCGGTTGATATTGCCGTCGTCGTACTTCACCACCACGCCGTTCGAGAACTGGACTCGCTGGGGAGACCGGATCAACAGCGTGGTGCTGATCGATGTGGACTGGAGCGTGCCGCTCGACGCACTGCGGGAGGAATACACGAAGGCGGTCGAGGCATCGCCATTGTGGGACAAGCGATCGGCCGGCATGGCCGTGGCCGATGTCGCGCAGGGGGGCGTGCGGTTGCGGTTCTCGACCACCGCGGCCACGACCGATGACATGTTCGGCCTGAACGCCCTTGTCCGCGAGACGGTGGTGCGGTTCCTCACCAGCCAGGGCGGCGCGGGCGTGCCGCGAACGCGCACCGAGTGGCTTTCGGAGGCTGGTAAGCCGGGAACGTAGCATACGTACCGGTTGGTGGACGACCGTCCAGGTTGAGGCAGGGAGTTCCGGGATGCCGAGAGCCCCGTTTCAGGTATTGGTGCTTCCGTGGCGATGGGCGGAGGATGGGAGCGCCGAGTTCCTCATCGCTCGCCGGGCGGACCTTGACATATGGCAGGCGATCGCCGGAGGTGGCGAAGACGACGAGACGCCGCTGGCCGCCGCGAGACGCGAGGCATACGAGGAGGCCGGGATTCCGGCTGATTGCACGTTCCTGCCGCTGGATGCGACCACGTCGATACCAGTCCACGTGTTTCCCGCCGGTCGCCATTGGGAAGATGATGTGTTTGTCATCCCGGAGCACACGTTTGGCGTCGATGTGAACGGGCGGCGCCTGCGGATGTCGCATGAACATACCGAAATCCGGTGGCTCTCGATCGCCGACGCGTCCGCGCTCCTTCGATTCGACAGCAACCGGATCGCCCTGTGGGAACTGAACCAGCGGATCCATGGCCTCGGTCCGCGTGACGAGATGCCTGGATAGCGTTCGTTTTCCCTGGTCACCGGCCGAGGTGGATCCGGCGGTCTCCAACGATCGCGATGGCGAGGGTGAAGAGGGCGACCACCGCCGCGCCGCGATAGATGCCGGTGGTGCCAACCTGGTCCAGCATCGCGCCGCCGATGAGGGCGCCGGTGATGTTTCCCAGCCCGAACGACATGGCGCTCAGCAGCGATTGGGCGGTGGCCGCCTGGGCGCGGCCCGCGATCTGGTGGGCGAGCGTGACCGAGGCCATCAGGAACGCGCCGTACGTCAACCCGTGCAGCAACTGGGAGGTCACCACCAGCGCGGGGTGGTCGATGGCGCCCAGGATCGTGAACCGGACGGCGTAGGCGCCGATCGCCACCATCATCAGGTGAGCAGGGCCGAGCTTGCGCAGGAGCCAGCCGCCACCGGCGATGATCGGCAGTTCGGCGGCGGCGCTAAGGGCGAAGGCGAATCCCATCAGGCTGGCGCTCGTCCCCAGTCCTTCCAGATGCACGCCAAGGTAGACATTCAGCAGGGCGGCGCAGGTGGAGAGCAGGTAGGCGATGACCAGCAGCAACCGGAACCGCTGGTTGCGCAGGATGTCGCCCAACCCGGCGACGATCGATTGGGGACGCCGCTCAGCCATCGGCGGCAGGCCCATCGTGGCGATGAGCGCCAGGGTGAGGCTGGCGCCGTAGCCAACCAGGATGATCGAGGAAACCGAGTCGCCGATGAGCCATCCCATCGCCAGGGTGAGCGCCATGTACCCGAGCGATCCCCACACCCGGAGCGTGCCATACGATTGGCCAGCGGCTTCGCTGGCGGTCATGGCATAGCTGTCCAGCAGGGGAGGGATGGGGACGGTGACGATCGCCAGGAGCCCAACGAGGACGAGGATTGGGGCGAACGCGGAAAACTGGGAGATCGCGAGGCCGGTCACCGCCGCGAGCGCCAGGCCGCCGCGGAGGAGGAACCGGTGGAGTGCCCGGGCATCGGCGAGCGCGCCGAGGAATGGCCCGAGCAGCGCCATCCCCAGCGAAGGGAGCGCGGTGAGGAGTCCGATCTGGACGCCATCGAAGCCGAGTTCGCGGTAGTAGAGCGCGGCGAAGGGCATGAATGCGCCAATCGCGGCGTAGAACCAGAAATATCCCCCGCGAATCGACCAGGTGACCCGGGGGAAGCCCGAAGATGAGGCCGTGTGCATCGGCGCGTTCCCTTGCATGGCGATGAGTCCGGGCCGGGCTGGAAGGTCGGGCCACTGGGTGACATTGTGACGCCTTGGGAGGGCGCGGGCCATCTGGCGCCGATCCGTGGCGGGCTATTTGGGACCGGGATCGGCCGGAATGCGGGTTCTGGGGCCGGGTGGTGGCGATTCCGCCCGGTTCCGGCGCGCATTCCGGCTGAGCGCTAGGTATAGTGGGCCAGGGCCGATTGGGTTGGGCTGGCGCGCATGCGCAATGTGGAGGTTATGAATGGATATTCTGCTGGGCATCCTCCTGGTGATGTTTGGCCTGGTCATCACCTTTTTTGGCCTGGCGGTGTTCTTCACCACATTGCCGTTGCTGGGGTTCCTGTTCGGGTTATTCGTGGGGGCGGCCGGGGTGGAAGCGCTGTTCGGGCACGGCTTCCTCGGGTCCGTCGCTTCCTGGCTGGTGGGGTTCGCGGTCGGACTGCTGTTTGGATTCCTGGCGTGGTTCTGGTGGTATGCCGGAGCGCTGCTGGTGGCGGGGGCGCTGGGAGCCGCGGTGGGAACCGGCTTGGTCCGGCTGTTCGGGGGAGATTCGGACTGGCTGCTGTTCCTGTTTGGCGCGGCCGGGTTCGTGCTGCTGGTTGTGGTGGCGCTGGCGCTCAACCTGCCGACGTATGTGGTGATCGTGACGACCTCGCTGGCTGGGGCGACGGTGCTGGTGAGCGGGGCGCTGCTCGTCTTCAACCAGGTCGATTACGAGGAGATGGGCCGGGGAACCGTCGTGACCATCATCAACGAGTCATGGTGGTGGCTGTTGGTGACGGTGGTGTTCTCCGTGATTGGCATCCTGTTCCAGATGACGATGAGGAAGGCATTGGCGTTGCCAGAGGACCGGTGGATAACCGGTGGCCAGGCGGTGAAGCGACAGTCCGCCTAACGGGCGCATGGCCGCCAGGGGCGAGCCTCCGGGCCGCCGCCACGTACGCCGCTGATTGGGAGGGCGGCTCGATGCCGCGAAGGATTTCTGGTGGGCTGTACGAGCCCTGGCGCGGGGACATACGGCGGGCCATGCGCATGGCCCGCCGCCGTCCGCTCGTTTAGCTGGTGAAGGGGAGCGTTGGCTGCCGGTACCGCGCGGCCTCGGCCAGGGCGTAGCGCGAGCCGTCCTTCGCCGGGAGGATGGCGCCGATCAGCCAGAGGAACGGGAAGAAGATTCCGATGATGCCCAGCGCGATGTAGCCCTTGGAAAAGGTCATGCTACAAACCGTGAACAGGCAGACGATGTAGAGGGAGAACAGTATGGCTCCGAGGAGCCACTCCAGCCAGCTCATGATGATGCTCCTGCGTCATTCGTCGTGGGGTCGGGTTGCGCCGTCGCGGCAGGCTCGCCGGTGAATACCTGGCTCCAGTCGTCCTTCATGCTAATCACGGTCCAGCCGCGGTCCGCCGCCCGTTCCAGGGCGGTTTCCGCGCCATCGTCGTAGGCGAACTCCCGCTCGCCGTCATCATGGTGAACGAGCAGCCGGAGCGACTTCCTGCCCGCCACGTTGGCGAAGCGCATCATTTCGATGTCGCCGTTGGAATTTCCGCCAACGATTACTGGACGGCGTCCGAGGCGGCTCCAGATCCGGACTGGCTTCTCGGGTCCATCGTCGAAGAAATCCATCTCCGCCTGGTAGAGCACATCGACACTGTCTTCGTGCGATTTGAATTCGAGCTTGAAGGCACTGCCAATGACGCGCTCTGGCGGGATGCCGTAAATCTCTTCGGCAATCGCCCGCATGAAGTCCCGGTCGCCGCCGGATGCGATGTAGATGGTGAAGTCATGGGCTTCGAGGTAGCGGAATAGCTCAACCATTGGCAGGTAGCCGAGGCTGGCGAATGGCCGGTTGAGCGTGGGATGCGACGCGGTCTCGAAGAATTCGCGGGCATCCGCCTGGAAGGCCTCGATCGTCAGGCCCTCGAAGGCCTTCGGCACCGTGTGCATCAGCAGGCCCAGGTCGGAGTCGTCGCCCTGGTAGTGCTTGACAATGGCCTGGTCGAGCCAGGCGAAGTCGTTCTCGTAGGCGGACTTGTACGGCTGCTGGTCTCGAAGCGCCGGATCGGCTTCGGCAAGCTTGCCGAGCCGTTCGATGGTGTAGGCAAGCTGGAACACCATGGGTTTTTCAGGCCACAGCGTGCCGTCGTTGTCGAACACCGCGATGCGTTCGCGCTGGTCGATGAAGTCTGGGCCGCCAGCGGTGGTCACCGCGTCGACAAAGTCAACGATCGCCCTCCGGGTCGAGGTGTCGTTCCATGAAGGGAGACCTTCGCCGGCGGCCCGCGGCGCGACACGGGATTCATAGCTGGCGAATCCATCCTTCACGGCGCCGGGACCATGTTTGGCCAGCAATTTCGCCTGCTCCTGGCCCTTCGCCAGGAGCCGACCGGCGGTAACTTTCAGGTCATCCATATTTCCTCCCCCAGGAGCCCGCCACGAAGACACGGCGGGGCCTCCACTAATGATTGCCATGGATATTCCACGCGGTGTGGGGCATTGCTCGCGGGCGATCACCCTCCTTCATCCAGACTACACCCTCGCATGAGTGAAATGTGCCACATCCGACGCGCCGGATGCACGTATGGTGGGAAAGATCGAACGCATGAGCCATCAGCCGCGTGACCATGGGACTTCGTCTCGAATGGTGGAGTATGGGGAGTTTCGCCATGGCCATGTCGATGGAGACACGATCCTGAACAGTCGCGAAAGGACCCATGCGTGGTACACATGGGGAAACCGTCTCCATGGTGAGGAGGTGACACGGGCGTGGACATCACGATGATCGGAGATCGTCACATCCTGGTCGTGACGCCAATCCTGGCGTGGCATTGAATGGGCAGGGAAACTGCCCCCACACGGAAAGGGATTCCCTGACATGCGTCATGGTCCAGTCGATCTCCTCGTCGTGCGATTTCCCGGGAACAAGTTTACCGGGGAGATAACAGAGGAACTGAGGAACCTCGTCGATGCCGGCACGGTGACAATTCTCGACCTGATCTTCGTCGCCAAGAGCGCCGGCGGCGACCTGGAGGTGGTCGAACTCAGCGACCTCGACGATGTCGTGGGCGCGACGTTCGATGCATTCGTGGGCGACATCGAGGCGTTCTTCTCCGAGGACGATGTCCAGGTGCTCGCCGACGGCATGGCGCCGAACAGTTCCGCCGCGCTGGTGGTGTACGAGAACACGTGGGCGAACCGGTTTGCCCAGGCGGTGCGGAACGCGAACGGCGAAGTCCTCATCGCCGAGCGGATACCGCGCGCGGTGATCGAGACCCTTGAGGAGTATGACGAGGCCGCCGCTGGATAGGTGTGCCAGGTTTCAGCGGGATGGAGCGAGTTCGCTCAGGAAAGGATGGTTCAGCATGATGCGTCGCCGACCAGTCGTCGTTCGACAGCGGCCAGGACTCGTGGGGACGGTGGCTCGTACCGCCGTGATCGCCGGAACCGCCAGCGCCACGGCTGGCGCGGTCGCCAACCGTCAACAAGGGAAGGCCCAGGCCCAGGCCGCGGAGGTGCAGGACCAGCAGGACGTGGCCGCGATGCAGCAGCAGATGGCTGACATGCAGGCGCGGCAGACGGCTGCGGCGGTGCCGCCACCGGTGGCGGCACCTGCCACGAATCCGATGATGGACCAACTCCAGCAACTGGGGCGGATGAAGGAGCAGGGGCTGCTCACCGACGACGAGTTCGCCGCCGCCAAGGCCCGGCTGCTCGCCGGGTAACGAATCCGCGCATGGCGCTCCCGTCGCGCATCGTGACAGGGGACGCCTCGGACCGCCTGCTTTCGAAATCGCGGTCCCTGGGGTTCATGGATTGAGACTCCGGCGCCGCGTCGCTGACCAGCCCATCCTTCCACGGGCGCCACGGGGAATAAGCCGCCGTGGCTCCGGACGCCGTTTCGCTCGGATCGGCAATGTATTTCCGGAAGGCTTGCACCGAAAATCCATAAGTACTAGTCATAATGCCCTAGACATCATTCAGTGAATGGCGCTGGCTCGGATGTACGATGGAAGCTCGTCAGTGGGGGTAACCAGTTGGAGTACACCTCAGGGGACAATCTCACTGTGAACGGGGCACTATGAGAGGGGCAATAAATGAATAGGGACAACCAGGACATCGCGCTCGATGATCATCCCTCGCACCCGCGCGCCGCCAACGCGCGGGGTTCCCTTGCCCAGCACCCAGCGACCGTCGCTGGTGCGGTGGTGCCCCGGCCCCGGCTCATGGACCATCTGGATCGCGGGGATGACCTTCCCTTGACGCTGGTTATCGGACCCGCTGGATTTGGCAAGACAACCGCGCTGCGCCAATGGACCGCCCAACTCGACCGCCCGACCATCTGGATCGAGGCCGATGCGACAAGCGATGGTTTACACGCGTTTGCCATCCAGGTGCTTTCGTCGCTAAAGGACACCCTGGATGTCACCAGCACGTTCGGCGCGCAGACGCGTATTGCCCTGACGTCGGGCGACATCCATCCACGCCTCATCGGCAAAGCCCTGGCGGAAGATATAGAGTGCATCGGTAAGCCGATCCGCATGGTGGTGGATGACTTCCACCAGGTGTCGCATTCCGACGTGCCGCTCCTGTTCTCGGGCTTGTTGGAGGCTGCTCCGGATTCCTTGAGACTCATCATCAGTTCACGCTGGGACCCTCGCCTCCGGCTGGGCCAGTTGCGTCAGGAAGGACTGGTCCTGGATATAAGGGCAGCAAATCTCCAGTTCTCATTCGAAGAATTGGAGGACTTGCTGTGTCAGGTGCTTGGAAGCACCCCCGATAGCAACACCGTTTCAGCGATCCTGGAATATACCGGTGGCTGGGTTTCGGCGGTTCGACTGGCTGCGCGGGCCTTGTGCTATTCAGACGACCCGTCGCACTTTTCCACCAATCTCGCCAACCTGAGCGAACGGCACATGCTCGATTACCTAATGGACGAGGTAATGGCACGAAAGCCGGAGCGGCTTCGGCAACTGGTGATACGTTCATCGATTTTCGACCGTGTGTGCGGATCCCTCGCCGATTCCGCGCTGGCGTTGCCGCCTGGCCCGGAATCCACCGAATCCATGCTCGATCACCTGGCGATGGTCGGTCTGGTCGAACTCCAGCGTGAGGGCGACGAATTCTGGTACGCGCCGCATTCGCTGTTCAGGGTGCTACTTCGTCATCGCATGGCCGTCGAAATGTCCGTTGACGAGATCGATGCGCTCCATAGACGGGCGAGCAAATGGTTCGAGCGGGAAGGGATCATAGACAGGGCCATCGCGCATAGCCTGCAGGCGGACGAGGTTGATGACGCGGTGGCCATCATCGAGCGATGGAGGTTGCGGTTTTTCGTTCGGGAACGGTGGCAGGAAGTGGATAGGTGGCTGGATATGCTTCCCGCCGGAACCGTCGAAAACCATCTCTCCCTACAACTCACTCGCTTGCGAACCAGTGTGTTTCGAGGACTCGAGGCGCCAAGCTGGCCCTTGATCCATAACGTCCGACGCCTGCTTGAGGTAGTGGAGCCCGCGGATCGGGATCAGTCCTGGGTGCAGATGATGTCGGAACTCGACATGGTAACCGTGCATTCGAATTCCATTCGCGAGAACATGGATGACGCAGTCGCCATCGCGGAGCGAGCGCTGGCGACCTTACCGCCGGACGACTCGGCTGGCCGGGGGGTGGCCTACGTTCAGTGGGCCGACGCGATGCAGGCAAGGGGAGATGCCGATGCCGCGCTCGACCGGCTTCAAACCGCCCTGGATATCGAACCAGACAGGTCGGGCGCGCTTCACGCCCGAATTCTGATCGCCGAGGCAACGATATTCCTGCGACGGGGTGATCTCCGCCGGTCGCGGGACCTGTTTGCCGCGGTGCTTCACCTTGCGACCGTGCAGTCGATTCGAACGATGGCAGGCTGGGCGCGGGTTGGGCTCGGTATGCTCGCCTATGAGCGAAACGACCTTGGCGAAGCGGAGGACTACCTGGGCGAGGTCCTCGCCGATATGGAGGATGTCCATTTCTCGGCCATTCGCGAAGCCATGGTCGGCCTCGTGCTGGTGGCGCTTGCCCGGGGAGATCACGCACGCGCGGATTCGTTGATCGATAACCTTCGGGACTGGGCCATGGATCACGGCATGATGAACGCGCTCGTGACCGTGGACTCGCTTCGTGTCCGCCTGTGCCTGCTCAATGGAGACCGGAGGCAGGCCCGTCAATGGAGCCCGATCACCACCCAACCGGTACGCGATTACCTGCTCTTTTTCGAAATACCGATGTTGACCAACGCGAAGATCGCGCTCCATTCCAGCAGCCCCGAGAGCATCACCTCCGCGCTCCTCCAGATTCGGGACATCGAACGATGGGCGGCGGTGACGCACAACGACCGGCGGCTGGTGGAGATCAAGGCGTTGCGGGCCTATGGCCTCAACCTGCTGGGAGACGGCGAGGCCGCCATGGACCTCATGGAGCGGGTGCTGGAACTGGTCGGCCCCGAGCCGTACGCGCGGGCATTCCTGGACCTCGGATTCGACCTGGAGCCGATCTTCCGGCGGATGGGGAGCGGTGCCTCACGACCAGCGAATCTCGAACGGATGTCCTCGGTGGTGCGCTTCGCGCGGGTGGCCACGCACCAGGACTTCGAGGCGAATCACGCGGGTTTCGAGCGTTCAACCGCCTCGGTGCGCGTGTACGAAGTGTTCACCGAGCGGGAGGTCGATGTGCTGCTGGCCATCAGCCAGCATCTGTCGAACAAGGAAATAGGCGAGAAGTTGTTCGTCTCCCCGCTGACCGTGAAACGGCACGCCATCAACATTTACCGCAAGCTCGGAGTGAACAGCCGGCGACAGGCCCTGGTCAAGGCAACGGAGCTCGGCTACCTGTCCTGACCCTTCTACATCAATCGCATCTGCCTCACACGCCCGGACCATGCGGTTTACACCCTTTCTGCTACTCCATGGCCGTATCGCGCACAGCGGGCTTCCTCCATCCTATATGTACGTATCGGCGGTGGGTGTCCATCTGGTTCTTTCGACTTGTCACGTCAACTCTCGATCCGTCTGGGAGAGCTGGTCGGTCATGATCAACAATTTCGCTTTCCCGAAGATCCATGAGCCGGCCCGGTATTTCATCCGGGTGCTCGGAGTCGCGGATCAAGGGTTGATCGATCCGATGAGCCAAATGCGGGTACGGGTTGTCGAGACTGGATCCCAAACAACCACCGAATTTTCGGGATCGGTTGCTGACCAGGCAGCACTGTTTGGGATTCTTGAGACGCTGTACGACTTTGGGATGACGTTGCTCCTGGTGCAACTAATTCCGGAGAACCATGGGGCGTCATATTGGCGCACTTGATTGAGCAGAGAGGCGTGGGTACCGATGAGCGATTCCAAACAGGATGCGGGCGTTGTGAGCGAAGTGGATTTGTATCTCTTCATGGCTGTGTTTGGAGATGAGAAGGCGGCGGAGCCCGTGGCGAAGGCCATTGCCACCGCGGCGAAGGAAAACTCGGTCACCATCGACGGATTGGCGGCCGTTCACCGGGACACACATGGCCACGTTCACCTGCACGAGATTGGCGACATTACCGGGTCGCAGGGCGCGGTACGTGGCGCCGCGGCCGGTGCGGTGATCGCGCTCCTGTTCCCGCCGGCCATTCTCGCGTCCTCCGTTGTTGGTGGGGCGATTGGGTCGGTGATAGCCAAATTTCACGATACCGGATTTGGGACGAAGGAATTGCATGCCCTGGGCGAAGCGCTGGAGAAGGGTGAATCGGCGGTGGTCTTCATCGGCGATTCGACAACCGATGCGGCGTTGTCTGACGAGCTCGACTCGGCCCGGGTGGTTGAAAAGCAGCCCGCGCCAACCGACCTCAAGGCGAAGATCGACGACAGCGCCAGCGGCGATCCTGATCCGGCCGATTCCAGCACCGGCAACTAACAGGCATGCTGCCGGTGCAAGCCGGTAGGGGTGGAGATGGGCAACAAATGGGAGCACTTGGAGATGTCCTGACGCCGGCGATTGGCGTCGCGGTGAGTCCGATGCCAATCGTGGCGGTGATTCTCATGCTGTTCACCCCACGGGCCCGTGAAAACGGCACGGCATTCGCCGCTGGTTGGGTGCTCGGCCTGCTGGTGGTGGAAGGGGTGATCCTGCTCCTCGCCGATCCGGCGAATGTGGCAGACGACGACGGTGGCCCGTCCACCATCGGCGCGATCCTGCACCTCGCGCTCGGCCTTGGCCTGATTGTCCTTGCCTACATGCAATGGAAGAAACGGCCAGTGGGCGACGCCGAGCCCACCATGCCGAAGTGGATGCAATCCATCGACAAGATTTCCCCGCTCATGGCACTGGGATTCGGCGCGCTTATGTCCGGCGTCAATCCCAAGAACCTGATCTTCAACATTTCGGCCGGAACCGCCGTGGCGCAGGACAACCTGGGAACCGCGCAGTCGATTGGCGTCATCCTCGTCTATACCATCATCGCCAGTATCCCCATCGTCGGCATCGTCGCCTGGTCACTGCTCGCGGGCGACGGCGCCACGGCCACCCTGAACAAGATGAAGGGCTGGCTGATACAGAACAACGCGATCGTGATGATGGTGCTCCTGGGCATTCTGGGCGTATCGCAAGTCGGCAAGGGGATCGGAGGGTTCTAGGAGATATGAACATTACGTTTCGGGGTGATTTGATGAGTAGACCCTGGAGACACACCTGGTGAGTTCCATTTCCCGGTACCTGCCCGTCATGGATTGGGGACGGCGATACAACAGGACGTTATTCCGCGGCGATGTCGTCGCGGGTGTCACCATCGCGGCGTTCGCCATACCGGAGAACATGGCGTACGCCTCGCTGGCCGGTCTCCCTCCCCAGCTCGGTATCTACGCAAGCATCGCGGCGATGATCGCCTATACGCTGTTTGGCACATCGAAGCAAATGGCGGTTGGCGTTACCTCGGCACTCTCGATCATGGTGGCGGGATCGCTCGCGTCCATGACATTCGAGACCGATTCCGATTACATCGCGGCGGCCCAGTTCGTGGCGATTTCGGCGGGCATCATCGCGGTGCTGGCCGGAGTGTTCAAGCTCGGCTTCGTGGTCAATTTCATATCCGAATCGGTGCTCGTCGGGTTCTCGGCGGGCGCCGCGTTGTTCATCGGGTCCAGCCAGATAGCCAAGCTCTTCGGCATTCCTGGTGTTGACGGCAATTTTTTCGAACGCGTGTGGAACGTGATCGTGAACGTTGGCGATACCAATGGCTGGTCGCTGGCGTTGGGCCT
The DNA here is from genome assembly GCA_964622205.1 of uncultured Sphaerobacteraceae bacterium. Classification (GTDB taxonomy): domain Bacteria; phylum Chloroflexota; class Chloroflexia; order Thermomicrobiales; family UBA6265; genus JACCYX01. The sequence goes on from CAZUPA010000052.1 coordinate 18,937, forward strand.
GGCTTGTGTGGCGGCGGTTCTGGTGCTCGAGGAGACGATGCCGCGTCTGCCAGCGGCGCTGATCGTGGTGATCGCCGCCATCTTCGTGCAATGGCAATTCGACCTGGAAGAACATGGCGTGGAGGCCACTGGCAAGATTCCCGATGGACTCCCCATGCCGGAAATTCCGTGGGTGGACCCCGCCATCATGCCGGCGCTCATCGGCCTTGGGTTCGGCTGTTTTCTCCTCTCCTATATTGAAGGGATCGGCACGGCACGGACGTTCGCCACTCGCTACAAGTACGAGATCGACGCGAACCAGGAACTGTACGCGAACGGCGCCATGAATCTTTCGTCCGGCCTGTTCCAGGGGTACGTGACCGGTGGGAGCATGTCCCGTAGCGCGGTCAACGATGCCGCCGGGGCCAAGACACCGGCTGTCGGCCTGTTCGCCGCCATCATCATGATCCTGGTCCTGCTGTTCCTGACCGGGCCTTTCCAGTACCTGCCCGAGCCGGCGCTGGCCGCGATCGTGCTGGTGGCCGTGCGTGGTCTGATCGATATCCCCGCCCTGAAGCGACTTTATGCATTGAGCAAGAGCGAGTTCCTGGCGGCCGCGGCGGCCATGGCGGGAGTCCTCATTTTCGGGATGCTGGAAGGCATCATCGTCGGGGTGCTTGTCTCGTTCGCGCTGCTGCTGAAGCGGGCGTCGATGCCGCGCACCACGGTGGTCGAATACCTGGCGGAAGGGCGAGCGTTTGTCAATCCCGAGCACTATCCCGAGGCGCGGCCCATTGAGGGCATGCTGGTGTTCCGGCCGCAGGCGGGGATGTTCTACGCGAATGCGCCGGTCATCAAGTCGAGGCTGCTCGAAGCACTTGACGCCGAGACCCGGCCTATCGAGTTGGTGCTGCTCGACCTGTCGGCGACACCGTCGATCGACCTGGGATCGGTCGATTCACTGGTCGAAACGCGGGAGGATCTCGAATCCCGTGGCATTGACCTGAAGCTCGCCTCCGAGCACAACGATGCCCGTGTCATGATCGAGCAGGCTGGGTACGGGGACATACTGATCGATGCGCAAAGCTCCAAGACGGTGAGGGCGCTCATCACCGAGTGGCGAGCCCGTCGCCCCGCCGGCGATACCCCGGCCGAGGGGGAGCGAAGTGGGTGACCAGGCTGTGGTCCGATCGAGTGGGGCGGCGTGTTGCGCGGGTCGCCTTC
>CAZUPA010000053.1:0-2981 GCA_964622205.1 uncultured Sphaerobacteraceae bacterium
AGGCGGTGGGGATCGCCTCGGGCGCGGCGGTGACGTGGACTTCCTCGGCCGCGTGGCTGGCCGGGCGGATACGACGCAGCAGCAGGACAGGCAGGCTCGCGGCCGCGAGGGTCAGCACGGCGGCGATGATCGCATTCACCTGGAGACCCTGGGTGAATGCGTCGCGGGCGGCCGTCCCCAGTTCCGGGCCGAGCGTTCCAGGCAGGGCCTGGGCCACTTCCAGCGCGCCACCCAGGGTTTCGCGGGCGATGCTCGCTTCCCCGGCCGGGATGCCCGCCGGCATGTCATCGTCGAGGGATCGCCGGTAGACCGCCGTGCCGATACTTCCCAGCACGGCCACGCCGATCGCGAAGCCGAATTCCTGGCTGGTCTCGGAAATGGCCGAGGCCGCGCCAGCGCGCTCGGGCGGGGCCGCGCCGACGATCATGTCCAGCCCAAGGATGACCGTGGGGCCGAATCCGAGCGACATGACGACCTGGCCGAGCACGAGCATGGTTTTGTCGGTGGAGCCGTCAAGCTGGGCGAGCATGGCGAGGCCGATAGAGGCGGTCAGCATCCCGGCGCACATCAGGTAGGCGGGGCGGATCGACTTCGCGAGGATCGACGTGAGGACGGTGGCCACGATCATCGCGCCCGCCTGGGGCAGGGTCCACAGGCCAGCCCGGAACGGCGTGAGGCCGATCACCAATTGCAGATACTGGGCGAGGAAGAAAAACACGCCGGACATCGCGAACAGGGCGAGGGTGAGGGTGCCCAGCGAGGCGCTGAACCTGGCGTTGGCGAACAGCGAGAGGTCGAGCAGCGGGTCGGTGAGGGTGCGCTGTCGCCGCACGAACAAGTAGCCGATGCCGATGCCGATCACGATCGCCAGCATCGGGAGGCCGGTGAGGCCATCGACGCCGTCCTTGGCGATTTCCTTGATGCCGTAGATCGTGACGATGACCGCCGCAAGCGAGAGCACCACGCTGGCGAAGTCGAGGCGTCCGGGATTCGGGTCGCGGTATTCGGGAAGCAGGATCGGACCGGTGATGAGCAGCAGGAGCATGGCCGGCACCGCCAGCAGGAAGACCGATCCCCACCAGAAATGCTCCAGCAGCACGCCGCCGACGAGCGGCCCGATGACCGAGCCGATCATGAAGCTGGACATCCAGATCGCGATGGCGGTGGTGCGCTGGGCCGGGTCGTGGAACATGTTGCGGATCAGGGCGAGGGTGGAGGGCATCAGCGTGGCCCCGGCGATGCCGAGAATGGCCCTGGCGCCGATCAGTGTTTCCGCGCTGTTCGCATACGCCGCCAGCACCGAGGCGACGGCGAATGCCGCGCCGCCAATGAGCAGCAGTTTCCGGCGGCCGATCCTGTCGCCGAGGGTGCCCATGGTGATGAGGCACCCGGCGATCAGGAAGCCGTAGATATCGAGAATCCAGAGCAGTTGCGAGCTGGTTGGGTTGAGGTCGGCGCTGAGGTGCGGAACCGCAAGGTACAGCACGGTCATGTCCATCGAGATCAGCAGGGCGGGCAGCGCGAGCACCGCCAGGCCGATCCATTCCTTGCTCCCGGCCCGCGGCTGGGTTGTGTCCATTGGCGAGTTCCTCGTCATGGTTGCGCGGCGCGGGGCCGCCATCGTGCTGGCGCTCCGTGAAGCGCACCTTTCAATGACTCGATTCTGTGGTATCAACCATGGTTGAAGTCAATACCCCCGGATTCCTGGAAAATCGGGCTGTGCCCGGTCAGGTGTCGAGGGCCCTGTCGGCCAGCGTCCAGAACTCGCGGTCGACTGGCGGCGGCTCGGGGCCGCTCATCATGGCCTGGCATAACAGCAGGCCCGTCACATCCCGGCCGGGATCGTTGCACCAGTGGGTGTTGAACCCACCGCTCCAGAGGTAGCTTCCGGGCGAGCGGCCGAACTCGTCGCGGGCGGTGAGGATCTGGACGCCGAGTCCCCAGCCCGTGCCATCCCAGAAGCCGGGAAAGAACGGGAACTCGGCCTTGATCCGGGCGGTGAGGTGATCGCGGGTCATTTCCGCGACGCTTTCGGGTTTCAGGATAGGGCCGTCCGGGCCTCGTCCCATGTCGAGCAGCATCCGGGCGAAGGCGTGGTAGTCGCTGGCGGTCGAGACCAGCCCGCCACCTCCGGACGGGAATGCCGGCGGTCGGGACCAGAAGCCCTCGCGGGCCAGGTCCTCCACCTTCAGTCCCTCAGTGCCGCTGGTATAGCTGGTGGCGAACCGGTCGAGTTTGTCATCCGGCACATCGAAGGCGGTATCGACCATGCCCAGCGGGCTGAAGATCCGTTCCTGGAGGAACCGCTCCAGCGGCATGCCCGAGGCGCGGGCGATCAGCACGCCCGCCACATCGGAACCCGTGTGATAGAGCCAGCCGTCTCCAGGCTGGTGGGCCAGCGGAAGTTCCCCGAGCAGCCGCATGTAGGTATCCGGATCGTTCGGGCTTGGATACGGGCCTGGGCCAATGTTCCGCTCATACATCGCGTCCTGCAAAGGAGACACGCCTTCATCGAGCATCAGCGCGCCGAGGCCGAAGGTGAATGTCAGCAGGTGCCGCGGCGTGATTGGGCCGTTGGCGGGCAGAGTGTCGTCCAGCGGGCCGGTGGCGGAGCGAACCACGCGCCTGTTCGCGAGTTCGGGAAGCCATTCGTCGACCGGATCGTCCAGCGCCAGCGCTCCGTCCTCGACCAGTATCAGGACGGCGACCGCCGTGACGGGTTTGGACATCGACGCGATCCGGAAGATGGTGTCGATCGTCATTGGGGAGCCGGATGCGAGGTCGCGGGCTCCCAGGGCCTCGACCCAGGTCTCGCCCCGGTGGCTGAGCAGCATTACCAGTCCGGGAATCTCACCGCGCTCGATAAAGCCATTCATGGTCGCGCGTAGCTGGTCGATTCGGGATGGAGCAAAGGCGGTCGTAGGTGGCAAGGTCGTTCTCCAGTGCGGAATCGGCTGGCTTGCGGTGGCGGAACGCCGCAT
>CAZUPA010000053.1:3081-4579 GCA_964622205.1 uncultured Sphaerobacteraceae bacterium
GCGAACAGGACCGGCCCCATCTCCTCGACCCGGACCTGGCTGGCGATGGCGCCGCCGAGATACGCGGTGAGCAGGATCGCGCCGAACACCGACGTGCGCGGAAGTGCGTAGAGCACGGTGCAGATGGCGAGTGTGACCCCGATCCAGACGACCTGGCTATCGGGATATCCGAGCTTGACCGCGCCTTCGACGTAGGCGTCCATCCTGGCGATTCGCAGGATGGCGTCGACCGCCATGAACAGGATGACGAAGCCGCTGATGACCCAGCCAGCCTTGATCGAGATGGCCGCGTCCTGGAGTGTTCGTGCCGTTGCCATGTTCCCCTCGCCTTTCGTCCTGGCGCTCCACCGGAAGCGACATCCGGGACAGCCCCGGAATCCCCACTCGCCCGCCAGTCTCTCGCGCTTCGATGGAACCATTCTCTCAAGCGGAGGGTGGAGTGACTTCTTGTGGATTGCGCCATGTGCGCGCTGGAGACGCAAGAACGGCCGGCCCGGAAGTGCCCGGGCCGGCCGCTCGTGGTTCATCACGGGGGTCAGGCGGCGGTGAGGCCCTCGACCAACTCCTGAAGCTGGTCCCAGCTCTCGTTCGCGCCGGCTTCCATGCCGCTGGAAAGCATGCCCTGCAGGTCCTCGGGGTTCACGTAGGTCGATGTGACCGTCAGGCGGGCGCCACCGTCGATATCGGTGAACACAGCCGCGTCCTGAACGATGTGGCCCGGCATCGGTTCGAACTCGAAGGTGGTGACGAGCTTCTCGTTTGGCACGATTTCCAGGTATTCGCCACGGAAGGCATATTCGGTCCCGTCGTCGCCGCGCTGGATGTAGCGCCATTTGCCGCCGACCTGGACATCCATCTGGTCGACGATGGTGGTGGAGGCGCGCTGGCCCCACCATTGGGCCACCATTCCGGGATCGGTGTAGGCCTTGAACAGGAGTTCGCGCGGGGCCTTGAAGTCGCGGACCATGACGAATTCGGTGTCGGAGATCTGGCCGGTGGGTGGGGTGCTCATGGCGAAGTGTCCTTTCCGGGACGTGATGCGCATTCGAGGACGGGCGGAGCGAGGCTACTTCTTGCGCTCGCGGAGTTTGGCGATGGACTTCTCGATGCGTCGCTGGCGGGTTTCGGGCGTCTTCGCGCCGTTGATCGGATCGACGTGCCCGCGTTTGGCGCTGAACGAGAGGGTGTTCCAGAACGCGAGTGCGTCTGGTTCCGCCTCCAGCGCCGCCTTGAGGTCCTGGGGAACCTCGATTTCGCGCGGGGCCGTGTCGAGTACGAGGTCGACCTCCACCTCGTCGTCACCACCCAGGCCGGACTTCTCCCGGTGCTCCTTGCTGAACGAGACGATGAATGCGCCATCCATCGTGGCGACCGTGGAGCGGTAGGTGTAGCTTCCGTTGAGGGTGACCGTGACCGGCGGCCGCTTTCCGGCGCCGAGTGATTCGACGACCTCATCGGGAACGGGAATGCCGGTGTTGTTGGGGCCGGACCTGGCGAT
>CAZUPA010000053.1:4679-15918 GCA_964622205.1 uncultured Sphaerobacteraceae bacterium
CGACGACCTCATCGGGAACGGGAATGCCGGTGTTGTTGGGGCCGGACCTGGCGATAGCGGTGCGATAGTTCATGGAACCTCCTTGCCAACTGGGAAGAGGCGAATCGGCTTGGTTAATGTCGCGGGGCTGACCTCTATGCCTGGGTCGAGCATGAGCGACATAATCATCCATTGGCGATGACGGTTGAGCCTCCTTTCGTAATGGATAAACGTCAGGGAACGGTCGAATAGTGGTCGATTACGGCGGAGGTGGGCGTGACGGGTCGGCGGCGGTTCATGTTCATGATCTTTCGCTGGTCACGTGCGTGGCATCATTGCTCGCTGGTGTCGGCGGTGGTTTCCTGGAGCGTTTCCAGGTAATCGGACAGGCGGTCGAAACGTTCTTCCCAGTTGGCCCGGTGCTGGCCGATCCAATCCTGGGCGGCCTTGAGATTGGCGGTTTCGAGGCGGCAGGGGCGGTATTGGGCATCGCGGCCCCGGCTGATGAGTCCGGCGCGCTCCAGCACCTTCAGGTGCCGGGAAATGGCCGGGAGGCTGATGTCGAATGGGGCCGCGAGTTCGTTGACGGTGGCCTCGCCTTCGGTCAACCGGGCGAGAATGGCCCGCCGGGTGGGATCGGCGAGGGCATGGAATGTGGCGTCGAGGTCCGTGTCGTTCATCGGTAGTTTACCAATCGGTTAGATAACCATCTGGTTATATACTACGCTTCGACCCGGACGCTGTCAACCCCTTTCGGTCGACAATTTCACCGCTGGGTTAATTCCCCACACTTGCCGCCCTGGGGAGGCTGGTGGAAACTGGCTCCGGGGATTCCACGTGGGTCTCTGACCCAAGTCTGTTGCAGGTACCCCAGGCGAAGATAAACTTCGCCGCTACCAGATTCCTGATTTCATCCAGACCGGGTATCACATGCATCGGATCGATTCGATGCTGGAAAGGCAGGCGGTATGCGCTTCACCTCCTCACATACGCGTGCTACTGTCCTTGTTCAGCAACGGAGACCCGATCCCCATGATGAGGTTCACCACCCTCTGGTCACTTGACCGTACCGTCGATCCCGCGACGGGCATTAGCCCGATCGCCAGTTCACTCGCCGCCCGCTGGGATCACGACCCAGAGAGCGTTCGCTTCTTCCGTTCCAGTGCCAATTTCATCTACCGGCTCAGCCGCGAGGGACGCCCCGGCTGGCTGCGCATCGCCGCCGCGTCCGAACGCACCAGGGGCGGTATCGAGACCGAACTCGACCTCCTCGCCTGGCTTTACCAGACAGGCATCCCTGTGGTTCGCCCGGTTCCATCCCGCTCCGGTGACCTGGCCGTCACGGTCGATACCGCAATCGGCCCGCTTCACGCGGTCGTCTTCGACCACCTCGATGGCGAGATTCGCGACCTCGACACGCTGTCGCTGGCGGAGATCGAGCAGTGGGGCGACACCGTTGGTCGCCTGCATGCCGCGCTCGCGGTGGCGCCGGAGCGCTTCCGCGCGCGGAAGGCAGGGTGGGAGGAGGCGCTGGAAGCGGTCGAAGTTGGTTCGGTGGCGGTTCCCGGTCCAGTTCGCCGGGAGGCCGGTTGCCTGCGATCCGTGCTTCGAGGCTTGCCGGTCACGCCCGATGTGTACGGGCTGATTCATACCGATCTCGAACTCGACAACCTGGTCTGGAACGATGGTGAGGCGGCGATTCTCGATTTCGATGAGTTTGGCCACGGCTGGCATATGCTGGACATCGCCAAGGCGCTCACGGATCTGCTTCGAGCAGGCGAGGACGCGGACTCGCCTCGTGTCGCGGCATTCATCCGGGGCTATCGGCAGCGGCACGGACTCGAAGACGACCTGCTCCGGTTCCTGCCGGATTTCCTCGCCCTCTCCGAGTTCCGCATGTACGTCGTGCTCGCCCGCGCGGTGGACATCGAGCCGGAGGACGCGACGGTCGATTGGATGCGCGACCTCATCGTCCGTCTCCGTGGCTGGATGCGCGACTACGAGGCGGCGCTGGCGGATTAACCAGAGGCCCGGCGTACTTGCTCCCTGCTACAATCGCGATCCCAGTGACGCCTGGCGACCGGAACGAGACGAATCCGGCTGTGATGGCTCGATGCGTCGAGGCCGGTTGGCGCCGGGGTTTGCCGTATGCCGGGGGTAGGGACATGGCAACGTGGTACACGGGATTTTCGCGCAAAGCGGCGATGTACTCCGGACACTATCTCGCGTTCATCGTCGCGCTCGGATTCGTGGTCGTCTGGGCCATATCGGGGCCGTTTTCCGGCTTTTCCAAGACGTGGCGACTGGTCATCAATACCAGCACGACCATCATCACGTTCCTGATGGTGTTCCTCGTCCAGAGTTCGCAGAACCGGGATTCGGAGCCATCCATATCAAGCTTGACACAAGCAGGGAACCCCAAGCCATGCGGGCGGGGCTCCCTGCTTGCCGGCTGGGGATTAGGTGCGCGGTGAGGCGGACCGCCGCATGATTGGGATGATCGCGATGGCCGCCCCGATGTGGAGCGCCGCCAGGACGACCTTCGAGGCGGTGTCCACGCCGCCGAGCGCTCCCAGCATCGAGAGTAGGAAGCAGGCGACGGCGATCGCGGTCCAGATCGTTCGCGGCTGAGAGGTCGTGCGTTCCAGCACCGCCAGCAGGCCCCAGGCGGCGAGCCCCACCAGGAGAGTCATGGCGATCACCGCGACGTATCCGACCGTCTGGTCGTCGCCGCCGGTGTTGGCGACGGGGAATTCGCCATTGGCGAGGCGGGCCAGGGTGAGGATCACCACGTTGATCGCGAGGGCGGCCTCGATCGCCAGGAGAGGAAGCTTCACTCGTGGGCGGGTGGCGGTTTCGCTTGTGTTCTCGTTCTGGTGCGTTGTCGACGTGTTCATCTGGGTCCCTTCCGTGAGATGGATCGAACGTTTTTCAGGGGTGATCGGTCGTTGCGATCAGGCCGCGGGGCTGGCGGGGTGGGGACGGTTCAGCATGCGCCACATGCCCGCCTTGTGGAAGTAGATCCACGTCACCGGCTGCATCACCAGCATGGTGGCGAACATCAGCACCTGTTGCAGGATCGGCACAGCGTTGACGGGCAGCGTGTAGGCCATCACCACGCGGAGGATGGCGTCGGTCATCGTCGCCACCGCCCAGAGCACGCTCATCACCCGCCACATGTGCCGGAAGCGCGGCTCGTGCTCCCAGAGCAGTTCCCACGATGGTCCGTGGCGGAATCGGCCTTCGAGCAGCGGCTTGCTGAACTGGTAGGCCAGCGGGCGGTCGGCCCAGAGACTGCCGAAGAACCAGAGCGCGACCATGGCCGTAAGCAGGCTCTCGCGGGCCAGCAGGAAGCGGTCGCTGCCGGTAACGAGGGAGATGGCGAACCCGGCGATGGTGAGGGCCAGCATGTAGGGCGCGAACCGCTGGTTGGCCGTTCCATTTCGGTAGGTCACGAGGGCGGTAACCGCCGAGACGCCGCCGGACACCAGGAACGCGACATAGAGGCTCGATCCGAGCCAGAGCATCGCGTACAGCAGGGCGGTGGGCGCGAGCAGGTCGAACGCGAACCACAGCAGGCCCGGCCGCGGCCGGAGTGGCCATGCGCGGCGCGTGGGGGTGGTGGGTTGGGTGGTGGATGTCTGCATTGGTCCTCCCCGGTTGTCAGTCCGGGAGTTTCGTGGCGGCGGTGAAGAGGTCGACCAGTTCCCGGGCGTAGACGTCGAGGTCCAGATCGGGGTTGGCGGCCTGCGCCAGCGGAATGCCGTCCAGCGAGCGCTGGATGGTGGTGGCCATGACGAGGACGTCGAACTGGCGGAAGACTCCCTCGGCCTGGCCCCAGCGAAGGAGGTCGCCGATGCTGGAGGTCGCTTTCCGTTCGGATTCGCCGTCGTAGGTCATGCCGCCATTGAGCACGATGCTCATCATGGCCTGGAGGGCGGTCGGCTCGGTTTTCATGAAGCCAACCAGGCCTTCGATATAGGCGGCCAGCGCGGTTTGAGGGGTGGACTTTCCAGTCATGACGATGGTCATGTGATCGTGCAGGCGTTCGAAGATATCGGCCACGACCGCGGCGTCGAGCGCGCGCTTGGTGGAGAAGTGGTATGAGATGAGCCCGGTGCTGCTGAGCCCAGCGCGTTTCGCGATCTGGGCGAACGAGGCCCTGGGATAGCCAAGCTCGACGATGGTGTCGATCGCGGCGGCGATTATCTGGGAGCGACGGGCCCGTTCGGTGATGGAAGGTGTGGCGCGTTGTCGCGCCGGCGTTGCTTGCATGAGCAAATATTAGCACGACTGAGCAATCTGTCAACAGGCGGACCGGTTCCTACCGGTGTGTCGCGCCCGTCGGTCAGGAGGCGGTGCGGTTAGCCTGCCTGTCGATGATCGGCGATGACGTCGTCGATCACGCGGCGGGAATCGGCTTCCGGGTGATGGCCCAGCGGGTCCGGGTTCGCCGCGACGATGAGTGCCTTCCAGATCGTCCAGCCCCGGCCCCGGGCCCAGGTCCCCGCATCCAGCGGTAACGCGGCGCGGAAGGCCTCGCGACTTTCGCCCTGAAACAGCGTCCAGGCGATCGCCAGATCGCAGGAGGGATCGCCGACGCCGGAGGTTCCGAAGTCGATCACCGCGCTCAGCCTGCCCTTCCGCACCAGCAGGTTGCCGAAGGCGACATCGCCGTGGAACCAGACCGGGTCGCCGGTCCAGGTCGCGGCCAGCGCGGTTTCCCATACCCCGGTCGCCGCGGCGCCGTCGATGGTGTCGCCGAGCTTCTCGATCGCCTCGCGGGTCTCACGGTCGTAGAAGTCGAGCGGGCCGCCTCGTTGGAAGTTGTGCGTGCCTGGCGCTGGACCACCGGTGGCGTCGATGCCCTGGAGGACGACGAGGAAATCCGCCAGAGTGGTGGCGAACTCCGTGAGGTCGGCGATTCGCTCCTTCGTGGCCTGCTCGCCCTCGATCCACTCGTACACCGACCACGGCCAGGGGTAACCAGCGGCAGGTTGGCCTTTCGCCAGCGGAGTCGGAATCGGCAGCGGGAGTCGCGGAGCGAGGATCGGCAGCCAGCGTTGCTCCTTCTCCACCTGCTGGAGATAGGCGGCGGCACTCGGCAGCCGCACGGTCATCCGGTCGCCGAGGTGGAAGGTGCGATTGTCCCAGCCACCGGTGGCGACGGGCTCGATAGGCAAATGTGCCCATTGCGGAAACTGGGTGTCGATCAGGTTGCGGACGAGGGCGGCGTCGATGGTAATGGGAAGGGGGCTGGTCATGCGGCGCGTCTCCAGGCTGTTCGTTGCGGATCATGTGTATGGCGAATTGGCCATGGTCAGTTCTTACGTACTATCGTGATGATGGATCCGGCGGTGGGTGTGAACGGCGTGCGATTCCAATCGCCGAACTGGGCCTCGATCGTGAAGCCCACACCGGCGAGGAATCCGCCGAGGGTAGGCTGGTCGACGAAGCGCAGCGTGCCGCGATCGGTGCGTAGCCGCGTTCCACCGCGGGTGGAGGTGTTCTCGGTCAGCGTCAGCACGCCGTTGGACACGTCCAGCACGTCGTAGTCGATCTCCAGTTCGCGTCCAGCCGGATCGATCACCCCCATCGGGGCCATCGCGTCCCACTCCAGCCAGGCCTTCGCGGCCGGGTTGCGCGTGTCGAAGGCGAACCGCCCGCCGGGCACGAGCGCCCGGTGGATCGCGGCCAACGAGCCGGCGATTTCGTCATCCGTCACCAGGCACTGGAAGGCGTTGCCGGACATGATCGCGAGGTCGAACGCGTTCTCCCAGGCGATGTCGACCGCCTTTCCGTCGACCCATTCGATGCCCTCCTCCTGGCGGGCAACCTCCAGCATCGCGGGGTCGGGATCGAGCCCCACGAGGCGGCCAGCGTGACCGTCCGAGCGCGCCCGTTTGAGGATCGCGCCGGTTCCGCAGCCCACGTCGAGCACGGTGGTGGCGGCCATCACGAGGTCGAGGTAGAACGTGTCTCCCCGTCCCCAGGGATTCAGTACGTCGTATAGCAGGGCGACTTCGAGGTCGGTGTAGGTCGTTTCAGTCACGGGGGCCATGCTCCTTCATCATCGGATTCTTCCGCCCACAGGGCGCGCATCTCGTCGCTGGTCGCGAGCAGGTGGTCGAGCGTGCCTTCGCCTTCGACGGCGCCGTCTTTCAGCACCACGATGTGGTCGGCGCGGCGGAGGACGGTGTGCCGGTGGGAGACCGCCAGGCAGGTCCGCTCGCCGCTGTCCATCAGCCGGTCCCACAGGGTGCGCTCGGTTTCGACATCGAGCGCGCTGGAGAGGTCGTCGATCACCAGCAGTTCCGGTTCGCGAACCAGCATCCGGGCGGCGGCGGTGCGCTGCGCCTGTCCGCCGGAGAGTTTCACTCCTCGCGTGCCGACGGGTGTGTCCAGCCCCTCTTTGAGGGCCAGCAGGTCGCGTTCCATCACCGCGCCGTGGATGGCGGCGTCGAGCGCGGCGGGGTCTTCCGGGAGTCCGAGCAGGATGTTCTCGCGCACGGTGTCGCTGAACAGGTGTGGCGCCTGGGCGGTGTAGGCGGCGCGGCGGGGCACGAAGAAATCCCCGGCGTCGGCCACTTGTTCCCCGTTCCACCGGATGTCGCCGCCGTCGCGGGGCAGCAGCCCGAGCAATGCCCGCAGGAGGGTGGTCTTGCCAGAGCCGACGCGTCCCGTCACCACCGTCAGCGAGCCGCGAGGCAGCGTCAGGTCGACCCCGGAAATGCCCCGGCCGGACCGCGGGTGGATGCAGGTGAGGTTCCGCGCCTCGGCCACGTCGAGCCGGTCGCCGGGTTGCCGGGTTGGTGGTGGCACTGCCGGCAGCGGTCCGCGCAGGTGCAGAGGAGCATGCTCCACCAGGGCAGCCGGGGACGCGTTGCCAAGGAGGATACCCATCCGTTCGAAGGCGACGCCGGACTGCCGGTAGAAGGCAAGCCACTGGCCGAACCCGGTGATGAATTCCGTGACGAAGCCCAGATAGGCGATGAACAGCACGAACTCGCCGACGGACAGGCTGCCGTCGCGCAGGCCTCTCGCGCCCAGCAACATCACCAGGCCAGATCCGATGCCAGCCAGGTTGTTGGTCACGGCATTGAGCGCCTCGCTGACGACCCGGTCGAGCAACATCGCCCGTCGCCGCTGGCCGTTCAACCGCTCCAGGTGGGCGATCGCGCGGGCTTCGGCCCCGGCGCCCTGCACGGTGTGGACCGCCGAGATGATGTCGCCGATGACGCCGGTCACCTGGCTGGTGGCCTGGCTGCTGGTTTCCCGGTAGCGCCCGAGGGCGATGCTGGCCCGGCGGGCGACGAAGACGACCATCGCCAGCGGGATCATCACCGCCAGCGTCATCCGGGCGTCGATCGAGAAGAGCACGCCAATCGCCACGAGCGCGATGACGAGATGAACAAGCGACTCCGCCGTCCAGTCGAGCGTGTCCTCGGCGGAATAGGCGTCGTCGCGGAAGCGGCTGATGGTGTCGCCGACCGGGTAGGGCAGGGCATCGGCGCCGGGGCGGTCGAGCACGCCGCGCAGCAGGTTGCGGCGGAGCAGCCCGCTCATGGTGAAGCGCATCGTGATTTCGGCGGAACCGGCCGCGAGCCAGAGCAGGGCCCGGCCGATCGCCAGCAGCGCCAGCATGGCCACCAGGCCGTTGGTTCCGGTTGGGAAGTCCGCCTCGCCGGTGAGATCGTCGAAGAACCACTTCGCGATCAGGCCGGGCAGCAGGCCCGAGAGGTTCATGAGGCTCCACAGCGAGGCGTGGAGCAGGCAGAGCAGGGGCGCGTACCGAATCATCTGGACCAGGTAGCGCCAGGTTGGATAGCGGGTCATGCCAGCACCTCCCCGGCCGCGACGCGGAGCAGTCCGGCGAACCGGGAGTCCGGGTTCGCGGTTAGTTCCTCGCGGGGGCCATGTTCCAGAATCGCGCCGTTCTCCAGGACCAGGATGTCGTCGGCGTAGGCGAAGGTTTCCAGCCGGTGGGCGACGATGATGCCGGTCCTCCCATCGAGCAAGCGACCGAGGGCGCGATGCAGCAGCCGCTCGGTGGCGGGATCGAGCCGTGACGACGCCTCGTCGAGGATCACCACGTCAGGGTCGCGCAGCAGGATGCGGGCACAGGCCAGCACCTGCGCCTGTCCGGCCGAGAGCCCGGCGCCACCCGTTCCGACCACGGTATCGAGGCCGTCCGGCAGCGATGCTCGCCAATCCGCCAGCCCCACGGAGTCGAGCGCGGCGGCGATTCGCTCGTCCGGCACGGTGTCGTCGAACAGGGTGAGATTGTCGCGCACGCTGGCGTGGAAGAGGTGGACATCCTGCGAGACGAGCCCGATCCGGCTGCGCAGCGCGTCCAGCCGGACCTCGCGGATATCGACGCCGCCGAGGCGGACCGTTCCTGTCCCGGGATCGAGGAAGCGGGGAATGAGGCGGCTGAGCGTGGTCTTGCCGCCGCCGGTGCGCCCCGCGATTCCCAGCACCCGGCCAGGCGGGAGGTGGAACGCGACATCCCGTAGCACGGGCGAGCCGTCGTGATAGCCGAAGGTCACGCCGTCCACCTCCAGCGAGAGCGGGCCGGGCGGCAGCGATTCAAGTGGTCCGTCCGTGATGCGTGGTTGCTCGGCGAGCAGAGCCTCGACCCGGCCGATGCTCGCATCCGCCTGTTGCAGATCCTGGATTTCGTTGCGCAGCTGCTCGGTCGGCCGTCGCAGCATGTCGGTGTAGCGGAAGACGAGGTAGATGGCGCCGAGGGTGAGCGAACCCTCGCGGTAGAGCATGGCGCTGAGCGCGAAGGCGAAGGCGATGCCGAGCCCGAACAGGCCCTCGCTGGTGGCGACCAGCGCATACCCTCGCATCTGGGCCTTGCGGATTACCACCAGCCAGCTACGCATGGCTTCGGCGCAGCGGCGCATCACGAACGCCCCGGCGCCGCTGGAGCGGATGTCTTCCAGCCCGGCCAGGTATTCGCCGAGGAAGCTGTAGAAATCGGCGCTGCCCTGGCGCTCGGCCGACCACTGGTGGGTGGACGAGGCCCGGATTTTCAGCATGGCGGCCATGCCGGTGGCCACGAACGCGGCCAGCCCGAGTCCGATCCGCCAGTCGAGGGCCAGCAGCAGGCCAAGCACGGCCAGGAGAAGGATCAGGTTGCCCACGATGGAGATGACGAAGCGGGAGAAGAACCGGGCAAGGGTGGCGACATCGCCATCGACGCGCTCGATCAGTTCGCCCTGGCCGTGGGCGCCGTGGTAGTGGGCGTCGAGCCGCAGCAGATGGGAGACGAGGTCGATACGCAGGCTGTTGGTGGCCTCCCAGCTCACGCGCTCGGCGAACCAGGTTTCGGTCACGGCCAGCCCCTGACCGGCGAGAGCGAGGGCGATGGTCAGCACGGCGAGGTTGACCAACGTCCGCATTTGGCCGCCGGAGGTCGCTTCGTTGATGAACCGGCCGGCGATCAACGGCGTGGCGACCTGCACGCCGATCGAGGCGAAGAGGCTCATGGCCAGCAGGATGACATCGCGGCGGTGAGGCCGGAGGTAGTGGCCCAGCAGCCGCCAGTAGCGGCCAAGGGCCCGGAAGGAGGATGACACGGGAGACGTTACTCCAGGGTGCATGCGGCACGACAACGTCCCAGCGGCGGGCGCCGCTGGGTGACGGTTCGATGCGCATGGTGGAGGAGGTTCCCGTGTTGCCGGGATGCGTCAGGGCCGGGAACGGCCAGCCAAGGCTGGAATCCGCTGGGCGAGACGCGGATGCGTTATCCGGAGACGGGGAAAAGGCTCGTCCAGCACGCGCGTGGGGTTGTGGTAGCGGTCATTGGATCGGGCCTCCAGGGGTGTGAATCGTGCCGAACGCGGGGCGGGTTTCGCCCCTCAACGTGCCCCAGCATAGCGAGCGAACCGCGACAGGTCAAATCACGGAACGATCCATTGGAGGAAGTCCGGAATTGACGGATGATGAATCACCGCGGCTTCACTCAAGGAGCCGCCAATCACAGGTGCTTGCCGGATACGAGATGGAAGCACGAGTAATCCAGCTTGCCTTCGACCTCTCCAGCGATGAGGGAGAATCCCGTGGGAGCCAGGTTCCGCTGCTGGACCAGTCTCCGGGTGGTCGCGACAAGGGCGTGAACCCGTGATTCGGTCATGAGCTTTGACTGGTGTTCATCAGGCGGATCAGGCAATGGCCTGAGCACCACGTGTGTTTCCCGGATCGGGGTCGGGTGATCGAACGCCTGTATGGACGCCGATCTGATCAGCAGGTCAGGCGGGATTGCCGCCGGACGAACGTATTGCTGGACAGTTGCTCCAGCAACAAGGTGGAAATGGAGTTGTCCCACATCCTGGTACGCGCCGCCGTTGACGATCAGGGAGAGTGGACGATGCTCCGGGCCAGCCACGGCGAGGTCGCGGGCGATCCGGTCCGCCAGGCGCAGAAGGTCGAGGACGATGGGTTCGTGGGCCTCGTCGAGTGCCAGCAGGCTGGGTATCCCGCTCTTCGGCACGAGCAGGATATGCGTCTCCCATGAGGGCCGTGGATGGTGGAAGGCGATGACCGTTGGTGTCGTCGCCACTTTCCGGACCGGAAGCATCCAGGCGGCGTGCGCGAACACCCAGCGGACGATCGAGCCAGTGAAGTCGTTGCGGGCGAGGCGAAAGAGGGTTCTTGAGAGCAAGATTCTCTCCATTCAGGGTCATGCAGGGCCGGATGTCGTGGGCAGGGCTCGATCTAGCCAATGGGCGTGGTGTTTACCCGCCGGCGCCCTGGTAGCGGTTCACGCCGCGCATCCACACCTGGTACGCGCCGAGGAAGCAGAGGGTTCCCACCAGGGGCGTAAGCCAGCCGATCCAGCCGGGAAAGAGCTGGCCGTCCTTGTCCAGGATCACCGCCGCCGGGTAGAAGTTGACGAAGGCGAACGGTATCGCCACGGTCAGGATCACCTGGATCGCGGCGGAGTAGATTGTGATCGGATAGGTGATGAAGGTTCGCAGCGTGCCCGCGAACCCAAACAGGAACGTCGCCCGGATGAACGTGAACGACCAGGCCCCGAGCAGCGTCAGCACCGCCGCCTGCAGCAGGCTGGCCCCGATCAGCGCCAGCGCGAGGAACAGCGCGTTGGCGAGGGACCAGGCGATGTCCAGGTTACCGATGGCCCAGACCAGGATCGCGCCCGAGACCACGATGTGGCCGATGTAACCGATGTTGAATTGCTGCGCCGCCAGCGTCATGTACGGATTGACAGGCTTCACCAGGAGACCGTCGA
>CAZUPA010000053.1:16018-19783 GCA_964622205.1 uncultured Sphaerobacteraceae bacterium
TGCTGCGCCGCCAGCGTCATGTACGGATTGACAGGCTTCACCAGGAGACCGTCGAAGGTGCCCTTTTGCACCATGCCCTCCAGTTCGGTCTGGCTGTAGGTGAAGGCCGCGCCGATCGCGTAGCTCATCAGGTTCAGCGCGTAGAGGAAGGCCACTTCCTCCCAGTTCCAGCCACCCAGCGTGCCGAACCGGTGGACCAGCACCCAGATCACCGTGAACTCGGCGACATAGGCCAGACCCTGGGCGAGCAGGCCGATCAGGAAGGCACCACGATATTCCATTCGCTCCCGCATTCGCAGGCGCATGTAGTGCCAAAACAGCCCGGCGGTCATTCGCTCAGCCTCCCTGCACCACGAGGCGGGTGACGATGCGCGACCACATCCACCACGCCAGGCCCAGGAGCGCGGCGGCCCAGGCCAGCCCGAACAGCAGGTTGAGCGCCATCTCGCCGTTCGGCATCCGGCCCATCCACATCGAGGCCGGGATGAACGCCAGGAACTGGAACGGCAGTGCCCGGGCAAGGGTTTGCAGCCCATCGGGATAGAACCAGAGTGGCACCATGGTTCCGGCGAACAGCGTGCGCAACGCGCCGAGCGCCCATTGAAAGTGGAACGTCGCCAGGAAGTAGAAGCCCAGCATGCCGACCAGGCAGGCCAGCGCGAACGACACCGCCAGCGCCAGCAGGAAGGCCACGGCGAAGGCGAAGCCGCTCGCCGCCGAGGCGGGAGGCTGGAACCCGAAGAACAACGTCGCGATCATCAGCGTCGGCAGCACGGAGAAGAGCGCCGAGAACAGCGACCGTCCAAGGCCATCCGCCACCAGCGAGAGTGGGTAGTGGTAGGGCTTGATCAGGTCCACCGCCACATCGCCGGATCGGATGCGCTGGTCCAGTTCGGCCAGCGACCTGTCCATCATCGCCAATGCGATGACGGTGTTGAGGATGGCGTAGGTGATCATGTCCGGCAGGGTGATGCCGTCGACCTCGCCGGAGCCTATCAGCGAGGTCCAGATCGCGACCTGGATGCCGACCCACACCACGCCGATCACGATCCGCACCCACACTTCCGAGCGGTAGGCGAGATGCTTGCGGAACGACTTGCCGACCATGGCCAGGTAGAGGCTCATTGGGTGACGACTTGCCCGCGCGTCCAGGTGTCGATTTCTTCCTGCTCGGGCCGGTCGGCGTCCATCGACTGGTAGAGGCGGCGGATGATCTCCTCGATATCGGGTTCCATGAACGAGATGTCGGCGATGGGGAGCGTTCGCGGGAGGGAGGAGACGAGGTCCAGCGCCGGGATTTCCGCCCGGTCGAAGGCGTAGGTCTTGCGGATGCCGCGATCCTCCACCAGCGTGGCGTGCGGGATCTCGACCGGACCGGGATCGTCGCTGAACTCGACGACGATCGAGCGCTCGCTGCCCATCCGCTGGCGCAACGCGTCGATCCGCCCGTCGTAGACGAGGTTTCCGAGGTTCACCACCAGAATGCGCTCGCAGAGTTCCTCGATGTCGCGCAGGTCGTGGGTGGTGAGGATGATGGTGACGCCGCGCTCGGTGTTGACCAGCTTCAGGAACTCGCGAATCCGGTCCTTCGCCAGCACATCGAGCCCGATGGTCGGCTCGTCGAGGAAGAGCACGTCCGGTTCATGCAGCAGCGCCATCGCCAACTCGCCGCGCATCCGCTGGCCGAGGCTGAGCTGGCGAACGGGCGTTTGGATGAACGCCTCCATCCGCAGCACCTCCTCGCAGAAGGCGAGGTTACGCTGGAAGCGTTCGGGCTCGATCCGGTAGATGCGGCGGTGGAGGTCGAACGACTCCATCAGCGGGAGGTCCCACCAGAGCTGGCTGCGCTGGCCGAAGACCACGCCGATCCGCTGGGCGTTTTGCTGGCGATGGGTGTGCGGTTGGTTGTCCAGCACCCGCACCGATCCCGAGGTGGGCACGAGGATGCCGGTGAGCAGCTTGATGGTGGTGGACTTCCCGGCGCCGTTCGGGCCAAGATAGGCGACCGATTCCCCGGCTCCGACCGAGAAGGTGATGTCGTTGAGCGCGGTCCTGGTGGTGTATTCGCGGGTCAGCAGCGTGCGGATCGCGCCCAAGGGGCCGTCGAACCGCTTCGCCTGCCGGAACTCGCGTTTCAGGTTGGACACCTCGATTGCCGCCACCGTGCCTCCCCGTGGGTTGTTGCCCGAACCAATAACAGGGGCGCATGATACCAGACCTTCCAGCCAGGCCTGGAAGAAACGAAATGCCAGGAGGGTTTGCATCAAGCGGCGTGTCGGTGATCAGGAAAGAGTCGATCCAGACGGCATGGCATTGGTTAGCACTGTCAGACGATCACGGATCCAGGCACTATCCATGGTGGGCCAGGGAGCAAAATAGATGCGGTCAGTTTCGTGCTCGACCTGATCCCGGATACGACGACCGTGATTGGTCATCCATACATGTATCCCATCGCTCTCGATGTACCCCTGTCTCAGAAGTCCACTAACGATGGGTGGAACGTCCGTGGATCGCAGCCTATGGCTGGTTATCTCCAAGAGTTCTTTCATGGTTGAGGCTTCGCCAGTCCATACCCGGCTGAGCACCTCGATTGACGGTCCCTGAAATCCCGCGGCGGTCCAGGCGGAAATGTATGCGTCGTCACGAGCGCGTTGCATGGCATAGAGGGCGTATTCGAGAACGACTGACGGAGTGGTGCGCGGGTCGAAACGCCGTAGATTCGGGACGCGGTCCTGATGGTGTTTTGTCGCCGGTTCTGGTGATGCATGCAGGCGCCTAACGACATCATCCAGGGTCCATGCCAAACGCGCGAGGTCGGATTCTGGAAGTTGGATACGCTGGCTCGCGAAGTCATTGGCTTGCCGCTCTCCGATTGCCAACAGGTTGTTTCCACTGGATGTGAGACTGTAGGTGCTCTCTACCTGATAAAGCAGCCCGGCTTCGACGAGCAATGGTAGGCGGTCGAGCAATGGATCGTTGGTGCCATAGGGGTCGAGCGCATGCGCCCTCAACTCTTCAAGGGAAACCGGCTCGTCGCGACGCTCGATCGCGGCTCGTCGTAGAAGCAGGTAGTCATTGAGAGAAATGCCGTCAGTAGTCAGACTGGCGGGCGACCAACCAGCGCGGCGGCTGAAAGCATAGCGTGGCAAGAGGTCAACGATTGCTCGAAGGTCTGAATGATCCATGCGAATGGCTCCGCTACAGTCGTTCGTCGACAACAATTACTCCTTTCGAAGGTAACGTACTTCCTCCTTTGGGTTGTCGAGGGGAAGAACAATCCCTGGCGCGACACGCCCAGACCCACGACGTGCGCCGCGAGGACCTGACCAATCCGACTGGCCCAGAGCCTGAAGACGAGACCTTCGCCGAGGACCTCGCCCCGGAGACGCCGGACTCGATTCGCCAGGCGCAAACGGAGGCGACCGAGACCGCCAGCGCCGCGAAGGATGTCGTCAACAAGCTGCCCGATTTCTCCAGTCGCTCGCGAGGACCATTCAAGGCCGTGGGCGGCCAGCAGGCCGAGCCATCGCAGCGGCTCGTGGCCCACAAGACGACTGATTACGAGATGTGGAACCGGCTCATTGGCAAGGCGACCGGCGAGGAATAGGATCCTTCCAAATACGACCATTCATAGAGGCGACATACGAACGAGGCGGTCCCAATGCGGGACCGCCTCGTTCGTTCGTGTGCGATGTAATCGGGAGAGGGGAAGTTAGGCGGCCTGTGCCGTGTAACCCGCATCCTCGACCGCCGCGAGGACGTCGG
>CAZUPA010000054.1:0-12138 GCA_964622205.1 uncultured Sphaerobacteraceae bacterium
CGGAGCGCCTCCGAAAGCGTCATCCCGGCGACGACGTGATGCGGTCACATTTAGAAGGGTGGTCACACAATCCGATCAAGGGGACGGGACCACCAGATGTGCCGGGCCAGTGGCGCCGCGCCGGGAAATACTCCCTTTGCCCCCTGTGACTACGCCCTGACGACTCCTAGGCTGAACTCAAGGTGTGGAGCGAGCTGCGCACCGCGATCGTCCTGAGTGAGCCGCTGGAAGCCGCGCCACCTGCTTTCTCCTTGCTGATCGAGGCACTTTTCGATTTCCATGGAGGCTGGAAGCTATGGCTGTGGGGCCAGCGGGTAGAGCAAGAGTTGGAGTGGCAAACGCCAGCGAAAGAGGCGCACATTCAGCTTCTCATATGGATGTCCGGAGGGCGGAGGGCAGGACCCTCTTGGCAAATGCGCCGCGACCATTCCATGCCGAGAGGTGGCCGCCGGTTGACGGACCAGAACCAGGTGGGTAAGTTACCGGGACCCTATCAAGCGCCCCAGCAGGATCTCCGCCTACCGGCTACGGCCAGATGCTTGACTCGCCGTTGGCCCACCCGCCAGGCTCGCGGAACGTGTTGGCGCGCAACCTGGCGGCGATCCCAGCCGCCGGGCTCGTTGTTCTGGTCAGTGACAACGCGCACCGTTCCAACTTTGCTCCATTTGCCACTACCCAACGCAAGCTTGCATTGGACCTCGTCCATGCCCACTCCGATCAGATCGAACGCGATCATGCCGCACTCGCCGAGGCCGTGACGGGCTGGCATGTCAAGGAGGAGTTCTCCGATGGGAACTGAAACCGCGGTCACCAGTCCGCCTAATGAGGAATCGGGGAATATGCGTCTTGGCTTCCTGCTGGCGATGGCCATGTTCGTGCTGGTTGTCGACACTTCCATGATGAACGTGTCGATTTCGGCGGTGGTCAGGGATCTGGACACAACGGTGAGTAGCGTCCAGTCGGCCATCGCGCTGGAAGCGCTGGTATCGGCCGCATTCATCCTGATCAACAGCAAGGTCGGCGATTTGATCGGCCGGAAGCGCGCCTTTATCCTGGGGCTGGTCGCCTATGCGCTCGGCGCCCTGGCAATGACGCTGACTCAGAGCGTGCTGCCCATCATCGTCTTTTGGGCCATTATCGGCGGGTTGGGCGCATCGCTCCTCCTGCCCGCCATGCAGTCCCTGATTCACGGAAACTTTACGGGCAAGGCGCAGGCAAAGGTCTACGGGCTCGTTGGCGCCGCCGCCGCCATCGCGGCCGCGGTTGGTCCACTCCTTGGCGGATTCATTACGACCTATCTATCATGGCGCGTCGGCTTTCTGATGGAAATCGTCATCATCGCGATCGTGCTCTCTGGTGTACGACAAATCAAGAACGTGCCCTACACGGGACAGCGCGGCATCGACGCGGTTGGGGCGATCTTTTCCGTGCTAGGGATGGGTGGCGTCGTGCTTGGCATCCTTGTCTGGCAGGAAGGCGGGGAATCGGTGGGTGCGTTCATCGTCACCGGCGTGCTGGCGTTGGCGGCACTTGCATGGTGGCTGGTCCGGCAGAAGCGCCGAGAAGGATTGACGCTCCTCGACCCCGACCTGTTCAAGTCTCCACACTTCCGGTGCGGCGTGTCGCAGGAAATGCTTCAGCAAATCGTCCTTGGTGGCTCCATGATCGCGCTCCCGCTTTTCCTCCAAATGGTGTTGGAATACGATGCCATGGAAGCCGGTCTTTCGCTTGCGCCACTTTCGTTGACCATGTTCGCTATTGCAATGCTTGCCAGTAAACGAGCCGGAAAGCGCCGGCCAACCAGCATCATCAGGTTCGGATTTGCCCTCGTCACCATTGGCATGGCTCTGTTGATCCTGGTTGTACCGAGGGCGGATTCCGGCTGGGATCTGACCATCCCCTTGATGCTTGCCGGGTCGGGTTTGGGCATGCTGGTATCGCAACTCAGTAATTTCACGCTCGCGCCAATATCGGAGGAGCGAGTCAGCGAGGCCGCCGGGGTCAACTCCGCTGCGGGCAACTTCGGCCTCTCGTTCGGCCTGGCTTTTGCTGGCGCAATCATGCTGGCATCGCTGTCATTCCTGTTTACCACCATGGCGGAAGACAGCACGGTGCTGACTCCTTCAGAACAACAGCAAGTCGCCGCTGTACTGGAGGATGACGCTCAGGTCATGAGCAACACCCAGCTCGGTGAACTGATCACCGATGTTCCGCAGGAAAAAGAGGACGAGATCATTCGTATCAATACGGACGCTCGGCCCCGCGCGCTCCAGGTGGCCCTGATCGTGCCCCTCCTGGCGGCCGCGATTGGCTTGGCGATCTCATTCAGGGCCGTGCGATTGCCTTACATCAAACCAGCAGCGCCGCTGGAAGGCGCCGGGCTTGGGGACTGATACGGAATCCGGATAGTGACAGGGCAGCCCAGCGAGCCGAAGGCGAGCGTGTGGCTGCCCCTACCCAACCACATATCGCAACGCGTATCACGGGTGACAAACCGGATTCCGTTTGAATCGCCTGTCCCCAAACTCGCGGAGTAGAGCATGAGCCTTATACGTCCGGTGTGCGGCGGGAAACAAGCCGCGAGATTCCTGCCTCGGGTTGGCTTTGGCGCTCAGTTGATCATTGGTCCCGTGATGGCCGCCGCCGGCACTCCCGCGCCGGTCGGGGCCTGGCGTGAGGCAGCCGATGAATGCAGCCCGGTTGCCAATCAAACGTGGCGCGGCCAGGAAGGAAGGCGAGATGGAGTCCCTGTCGTCTACTGAGATCCGGAGGAATGCACTTCGCGTGCTCCTCCGGGCGGTGATATCGGTCGTTCTTCTGGTCACGCTCTACTACATCATGCCGCTCAGCCGCGTGGATGGCGCACCAAGTCTCTTGCTCCTCGCCTGCATTCTGGTGCTTCTGGTTCTGGCCATGACGTGGCAGCTACGCTCCATCGCGCACTCGCCAACTCCTGGATTGCGGGCGGTGGAATTGCTGGCCGTCGTCTTTCCACTTGTGATCCTGGTCCCCGCCGCGACGTATACACTCATGTCCCAGGCGAATGCATCGGCTTTCTCGGAGGATCTGACTCGGTCGGATGCCCTCTACTTCGCGATCACGGTGTTTTCGACCGTGGGATTCGGGGACATAGCTCCCGTGACACAACCCGCGCGGATTGTGGTAAGCGGGCAGATACTGGTCAACCTGGTGTTGCTTGGCATTGGACTTCGATTGATCCTGGGAGCGGTGAACATGGGGAAGGGGAGACGCCGTCCGGCGGCATGAG
Organism: uncultured Sphaerobacteraceae bacterium; assembly: GCA_964622205.1. Taxonomy (GTDB): domain Bacteria; phylum Chloroflexota; class Chloroflexia; order Thermomicrobiales; family UBA6265; genus JACCYX01. Next base: position 3,269 of record CAZUPA010000054.1, read on the forward strand.
GCCGAGGGCGCCATGCCGCCGGCCTGACCTAACCCGCCTAGCTCGCCACGCTCAGCGATGAGATGTAGATCAGGGACAGAACCAGCGTCACGCAGGCTATCCCTGTCAGGCCAATCTGGGCCCAAATCCAGTTCAGTCGGGTCGATACCGCAAGAAAGAACAGGGCGGTGGCAAGAATCATGGTGGTAAGGACGTAATCGCCACTCATGACGTTGGCGGATTGACCAATGTCAAACAGTTCGGCCGCCTGGATTTCCAACTGACGGGCTTCTTCCAGGCCCGGCTGCGCATACTCGGCCATGGCAAATGGCGAATTGGGGGCACCCGGATTCACAAAAGGATCGGCGGCCATCCATGCATCGAACGCCGGACCCAGCTCGGTCGAGAACCTGGATTCATAGAAATCAGCCAGGGCCTGATCGTCCTGTCGACTCGCATCAACCCATTGAAGGAACACCGCGATGTCGACCTGGGTGAGTTGAAAGGCCCGGTCACTGGCATGTATCGACTCCACACGCAGCAGGCTGGCCTCCGCGTAGCTCGCGGCCTGCACTCCCCCCCACATGTTGGCCTGGTAGCCGCACCAGGCGGCGGTCACTGACGCAATCGCAAGCAGGAACACCGAGATCGACTCTGTCCATCTCTCCTGGAGTGTCGCCCCACCCGCCGGTGAACTGGGGGGTGGAGAGGATTGCACCGATTGGTTCACTTCGTGACGAGCTGAAACATTCTCCGTGATTTCGCCCACCGCTTGCCCCCACTATCCGCCACACTCCACTTCGAACCAGGCATGAGCTACACCCATGCCTCTCGTGGCGCTAGCGATTTTTCATCTCGGGTAGAGTCGCCGTTGCGCATGACGAGCGAAGCGGCCCGTTACACGCAAATTGACGCTTGAGGGCATGGGATCAGCGCGACATCTCGATGACGTGTTGTCATCGAATTCTTTGGGCTCATCTCGCTATGGACTGGGTTTGTGACTCAATCTGCTGGTGGAGAGATCGCCCAGGCCATGCTGGTCCGCCCAGGCCATGCAGGCCACTCACTCAGCGCTGGCCGATCCCGATTGTCGACTCGTCTGGGAGACGCCACCACAGGCCAGAACGGTGTGCGCTGGCCTGTGGTGGCTCGAATGTCATCAAGGCGGGGACCATGTTCCCGGCGTCAGACGGTGCATCCACGATCGGGTTGGCGGCCCACGTCCGACGGCTAGTTCCGCACCCTAATCCCGGTCTCTCCGATCATCCCGGCGATCGCGCCGGTCATCCCGGCGATCGTCTCGCCGGTCACGACGCCTGTGACGACGGTGGATGCCTGCCGCCGATACCGGCGAAAGCGGTCGACCAAATGGATCGATAAAGAGCGAGCAGGCGCCACCATGCTGTGGGAGAACTCCATCCAGCACCGTTGCGGAGTAGCTCAGGTGGTCACCATCGAGCACCGGATCGGCGATCGTGACCACCACTTCCTGTGGAACTTCATCACCCTCGCCGACGAAGGCGAGGACGGCATTGGGTGGATCGTCGGCGAAACTGTCTTCACCCTCGTCCCAAAAGCCCACGAACTCGGACGTATCGAGATGACCCACTACCCGCTGGGGGCGATCGCTGAAATAGATGGTGGACGGAGTCACACGGCGAAGGACAATGCCTCCGTCCGTTGCTTCCACCGAGTGCGCGGTCTGGACAAACAGGGCGCTAATGTCGTCGAGTTCCTTGACAATGCTTGCATCAGACATGGGAATTCCTTTCAGAGCCTCCCCCAGAGGTCATCATGGGGTGGCAAGTTGGTGACGCCGCTAGCGCCTTGTCGATTGGCCCCGCCGATGAGCGTCGGCCCGGGAGCGTGAGCGAAGCGGTGATGGCCTACCGTACATACTGTTGTGCCTGTAGCTGCTGAGCCGTCTGCATCGAGATCTCGTACCTCGAGCCGGGCTTGGCGGGGAGAACAGCCCCGATCAGCCACAGGAATGGGAGGAAGATCCCAACGATCCCGAGAACTGTATACCCTTTTTGGAATGTGAGCCGGCACACCGTGAAGAGGCACGCAATGTAGAACATGAACAGCATGAACCACGCCATCCATTGCACCCATGACATTGATCAATCCTCCCGCGCGACGATCACGATCAGCCAGACCAGGGAGCACGAACGCTTGGCGGTCATTGAGCGCTGACGTGTCCCAATCGACTTCCCGTAGCCTGGACAGGACGCTTATGAATGGACCCAGGTGGACCACTCCCCTCACGCTCGGAACGTGCCAAACGTACGGCGGCGAACTCCGGCCACATTCGAGCTAGCCCCCGCTCGCGGCGTTGGCCCCCATCGCGACCAGCGTGGCTGGCGTAATGAATCCGTTGGCAACCACCGTTCCCTGACTGCTCTCCACCGCGTCCTTGACACCTAGAGCCCAGACGTGCTCGAGCAACAGGAACAATGCCGACGATCCGACCGGGATCCGGTCGGCGATTTCGAGCAGGTCATCGTCATCCAGTCCGAACACCCCATGGTCAGACGCCTCGAGTCCTTCCTCCATTCCGGCCTCGATTCCGGCGGTTCCCGCCGCTCCGTAGCCGAATAAGGCGCCTGCCATGACGCCAATGAACTCCACTTCTTCCGGCACCAGGTCGCTACCTTCAAGCACCAAGAGATCGCCCTGGTCATCCTTCGAAACGAAAACCGCATCGATCAGGCGAACCAAACCCTGTTCCCGAACGACCGCCAACTGGTTCCGGAGATCCAACGGAAAGTTCGGTTCCTCGAACGTCATCACCACAAGCTGCATGGGGCCGTAAATCATGGACTTCTCCACCTTTCAATAGTCACGTGTTCAACGTACGTGGACGCCACTGCTACCTTGCTGGATTGACCATTTGATCGATGCACACCGTGGCGGCAAGGATCGCGACGTCGTTTTGGCCAGGTGCAATTTCCACGCCGTAGCTGTCGCGAGCGCGAAACCATTTTTTCGAGACGGCGGCCACGGTTCGACGGTCGTTGGAGATTCGATACTCATGGTCGAGAACGTTTCCCTGGACACTGAGGTCAGGGCCTTTGCCAATCCTGATTGTGAAGCGATCACGAAGAGGGGAAACCATCGCCTTCTTCACGTAGACCAACTTTTCACCATCTGGACCTTCTACCTCGAAGGTGTCCCTAACTCGCATGAGCCGTTGCTGGATTCTGCAGAGTACGTTCCCATCCATGTCGCGAATGATTAACGTGTCTTGCACCCGCAAGGCTTTGCCGTCGACCTTGAACAGCTTCTCGCCCTGATCGTCCTGGATGAAAAAGTCGTCACCAATAGCCGCAAGTTGTTGCACCATTCGGTAGTGCCGTGCACCTTCCTGACCATCCAGTCCCAGTCCGGCTCCTGATGATTCGTGTTCGATTGCACTGGGTGGAGCAATATCCGCTGATCGCGAACGCCGTTGCAACATACCGAATCTCCTTTCAGAGCGGGTGGGCATCGCCGATCGTCAAGGCCATCGCGACATCCCCCTATCGGCTAGTTCACATTAGGCTCGTTGTGGTCGTACCGTCATGCGTCCAAAGGTGTATTCGGTGGACGGGGGACTCCAGCATGATGGCAGGCGGGTAGTGCAAGGAACTTTTATCCCCCTCGACAATGCCGGAACCGTGGAGGTTCAGAAGCACGCGAGAAGCCAGGATTGAGGATACTGGGGGGATCGTCCCGGGTATCCTGGCGATGCTGGCTCGCCCAAGACCCAGAAGATTCCCTCATGGCCAGGCATGGCCATGGACCGCATCCGCCCGATCCCGCGGATCGCCCAGGAACCAAACCGGCGACGACTGCGTCAGGCCGGGATGGGCGACACGTCCGTCGTCGGCCGGGCGCCTCGATCGGTCCAGCGGTACCTGCCCAACGCCCTCACCAGGCCAACCGGAAATCCGGGGCGGTGTCGTTTGGGGCGCCGATCTCCACGATCTCCCGGTGGCGCCGCCGGTACCTGTCCGATGACCTGACCAGCCTCGAACACCGCACCCGTCGCCCCAGGCGGACCCGTAAGCACCAGTGGACCGCCGCCGGGGGATCATCCTCAATGCCTTGATGATCGGCCGGGTGGAGCGGCTCAACGGGACGGGCCGGCGTGAGCTCTCGGAGTGCCACGAGGAAGATTGGGATCTGCCCACGCTCCAGGCCGCGCCGCGGGAGTGGGCGTGCTTTTGCAAATAAAGTCCGAACTCATTCGGTTTTTGAGTGCAAGAACCCGGGGTCCTGCTTGCCATGCCTTGCAGGGATTCCCAGAGGTATCGAGTGAGACCCATGAACCATGTATGTCTGGGTGTATTTGGGGGCTCTTAGGGTTTACCCGGGAAGTCACGCAAGTGTATCATCCATGTAACGACTGGAGGGAAGGTATTCTCTTGGCTGACACCAAACTGATTGCCCCATTGAGTAGTACACACTATCCCCTGCAAGTGCTCGACGCCAAGCTCAGCATTCCACGTCTCTCAAAGTCGCTCGTCGAACGTTCCCAGTTGCTCGCCATGCTAGAGCGATCGGTCAGTGTGCCGCTGACCGTGGTTACGGCTCCCGCCGGGTATGGCAAAACCACCACCGTCGCCCAATGGGCGAGATCCACCGCACATCCCGTGGCGTGGATCACACTTGGGGCGGAAGACAACGCTCCCTCACGATTCCTTTCCTACCTGATTACAGCGATGATGGAGGCGGACCCCGACTCCTTCCAGCATGTGCTGGACAACCCCCGCATGCTGCAGGAATTGCAGGCAACCGTGGAAGTGGTCATCCAGGCGATGACCCTTACCACCCGTCATTTTTGCCTGGTGTTGGACGACTTCGATGCGATCGTCAACCGGGACATCCTGCGCGCCGTCACCTTCCTCATCAACCACCTGCCGCCGCAGGCGCATCTTATCGTCATCAGCCGCTCGATACCCAGGCTGCCGCTGGGAAGGCAACGGGCTCGCGATGCCCTCCAGCAGATCGAGGCCTCCGATCTGGAGTTCTCGTACGATGAATCGCTGGCGTTCCGATCCGCGTCCGGTATTACGGAGGTTGACGAACAACAATGGGTGACGCTCGCCACCCGAACCGAGGGGTGGGTCGCGGGGTTGCAGCTCGTGCGGCTCTCGCTCCGGGGACAGGAAACGGCGAGGATCGACCACATTGTCGCTACCTTCGAGGGTGGGGTCCGCGAAATAGACGACTATCTGGTTGAAGAGGTAGTCTCGCGTTTGCGTCCCAAGCTCCGTTCCTTCCTGCTGCGTAGCTCGATCCTTCCCTTCCTTAGCCCGGAACTATGCGATTACGTATTCGAAACGGACCGAAGCACCTTCCTCCTGCGCGATATCCGCGAGCGGGGCCTGTTCGTGGCGTCGCATGGTCCTAAAAAGCAATGGCTTCGGTACCACCACCTGTTTGCCGAGGCCCTTCAACGAAGACTCGTGGACGAGATCCACGCGAGTGAAATAGCTGCCATCCATACCAGGGCGGCCACATGGCTCGCCGATCACGGAGCGTTGGAGCAGGCGCTGCTTCACGCGGTTGCTTCCCAACGCTGGGACATAGCGATCATGGCAATCAAACGCATGGATACGTCACTCACCATGCTCGGCCGCACCTTTTCCTTGCGTTCCTGGCTGGATTTGCTACCGGTTGACGTCGTTCTCGCCGACCCGGAACTCCGGCAGCTCCTTCTGTGGGGCCGGGCCATCACCGGAAACTTTAGCGAATCCGCCGCCGATCTGGCGCTCATCGATCGCACCGATCCGGATGCCACGTACTCAGCCCGGGAACACACCATGCGGATGCAAACCAGCTATGCGGCGGGAGAGGTTGACAGCATACTTGGCCATGCCGAGCAAGCGATAGCACTCACTCCGGATGACTTCGGCTCCGTGAAACTCCATGCCCTGGTATTCAAGGCGTCCGCGCTGTATTTCCTTGGTAGGCACAAGGAGGCTGAAAGCACGTTCAGCGAAGTGCGTCAGATTACTGGATCCGAAAGTCATCAGTGGATGCGGAATCGTGGCGAGGTTCGCTACGCGGACTGGCTCTGCCAACGCGGAATGCTCGATGACGCATTCACCTTGTTAACCCAACTGCGCGCGAATACCGTTCTGGCCATACACGCGGGAGACACCCAGGTGTTCTGGTTCCTGGCGAGCCTTCACCTGGAGCGGAACGAACTGGACCTTGCCGATGAAGCTCTGGCCAGAGCACTCGAGGTCGCGGCGGTTACAGCCGCCACTCAATGGATTCCACCGGTGCATATCACAAAGGCCATGGTGGAGTGGGCGCGTGGCGATACCGCCGCCGCCCAGCAAACCGCCGAAGAGGCCCGGGAGGAAGCGAAATCGCTCGGCAACCTCAACTTCGCCCAACGGGCCGAAGCGTTGCAGGCGATGATGTGGGTCGCCACGGGGCAGCAGATCCTTGCCGAACGTTGGCTCTCGAGCGCGAACCTGGCGCTTGCCTGGGCCCGCGAGTTCAACCAGCCGTATCCCGCGCTGGCCGCCATTCGGCTGTTCGCGGCGCAAGGTGACCTGCCGCGTGCGCTGGCGTTCCTTGACGAGACCATCGCGGCCTCGAAGGAAAGGCGACGGACTGGAGACCTGGTCAGGTTATTCGCGATGCGGGCCGGACTTCTCAACCGGCTGGACAGGACGGGTGAGGCGGCCGAGGCTTTGGCCACCGCATTGGATCTCGGGGCGCCTGGCGGCTTCCTCCGCTCATTCCTCGATGAGGGACCCGCGATTGCCGGCCTGTTCAATCACCCGTTGATTCGCGATCATACGCACCGGCACTATGCCCAAACTGTCCGTCGATCCTTCGATGCACAAGCAGTCGGATTGTCGCTCGCGCGCCAGCCACAGTTGGACGCGCTCAGTCCTCGCGAGCTGGATGTCCTGCGTCTCGTGGCGGCGGGGCGTTCGAATCGCAGTATCGCCCATGAACTGTTCATCTCCGAACCCACGGTAAAGAAGCACATAAGCAATATCTACGGCAAGCTCAATGTCCTCAACCGGGTACAGGCCGTGAGTCTCGCCCGTGAGCTTGGCGTGCTCTGATGTCGATCGCGCCGGCCAATCATCGGGCAACGCGCCATGCCGAATCTCGATGCGCGCCGCGTGGCCGCCGTGTGAATACACCCTTTGGTCATTGCCACTACACCTCCCGTTTCCCTAAGCTGATGTACATGCCTCCTCTGGTGGCTGGTCATGAAAGCGGACTCCTCTCGTCGAAACCGGACACGCACCCCTGGTAGCGACGTATGGACCTCCGACCAACGGACCTTCGTTTGAGTAAGGAGCACCCTGAACATGAGGACAGCACCGATTACCCGTGGAACGCCTACCCGGTCAATGCTCACCGCCGCCGCTCTCCTGATCTTGGCCCTGTTCGCGCCAATCATGGGGATGAATGCTGGCGCCCAAAGCACCGATCCACTGGCGACCCGCGTCCAGTTCCTGCATGCCTCGACAGACACCGGAGAGGTCGAGGTTCACATCAACGGGTCGGAAAAACTTGATGAATTCGGCTATGGCGACCTGAGCGACTGGATCGACCTCGACCCAGGATCCGTCCGGGTAACCATCATGGCCGATCGGGCCGGATTCAATTACCAGCTATTCGACGGCGTGTATCCTGTTCCCGCCGGCAATGACTACTACGTCGTAATCACCGATGCCTTGATCCTGGCCGGCAGCTTCGATACTTCACCGGTGGCCGAGGGTAACGGCCGGGTGCAAGTGACCCATGCGTCCGCCGATACCCCTGAGATCAACATTGTTGTCGGTGGCGCCGATGTGACCATTCCCATCACCTACCCGAAGACCTCCGATGCTATCGAGTTGCCAGCCGGAACCTACGACCTGGATATCCAGCTCGCCGAAACAGGCGACTCGCTCGCCACGGTCACCGGGTTCACTGTCGCGGCGGATACGTCGTACCAGTTGGTCGCGATGGGCGACCCGGCTTCCGAGGACAAGCCGTTCGAGATTCGGGTTCTGGAGACTGGGATAACCGTCGCTGCCCCCGCCGCGACTCCCGCCGCGTAGAGCGGTTGGTTGTTGGCTGAGAAGCAGTGGGTCTGGCATCGCCAGACCCACTGCTTCTCAAATAGTCGATTCGCCATTTTCCTTGGACAATGGAATGCCCGCGTCAGGATTTGACCAGCGTGCGTGAGCAAGGACATCTGCGAATGCAGCGAGGTAACAGCAGATGATCGATACACCCGGTAGATTGAGCGCTCCCACCCTGGCCTACGCGAATGAGACCTTCAGCTATTGCATACAGCATCTGTTGCTCAGGTGGCTCCGCCTCCCACACACACTGCCAGAACACGAGGTCCTGGAGTTGCGCGATGATATCCAGAGGGTGCTAGGGCATTTGCTGCGTGATCTTGAGTCGAACATGCCAGCGATGCAAGGCCGCATGGTGCTCGATATGCGAGGTCTCGCGGATTTGCTCGAGGAGCTTGTCGCCCCCTTCGAGGCGAGCGGTTCAGCCACGGAAGTCCCCGCGCTCACGTTGGTGTTCAGCGATGTCGATTCGACGGTCCCGCGTATCACCTCCCGGCGGGCTCAATAAGGAATCCGCACATGATAGAGTCTCTGCCACGATTGAGCGCTCCCGGCCGTGACCATGCCAGAGAGACCTACGTACATTGCATTCAGTATCTCTTGCTCCAGTGGTTCAACCCTCCGATCGCTGTTCCAGAGCAGGAGGCGGTTGGCGTGCGGTCAGAAATTCAGCGAGTGATACGGTTGCTGCTGGACGAGATGGAGTTGAGCATGCCAGGATCGAGGGATAGCCTCCTCCATGAGATGCGCGGACTCGCTGACCTGATGTCCACTCCACCGTCGGGCGTGTAACCAGGT
>CAZUPA010000054.1:12238-19190 GCA_964622205.1 uncultured Sphaerobacteraceae bacterium
ATCCGGATTCCGTGTAGTACCGATTCCGGATGGTGATTCGCTGTCGCGTAATGGATCGAAAGACCTGCCGCGCAGGCCGTCGATCCGTGCAATGGGGCCTATTTTCCGGACCAACTCTCGCGCCCCTTCCCTCCATGGATCAAGCGGAATCTGTATAACTCGCGAGCCGCGGCCGTCCTGCCCCGACAGGCTCGACCCGGCTAACATCCGGTCTTGCGCGACGGTTCCAGGGCTGGCCAACTCGGACGCATGGCGCCTGGACCCTATCGCGGGAGGCGCGGTCCACTCAAGCGGTTCCGGCCCTCTTCCCGGTCTCTGGCCATGGCAATCAGGCGATTCGGTTCCAGTTCGCGATATTCCAGAACCGGTCGCTAAACGCGGTGATGGCAATGTTGTCGACGTTCATGGAGTTCGCGGCGGCGAAAACGTCGGAGACGAGATGGACGAGCGGAATCTCCACGACATTGTCGATCAGGTGGTCATTGAGCGCCACGAAGAGTGCGATCGCTTCGTCCTCATCAGTGACCGAGAGGAGTTTCTTGTAGGTGGCGTCGTAGTCCGCGTTGCTGTATCGGGTCTTGTTGGTGCCGGTGTAGCCATTTTCGGCCTGGGCGATGTTCTCGCCATTGGGACCGGCGTACCAGTACCGCATGTAGTTGATCGGGAAGGCTGACGTCGCGCCGTCGGTGTACTCCTGCATATCCGAGTAGAAGTGCGTGTAGTTCTCTTCGTTTCCCGCCGAGCCATCGAAGAGTACCGTGCCGACGGTTTGGACAATCTCGACGTCGATACCTGCCTGGGCGAGTTGATTCTTCACCACCGCCTGAACCTTGGTCCGGATCATCGCGTCGGAGGTGACGTATTTGAGGGACGACTTCACGCCGTCCTTCTCACGAACACGGCCGTTCAGAACCAAACCGGCGCCTTCGAGCAACTCGATGGCCTTTTCAGGGTTGTACTCCCAGGTGGTGTTGGGAGACTCGTACTTCTCGAGACCAGCCAGGACATTGAGAGCGACTGGCTCAATCGGCTCGCCGGCGTAGAGGTGCTAGGAAAGTGTCGCGCGGTCGATGGCGTAACAAATCGCCTGGCGGACGGAGAGGTCGGTGAGGAAGGGGTGGGGCGTGTCTTTCTGGGAGCGCTGGCCATCGACTTCGGTGTTGGGGTCGGAGAAGTTGAACTGGATCTTCTCGACGCCGGTGCCCGGAGGGCCGTATATGACAGCGCCCTGGTCGCCGAGGATACCCTTCAGGGCGGTTGGATCGATCTGGATTCGGAAGGCGAGGTCCCAGTCACCGGTCACCGTCACCGCTCGAACCAATGAAGCAGCGTCATCACCGCCCTTGAGAATAACCCGGCCAAAGTAGGGTTTGCCTGGCTCCCGGTAGTTGTCGTTGGCGACATACACGACCTGATCGTTCGGTGAAAGCTCTTTGAGCACAAAGGCGCCGGTGCCGACAGGACCGAGAGCAAACTCCTGGTTCGCGGACTCCAGGTCCTTTCCCTCCCAGAAGTGTCTCGGATAGATTGCGCCGACATTGGAGGTGAAGGGCAGGAACCAGCCAAGGTTGGGCCTGGCCAGGGTGGCTTTGACGGTCAGGTCATCGACGGCCCGCACATCGGATAGCAACTCCCATGAAGCGCTGTCTATCGAGCGGTTAACCGGATTGACGTTCCATTCTCATTTGAACACAACGTCGGCGGCTGTGAACGGCGCGCCGTCACTCCACAGGACATCCGGCAGCAAGTTGAAGGTTACGCTCGAAAGGTCATCGGCGAGGAGGCCGTTCGACCGGGTTGGAACTTGCGATACAAGCGTCGGCACCAGGGAAGTATCCGGCGCATAGGCAAGCAATGGCTCGGAAATAATCGATGCGGCCGCTACATCCTTGGTGGCGGGAGCGGCATGGATACTGAGCATCGACGCGGCTTGCGGGATGAGAATGCGCACATCTCCTCCCTCGCCACGTACCTGGCCCTCCGTGCCGACATCGGGCCGGACTTTCGCCGGCGTGAGCGAGGCTTCCCGGGCGATGGCAGGCGCCTGCAAGATGGTTGTGATGGCGGTGGTTCCGAGGCCCAGGCCCGCCGCCCGGGCAATGAATTGCCGGCGGTCGATGTCGCCCGCCTTCAATTGCGCCAGGGCGCGCGACAGTCTTCCTGGACCTTGGGAGTCTTGGATCATTCAGGGTTCCTTGGAGCGACCGGCAAAATGACTGGCTTCACGCTTACGCATTATACTTTCTGGCCAGGTCAGCCTGGCGTGCCACGCTTGGCATTGCGTCTCCATGGAGATCACAGAATGTGCCGCACGAACCGCGACTCACGCCACGCGGGCGTGCATCCATCCTCACCACCGGCGCCTGTTCATCACCCGCCGCACCATCCGCAAACAGATTTTCTTTCAGCCAGCAATTCCACCGAGAGGCTCATGAACGAAAGCGTCACATTGTCCCCGAATCGTGGAGTTCCGGGTGGGCACGTATTGTTCTGGGTCGAGGGGAGAACAGGTGAGATGTGTGGAATGCCGTCGACCGTTCGAGAACGTAAAGAGGGCTACATTCGCAGTTCCCGAACACCCTCGCGCCCGTTCGGCAACCGGCTGTGGCGGAGGATGGGCCTGTTCGTAGCGTTGGTCCTGTGCGTGGTGCACGTTTCCGGCGGTTTGACCGGCGAGTCGGGCTCACTCTCCGTGGCCGGACTATCCCCGGACCGTGTACAGGCGCGGCAGTTGGATGGAACCAGCGTCACGGTCATGACCTTCAACCTCGGAAACGGGTTGGTCGATCCAGCGGACCTGCTGCCGTACCTCCGCGAGAGCGATGCGAGTCTGGTGGCGTTGCTGGAAGTAACGTCTGAGATCTCCGGGGCATTGGAGACCGATCTGGCCGATATCTTCCCGTACAGGGAAATTCGGGGAGACGGCATACCAGGTAAAGCTCTCCTAAGCCGTTACCCAATCACGAGCGCGCGGTGGCTGGAGCTCAACCCTGGCCGACCCGACCTCCTTGCGTCAGTGGACATCGCCGGCCACCCGGTCGACGTGATGGTCGCGCATCCTCCGCCTCCGGAAGTCGACGGTATCGTCGTGCAAGCCCGAGACGGAACAGTCGAGCAGTTCGACCAGATCATCGACATTGCCGCCAGCGCCGAGCATCCTTTCCTGTTGCTCGGAGATTTGAACATAACCGGTGTTCACGAGCGCTATCGGGAGTTGGAGGCTATTGGATTGACGGACGTTTTCGGAGCGGTGGGCTCCGGATCGGGCGCCACATTCCCGATTCGTGTCCCCCAACTTCCCGACGTCACATTCCAACCCGTGCTGCGCATCGACTACATCTGGGCATCCGAGGAATGGAGGGCGGAGACGGCGGTCGTCGGAGACGACCTTGGATCCGACCATTTGCCGGTCGTTGCTCAGCTCACGCTGCTGAGCGCGGCGGTCGCCGGCCTCTCCTGAACTCCAATGGCGTCGAGTCAACCGCGATGATAGGCGGGGGGCGCAAACGGCGAATACGTCCTTCGGTCACTGCCAATACACCTACGATGACACTAGGCTGAATCAAGAGCCAACTCCATGGACGGCTCATGACAGTGGAGCAGTCGCAACGTTCAACGGCCGGGCACTCTCCCGAATCGAGTATTGCTCGCGTCGATTCCGACGATGCGGAACCACGACACATGAAGGAGTAGCCCAAGGATGAAGTACGGAAACATCAGAAACCGGGTGCATGCGGCGTCATGCATTCTCGCCCTGGCGCTCATAGCGGTTGCGTCTCCTTTCGGGGTCGCCAGCGCTTCCGCCCAGGGTGCCGAAATTGTCACTAGAGTTCAGTTCGCGCATGCCGGCGTTGACCTCGGCGACGTTGAGGTTCATGTCAATGAGACGGAAGAACTCGACGAGTTTGGATACGGAGACGTCAGCGACTGGATCGCCATCGATCCGGGCACGGCGAGAGTCACGATCACCGAGGACAATGCGGGATTCAACACCGCGATTTTCGATGCCGTCTACCCCGTTCCCGCCGGCAACGACTACTTTGTCGTAATCACCGACACGGTTCTTGTTTCAGGGGCCTTTGATACCTCATCGGTGACCTTGCAGGGGAGTCGAGTGCAGATCGTTCACGCGTCTGTCGACACGCCCGCGGTGACCGTGACCACCTCGGGCAACGCTGTCGCCCTGGCGACGGAGCTTACATTCCCTCGAACCTCCGAAACGTCACCCCTACCATCCGGAACGTACGATATTGAAGTCGCGCTCGCCGACTCAGGTGAGGTACTCCTCACCAAGCCTGGAGTCGTGATCGATCCATCCCGGTCTTACGTCATGGTTGTCGTGGGCGCCCCGGGCAACCAGGACAGGCCATTGGACGTGCTCCTGCTCCAGACTGGGCTACAGGAAGATTCGGGCACACCGGTCAGCTAAGCCAACCGCCTGGGACCTGACAGCGAGCCACCTGGGCTCGCTGTCAGGTTTCTGGTGATTGATCGACGCCTCTCGAAAACCGCTCCGAATGGCTGGGCTCCTTGTCATTACGCCCATGCGGTTTCGCAAGCATCATCGCATCCATCTCCTCTTCAGGCATTCGGGTAGATCACGTTCAGGAATCGCCTGAAATGTGCGCGTCTGGACGCCATTGTCTTCAAGCCTGGAACGGCGGTCGTGGATGCGTCGGCGACGGCTGGTCAGCACGTCTACGTCTGAGTGACGCGACCTCCGGCACGTGGAACGCGGTATCGCCCGCAAAGGTACAGTGGCGGTGTGCGTAGGCTCCTTGACCGCTGGTGTGCCTGACAGACGATCCGCCAATGCTCGCGAGGAAGTCGAAACGGCCGCGGCGGCCGGCCTCCTCGAAGCCGAAGTCCGTATTGACTGGCCCCTCCGCCGAAGCGCCACGAGAAGACCGTGGGTTCACCCTCATTCGCCTTGATTCTGGCGCGGAGATATCGACATTGGCAGGGTCTCACTCGCCGTATGAAACCATCCCTCCCGGCGTCCTTGCGTCTGGCAGTGTCCCACAACACTCCATGAAACGAGTTGCCTGGGCGGTCGGTGAAGGCCCCGCCGCCGCCGGGGCAATCCATCGCCCCCTTGCGGAGACCGGGCTTGCATACATGTGCCGTCGTGTCTTCCATGGACAGCGCCTCATGCATCGGGGTTGTGTACTGGAGACATCGACACCAGCACCCATTCGAGTCTGACGCGTGTTCCAGCGCCAACCTGAGAGAAGTTCCGCCGGGAACAGAACAGAGCCACATTGCCGGAGGCGATCGCGGTGACTGGGCCAACGATGGGCATGACGCCCGAACCAACACACGCTGCCACATATCGAGACGTTCTCCAGCATCCTCCCGTCCAGGTGCTGGGACTTTCGCGATTCGCGTCGAAAATGGCGATTTCGACGCTGTCCTATGGCGTTATGGTGTTCCTGGCGACGGTCGGCGCATCGCAGTTCGAGGTATCCCTTGCCAGCTCGGCGAGCTATCTCGCGGCGTTGCTCTTCGGTCTACAGGGAGGCATGCTGGCCGATTCGGCGCCCAAACGGCAGGTCCTGTTCCTCGCGTCGGTCATACAGGCGGGCGCCTGCTTCGTGGTTCCCAGCTTGCTGGGCACGGACAATGCCGATCTCCTTCTCCTCATCTTCCTAACCACCGCCCTGAGCCAAATCGTTTCTCCTGGACTCAAGTCGATCGTTGCCATCGTCTCGACGCCCTCCGAGGTCGCGACGACCGGGGCGCTGGTCAATGTGGTGGGTTCCATCGGCTCGGCGATCGGCTCGTCTCTCCTTGCCCCGATCCTGATTAAAGTGTCGGGAATCGACGCCGTGATCTACGCGACAGGCTTCCTGTTCCTGGTCAGCGCCATCCGCATTCGCCGGTTGCCGGACGCTGAGTCTTCTCCGACCCCGACCCTGAGCGAGAATATCCGGACGCTCGACTGGAGACCTGCCGCGCTATCCCTCAGGTACAACGCCGAGTGGATCTCATCGCATCGCCTGGTCTCCTCGATGATTCTGGTGGGGATTTTTTGCACCGCATTGTTCGAAGGCGTCAATTCGCTGCTCCCCGTGTACGTCCGGGAAGTGCTCGACGAGGATCCCGCGAACAGCGTCTATATTTTCGCTCCTGCCGCGATTGGCTATGCGATCGGCGCCCTGGGCGGGCCCAGGTTGGTTCACTGGCTGGGAGAGCGAAGACTGGTGATCGTATCCATCTTCCTGATGACAGGGGGCAGCATTCTGCTCGGTACGATCGGCACTGTCGAGTCGTTCCTCGCCCTGTTCAGTCCGCTTCGCCTGCTCGAACCAATCCTAGATGTAGATTTGAGCAATGCCATTCTGGCGGCGGGAGTCATCGCCATTCCGATTAATCTGGGATCGACCGCGGCCGGTCAGGCTGTTCAGGTCTACATCAACAAGCACGTGCCGATCTCC
This sequence comes from uncultured Sphaerobacteraceae bacterium, assembly GCA_964622205.1. Classification (GTDB taxonomy): domain Bacteria; phylum Chloroflexota; class Chloroflexia; order Thermomicrobiales; family UBA6265; genus JACCYX01. The sequence goes on from CAZUPA010000054.1 coordinate 18,676, forward strand.
AACCAGGGTGGGATGTTCGGCCTTCAAAGTGTTCAACAGAATGCGTTCAACCTTACGGCGGTATTCTTGCTTGGCGTGCTTGCCACCATCGTCGGTCCACAGTACGTTCTGGTCCTCGCGCCCTTTGTCGTCGGAGCAATCATCCTGTTGCTGGTGAGGTACAGTCTTGGGCTGCTCAAGGCGCTCCCCGCGCAATTTGGCGTGGGAGTCCACTTCCTGACCGAGGAATCAGACGACGATGAGACCGCCTCGTCCGGATAACCGATCCAGATCATCGAGCGTGCAGGTTTCCCGGTCCGCCGCCTGCCCGGAAAGGCGAGACGGAATCCGGATGGAGCCAATGCCGGACGCTTGCCATGGGATGCCTGCCTCTCGGAAGCGTTCAGGGGGCAATCGACTGGCCCATTGCCTTTTTTCCGACAGGACCCCGTGCCTCGGATACGAGCAGGCATGGGTTCCAGACAACACAACAGGCCCCGCAAGGGGCCTGTTTCCGTGGGTTTTGGCTTGGGTAC
>CAZUPA010000055.1:0-19186 GCA_964622205.1 uncultured Sphaerobacteraceae bacterium
AGGGCCACCACATCCGCCGGATCGGCCTCGCCATACCCGGGCTGGTCCCACGTCCTGAGATCGACGAACACATGCTCGTGCGGCAGGATTAGGCCCACCTCGTCCAGCCCGCGTGGCCCCAGCGTCGTGATCAGGTTCGCCATCTCCAGCCCTCCCGGCCCTCAACCCAGCTCGAAACTCGTCACGCCCCAGATCCGGTCGAGATCAAGGGCCAGGGGCGTGCCCTTGTACATCCTGGCGGTGGAAAAGACCTCGACCATGCCGCGCTCGGTGGCCGCCTTCACCGCCGCCGCGTTCGGCAACGGCACGTCCAGCGAAACCGTTTCGCCCGGAACCGACGCCAGCAACCCATCCAGCAGGCGAGTCGCGGTCTCCTCGTCGTTGGCCAGCAGCGGACCGATTTTCCAGCCCACCAGGCAGGGGCGCAGAAGCCCCCAGCCTGCAAGCGTCCCATCGCGCCGCGCCCCCAGCCGGATCGCGCCCGGCTGAGCGATCCAGCCTTGCAGGTAGCGCTGACGATCCGCCTCGAACACGCCATGGTCGAAGGCCACGATCTCCTCGAACGCCACGGTATTGAGGTCAACCAGGCCATCTGGCTGGGCGCCGCCGCCCAGCCCCTGGAAGCGCGCGTTCCGCCAGGCCAGGTCGAACCCCGAGCGGGCGTAGTTCGCCTGTTGTTCCGGCACGCCGTCGAGCCCGATCACGCGGTCTCCGGCGAATTCCAGCGCCGCGTTCCAGACGCGCATTCCGTACCCCTGGCCCCGCAGGTCCGGGCGGCAGATGTAGAGCCCAAGGAAGGAGAAGGCATCGGCATAGCGCACGAGGCTGATGACCGCCGCGGGCTCGCCGTCGTGGATGCTGGCGAGGAATCCGCCGGGATCGGCCGCGTGGAAACTGGCCGCGTCGCGCACGCCGGGATTCCAGCCCTCCCGGCCCGCCCAATCGAGCATCAGCGAAACCTCTGGCCCGGTGAGACCCCGCACCTCGATTGCCTCGTTCGTCGACGCTCCGCTCGTCACCGGCCCAATCCTCGCTCCGGGCGCGAGGGGCCCAACTGGGCTCCCGCGCGTTTCAACCGTTCGATGACCCTGGATCACCGCCCCTATCTTCGGGCAGCGACACGAACAGGTCCATCCCCAACCGCCGCGAGATGTGACGGGTGACGAGTTGCCCCTTCACGCTGTTGCCCACCGGATCGAGCGGTGGCGCGAAGGTGCCCACGCCTCCCTTGCCGGGCGACACCGTCACGATTCCCCCGCCGATTCCGCTCTTGCCAGGCAGGCCGATCTCGTAGAGCCAGTCGCCCGAGGTCTCGTACATCCCGGCCGTGACCATCACCGCCAGGGTGTAGTGGCACACCTCCGGGTCCACCACCCGCACTCCAGTGATCGGGTTCACACCGCCGTCGGCCAGCGTCGCGCCCATCACCGCCAGGTCGCGGGCGGTTACGGCCAGCGAGCATTGCCGCGTGTAGAGGTCGGTGGCCCCGCGCGGGTCGCTGTACATGCGTCCGAGACCGAGCAGGATGCTGGCGAGTCCCTGGTTTCGCTGGTTGGTTTCCAATGCCGAAGCGTAGACCTCCTCGTCCAGCGGCAAGGTCTCGCCGGCGAACTTCGAGAGTCCTTCGTGGATAAACGCCCACTTATCATCGCTGTTCGCGCCGGGAACCAGGCTGGTGGTCATGATCGCGCCCGGGTTCACCATCGGGTTGGTTCGGCCATCCAGGCTCCGGTCGATCGCCTCCGCCGAATTGAAAGGCAACCCGGTCGCGTTCGCGCCAAGGTATTGCCGTGCGGCGGCCGGTCCCAGCTCCTGGCAGACAAGGGCGAAGACGAACGGCTTGGAGACGCTCATAATGGTGAAGCGGTGGTCCACATCGCCCAGCGCGTAGGTGGCGCCGCTCGTTCCAACCAGGCAAACACCGAACAGGTCGGGCGATGCCCGCTCAAGGGCGGGGTACACGCGCGACACCTGGCCCTCGCCGTTCGAGGCATGGCGCGTGTACGCCTCGCGTACAACCTCGCGAACGCGTTCCGGTGGCGGCAGGCGTCCGGTGGAAACGAAACCGTCACCCGGCCTGTCGCGGTCCTGATCCACGGCCATCGAACCACTCCTGCCCGGACCGGGCGGCTACCCGGCGATTCGCGGACAGGCGAATCGCCGGTTCCCGTCGTCAGGTCGCGGCGGGGGTTTCAGGAGGCGATGCTGCCGGCGTATCGGGAGGTGACGCGGGCGGTGTGGTGGAAGGAGGCGACGTGGTTTCCTTCGCGCCCTTCGTGTACAGGTAGTAGGCCAGCGCGCCAAGCAGAGCCCCGAACACCAGCACCACGATGCCCAGCAGGGTCATCCGGCTGTCGAGCGAATCCTGGTTTCCGGTCAGGAGGACGATGCCGAGCACCAGTGTCAGGCCAACGGCAATGAGTGGCATCGGGCGCAGCGATTGCCGCCCGCGCACCAGCACCATGCCCACCAGGTGCAACACGCTGTAGGCGATCAGGCCCCAGCCGAGGATATCGCGCACGGCGGTATCCGAAATGTACTCGGACCACCAACTGGCCGTGGCGATCGCGCCGATCGCCACCCCGATCCCGGCCCGGAACGCATCGTACGCGCCCAGCTTGGCGGAATCGTTGCGCAGGCTGGCATACCCAAGCAACAGGCTCGTGGCCAGCAGGATCACGCCGATCAACTGCAGCGCCACATCTCCGGCACGCGCCTTGTCGACCAGGATGAAGATGCCGATGACCACCAGCACCACCGCTTCGGCCCCAACCACCATCCAATTGGCCTCGCCGCGCCACGGCATGCCCTTGTTGACCAGGTCCCGGGTTTTGTCTTCCATGACTCCACTTCCCTTCCGCGTGCTTCTTTGGGCCCGAAGCGAAGACTATTGCGCGCCACCCACGGCACTCGCGCTCACCCACTTGTCCTGCGGCACCACCAGCCGCTCCCGCACCGTAAGCTGGAAGGCCGCGCCAAGAATCGCGAGCACCAGCGTCACGAGTGTCCACCACCATGATTCATCGATAACAGCCGCCGCCGTACCGTAGCCCAAATCCGCGCGATTCACCTGGTTGAACAGCATCAACAGGCCAATGACCGCCAGGTTGGCCCCGGCCAGCGCGGTGGAAACGATGATGACGTAGATGGGAAGGTTGAGAACGAACGCGATACTCGCGAACGCGATGAATCCAATCAGCCCGAACAGGAAGTAAAGGAACCCATCGTCGAGGCCAAAAATCTCGGCCAGGCCGGTTCCGAGCAACGCGCCAAGCGCGCCCGCGCCCAACAGCACCCCGGCGTACCACCAGAAGTACGAGATGAACGCGAACACGATGCCGATGATGAATCCGGCGATCCAGCCTCCGATGGTGCTGAGGAATCCGTCCCCGAATATCGCCTGCATGCCGGCCGCGCCGGTGAAGAACCCCAGCACGAATCCAATGATGGGCAACACCGCGAAGAAGACCGCCGTTCCCATGAACGTTATCGTCAGCCCAAAGATGACCAGGAATATGCCTAACAGAATGTCCATGCCACTATCCTCGCCGCTACTCCTTGTGGACGCCGCGAAACCCGTGCGTCCATCTCTCTCAACCCCCGGCACCCGAAGGCATTCCGTACCGCCGCAACCTGGCCCCTCACCACGAATGCCCGCGAAAGAGAACCCTCGCGAATACAACGAGAACCAGGGCCATACCCAGGGAACCGATCATGTCCCCTTCATCGCTGGCATCCTGGAAATCGCTCCCCATCCGCGCACGATCCTACTTTCTGTCATACGTCCAGAATACGCCATGGGATACTGATCTTTTACCCCGAAAATGGTCCAAAGTCATCCCCTTTCCCCGCGCGTTGCGCCACTCCTCCCATCATCCAGCCATCTAGAGCGGCCAGAACACGGGCACCAGGAACACCCCAACGACGAAGTAGACCGCCATCACCGCCGTGCCAAGCTTCCAGTAGTCGCCAAACCGGTAGCCCGCCGGCCCCATCACGATGACGTTGGCCGGTGTCGCCACCGGCGTAAGCAGCGCGGCGGCGGCGGCCACGTTGATGCACATCAGCACCGCCGTCACCGAGATATCTGATTCCAACGCGACCGATACCGCGATCGGGATCAGCACGAGCGCGGTGGCCGTGTTGCTGATCATCTGGCCGAGGATCGCGGTGATCAGGAAGAGACCGATCAGCAACAGATAGGGGCTTCCACCGCCAAAGAGATCGATGATCGACTCGGCCAGCGTCGCCGCGGCCCCACTCTCGGAGATCGCGGTCGAAAGCGGAATCATCCCGGCAACCAGGATCAGGGTTGTCCACTGCATCGAGCGGTGCGCCTGTTCGACTGTCACAACCCGCAGCAGGACCATGGCGATGGCCGCCAGCAGGCAGGCCACCATGGCGGGCACGAGGCCACTGGTGAGCAGCACCACCATCGCCGCCAGGATCACCAGGGCGGGAACCGCCTTCGGGCCAAGCGGAACGGTCTGCCGCCGGATCGAGTCCGGTGTATCCACCACCAGCACATTGGGGTCGATCGTGTGCTCGTCGAGGGCATCCCAGCTTCCCTGCAGCAGCATGGCATCGCCAGCCTTGAGGGTGACTTCGTTCACGCCCAGATCCTCGCCATGCCGCCGCACGGAGAGCACCACCAGGTTCCCGCTGTCCGTGACCATTCCTGGGAAAACCTTGTCGCCGATGTAGTGCGAGCGGGGGGAGATGATCACTTCGGCCACGCCGAAATCACGGCTGACAAGCCCGCAGGCGATGGGCTGGTCATCGGCGCCTGGCACGATCCTGAGGCCCTGCCCGTAGGCGAACCAGCCAATCGCTTCGAGGCTGCCCCGCACCACCAGCACACTGCCAACCTCGATCTCGTCATCGAGTGGCCTGGCTTGCTTGTCCTGCACGCTGATGATGTGGAGATCGATCAATGGCGGAAACTCGATCATGCTGGCGCGCCGCCCCACCAGCGCCGAACCAGCCGGAACCTCGAGGCGGGCGAGTTCTTCTTCATGAACGTAATCCCGGCGCAGTGCATCCGGCAGTTGGCTCAAATCGCGGACGAAGGTCTGGGCTTCGCGGTCGGGCAGCAACCGGTCGCCGAAGAACACCACGATCAGGATGGTGCCCACCAGCAACGGAACGCCCAGCAAGGCAAGCTCGAAAAAGCCGAACCGCTCGCCCCCGGCATCGTACGACGCTTCGGATATCAGCAGGGTCACCGCGGAGCCGGTGAGCACCAGCATCGACCCCGCGTGCCCGGCGAACGCCACCGGCATCAGGTACTTCGAGGGCGACCGGCCCATGCGCACGGCCAGCACCACAACCATTGGGTACAACGCGGCCACCGCGCCGGTGGTGGTGATGACCGCGGCCAGCACGGCGACCACCGCCATGATGAGGACCACGAACCGGCTTTGGCTTTCGCCCGCGTGCCGCACCACCAGTTGCCCGGCCCAGGTGGTGATTCCCGCCGCGTCCAGCCCTTCGGCCACCACGAACAGCGCGGCGATCAGCACCACGGTGGGAGTGCCGAAGCCGGCCACCGCCTCGTCCAGCGTCACGACATCCGTGGCCCAGAGCGCGAGGGCCACGCCGAGGGCCACGATTCCAACCGGAAGGTAGTTCCAGACGAACACCGCGACCGAGATCGCGAGAATGAGCAAGGTTATCGTCTGGTCACTCATGGAATTCGTTCTTTGCGCCCGCGCATGGCATGGGCCAGGACCTCCTCATTCTTCTCGGAGCGATCTTCTGGGTGCTTCATCGGCCACGGGGATCACTAACTCGTTCCATTCGACCTCGTCCGCGACACGGCGAAGCAGCCGAAATAGACTGGCTGCTTCGCCTGATGCCACACCAGCTAGATGGAAATCGGATACCCCGGACCCAGCGGCAGATCAGCGAGATACCAGATGCAGAAGAAGATGATCCATGCAATCCCAACGATGACGGCATACGGGATCATCAGGGAGATAACGGTCCCGATTCCCGCGTCCTTGCGGTATCGCTGCGCAATCGTCACGATGAACGGGAAGTACACCATCAGTGGCGTCAGCGTGTTGACTGGTGAATCGCCAATGCGATACGCGCCCAGGATTGTCTGGGCCGGAATGCCCAACCGGTCGAAGATCGGGATGAACACCGGCGCGAAAATCGCCCACTTTGGTAGCGCACCCGGAATGATGAAGTCCAGCAGGATGATGACGATGACGAACCCGACGAGCAATGGGAGCGCCGCTATGTCTGCCCGCTCGAGCAAATCGGCCATTGCCACGGCAACCACCTGCGGCATGTTCGTGAAGTTGAAGTATGCGATGAACTGGGCAATCATCAGCAGCATGAAGATGAGGCCGCCCAGGCTATTGAACGTCTTGGTAATGAACCCAATCACGTCGTTGGCGCTCTTGACCGTGCCGGCGCCCACACCATAGGTGACCGCACAAACCAGGAAGACAAGAGCGATGAGGAACAACAGGCTGTCCATGAACGGCGTGGGGCCGATGATATCGCCCGTTTCCGGATGCCGGAGCGGGGCGCCCGAAGGCAGCGTAACCGCCAGGATCAGCGCCACCGTTCCCAGCAAGCCATACAGCGCGTAGCGCAGCCCCTTCGCTTCCGCCGCTAACTCTTCCTCTGTCTGCTCCTCGTCGCCTGAAGGTTCTCCGGCCAATGAGGGATCATAGACTCCCAGGCGCGGCTCGATGACGCGTGTCGTCACCACGGTCACCACCAGGCAGGTGAAGAAGAGCGAAGCCACACTGAAGTAGTAGTTGCTGACAATGCTCATCGGCTCTTTGCCGGCGAGTTCGAGCGACTCGTTGGCGATCTCCACCATCATCGCATCGAGCGGAATCGGGATCACGTTTACGGCAAAGGTCGCCGCCACGGCCGCAAAGCCGGCCGCCATTCCCGCCAGCGGGTTTCTACCCAGCGCCAGGAATGCTGTCGCCGCCAGCGGGATCAGGATTAGGTACCCCGCGTCCGAAGCCATGCTCGACAGGCCACCGATGAGTACAAGCAGGAATACGATCAGGCTCTTTGGCGCCGCTCGCACCAGCTTGCGGATCATCGCATTCATCAGCCCAGCGCCCTCGGCGGCGCCTGCACCCATCATCGCAACGAATGTCACGCCGATCACGCCAAAATTCTGGAAGTTACTGACAAACGAGGTAAAGAGAAATCGAATCCCCTCCACCGTTAGCATGCTCTCGATCGAGATTGTTTTCTCCACCAGCACGAATTCCGGGTCGGCATACCCCTCCCCCTCGTACTGTGGCTGGCTGGTGTCCTCGTAGTAGTCAGGCATCACCTCGACCGCCACGGGCTCGGCAATCAATTCCGTCACCGACACATCGAACCAATCAAGGACGGCCGACAGCAGAATGATGAAGACAATGAGGTACGAGAACATGAGCACCGGATGCGGCACCTTGTTCCCCAAACGTTCAACACCGTTGAGCATTCGATCCATTAACGAGGACCCTTCATCCGGTTCGGCTGCCGATCCCCCAGGAACTATTGTCTGATCCGCCATCGGAATTCCCCTTCACCACAACCCCAACAATCGCGCCCTCATGGCCGCGGCCGGCACATCCGGATGCACGTGGTTCCGCCATCCAACCCGGGAGGAACAAACCCCAGGCCTGAAGCGATTGCGTGCATATGCTCGAAATGAATGCTCGCGGCTCCGACCCCGCCCTTCGTACCCATAAGGATCGTTCCACGACAAGGTGTCCTGAATCTGTCTAGGTCCGTAGCATACCGGACCCATGTCGGAATCGATACAGTCCATCTGGACTAGCGACCACCGGCCCAGCGTGTCACTGGTACGGCGGTTCCCCGTTGCCCAACCCGTCACACCCCCTTCGTGTGACACCCTCCGCCTGGGTCGATGGCGGCCGATCACTATCCGGCCGCCTTTTCGCTCCACAGACGGGCCAGCGCCAGGCACATCACGGTTGCCCGCGACATGTCCTGCACGCTCACCCATTCCAGTGGCCCGTGGATTTCCTGCATGCCGGTGAACAGGTTCGGCGTCGGCACGCCCATCTCGGTCAGACGCGAGCCGTCGGTTCCCCCGCGGGTCGGGGTCGAGAACGGCTCGATGCCCAGTTCCCGGCACGCCTCGCGGGCGAGTTCCACCGGGCGCATGTCGTTTTCCAGCCAGTAGCGCATGTTCCGGTACTGCGGCGTAATCGTGCAGGTGATGGTTGCCCGCGGCTCGGCGGCGTTGACGGTGGTGCAGACCTGTTGCAGCAGGTCGCCCAGTTCCTGCAACTCGTCGCGCTCGAACGACCGGATGATGAAGCTCAGTGTCGCTTCCGCCGCGCCACCCTGGACCTGGTAGACATGGATGAACCCCTCGCGGTCGCTGGTCGTCTCGGGGGTGCGGGTCACGTGGGGCAGGGTGTCGATCACCTTCGCCGCGAGGTGCAGCGAGTTGACCATCTTGTCCTTCGCCTGGCCCGGATGGATGGACACGCCCTGGATCGTCACCTGGCCAAAGTCGGCGGAGAATGTTTCGTAGACCACCTCGCCGCGCCGCGCTCCGTCGAGGGTATAGGCGAACTGGGCCTGGAGGTCGGCGGGAAGGTCGGGATGCACGCCGCGGCCGATTTCCTCATCCGGCGTGAAGCCAAGCCGGATCGTGCCATGCGGAATGCTGGTGTCGGCCAGCAGCGCCTTTGCCATCGCCATCACGATCGCCACGCCCGCCTTGTCATCGGCCCCGAGCAGGGTTGTGCCGCTGGCGGTGACGATGTCGTCGCCGATCCGCTCCTTGAGGTAGGGCAGGTTCGCGGTCGAAAGCACCTGGGAGGGATCGTCTGGCAGCACGATGTCACCGCCATCGTAGTTCCGGTGCACGATTGGCTTTACATCGGTGCCGCTGAACGCGGGCGAGGTGTCGACGTGGGCGAGAAACGCGACCACCGGCACATCATCTTCGACCGTGGCGGGTATCGTCGCCAGCAGCGCGCCGTAACTGGTGAGCGTAATCTCCTCCGCGCCGATCTCCTCCAGCTCGGCCATCAGCAGCCGCTGGAGATCGAGCTGGATCTCCGTGCTCGGCCGGGTGGTCGACGACTCATCGGCGGTGGTGTCGATCCGTGCGTACCGGATCAAACGGTCCTCGAGTTCCTGGTCAAACGTGCTGAGCGATGTTGTCATCTGGAGTCCTTCGAGTTGTTCCCGCGATCCGGAGAGGTCCGATCATCCAAACTGTCGCGGCGGCGGCGGTAATCCCGCCCGCCGCGACCCCGCGCGGGCATCGTTGGCCGCGCATGGCCGCGACGTCGATCACGAGGCTATGCCCCGGCTGATAGCTGGGCCAGTTCGTCCAGATACACAATAGCTGTTTCAATGCCCCTTTGGAACATTTCGACGCTGTAGTGCTCGTTTGGCGAGTGCAGGCCGTCGCTGTCCAGCCCGTATCCCATCATCACCACCGGGATGTTCATGAGCGACACAAAGTCCGCCACCACCGGAATGCTTCCTCCGCCCCGGGTGAAGACGGGTGTATGGCCCCAGCCGCGCTCGTAGGCGCGGGCGGCGGCCTGCATTTCCGGAAGGTCGAACGGGATCAGCGCGGGCATGCCGGTGGTCAGCAGGGTAACGGTGACGTTCACCGTGGGCGGTGTGACCGATTCGATGTGGGCCTTGATCAGGTCGAAGATCTTGTGCGGGTCCTGGTTGGCCACCAGGCGGGAGCTCATTTTCGCGCCAGCCAGGGACGGGATGATCGTCTTCGGGCCGGGTCCGCTGTAGCCGCCCCAGATCCCGTTGATGTCCAGCGTCGGCCGCGCCGAAACCCGCTCCTTGATGGTGAAGTTCTCGTCGCCCCACACGGCCGGAACCCCGGTCGCCTCCTTGAACTGCTCGTCGGTGAGGGCCGTTTTCTCGATCATCGCCCGCTCCTCGTCCGTGAGGGCGACGACATCGTCGTAGAACCCAGGCACGGCGATCGTGCCGTCGTCGTTGTAGAGCGTCTTCAAGATCTCGACCAGGGCGAGGCCCGGATTGTGGGTGGCGCCGCCGAAGAACCCGCTGTGCAGGTCTTCCCTCGGACCCGTCACCTCGACTTCGAGGTAGGTCATGCCGCGCAGGCTATGGGTTACCGCCGGTTCCTCAATGATCCGCATTGATGAATCGCTGATGACGCAGACATCGGCCGCCAGCTTCTCCAGGTTGTCCTTGATGAACGGCGTCAGGTTCGGCGAGGAGACTTCCTCCTCGCCCTCGATCAGGAACTTCACGTTCACCGGGGCCGAACCCTGCGTTTCCAGCCACGATTCGAGCGCCTTCACATGGATGAAGAGCTGGCCCTTATCGTCGGTGGCGCCCCGCGCGTAGATCTTCCCGTCCTGGATCACTGGCTCGAAAGGGTCGGTGTCCCAGCCATCTTCCAGCGAGGCCGGAACCACATCGTAGTGGCCGTAGACCAGCACGGTCGGTTTGTCCGGACCGGCCCCCATCCAATCGCCATACACGACAGGGTGCCCAGCCGTTTCCAGCACCGCGACGTTGTCCAACCCAAGGCCGGTCATGTGATCGGCCAGCCACTCCGCCATCTTCCGCACATCGCCCGCGTGAGCCGGGTCGCCACTCAGGCTGGGTATTCGCAACATTTCGAAAAGCTGGGCCACGAACCGATCGCCATGTTCTCGCGAGTACCGCCGTGCCGCGTCAGTTGATGTAGCCATGCATGCGTCTCCCTATATTCAGGCTGGGGACGCGCCAGCGCCCTGGCCACGGTCAACCAATCCGCGCGATGCACGATGACCGGCGAGACCCGGCGTTACGACCGCACGATGAAGACGGAAACCGACGATTCCTTCAGCACCTTCTCGGCCACGCTGCCGAGGAAAAAGCGCTTGATCCCCGTTCTGCCATGCGAACTCATGACCAGCAGGTCGCCCTCGTTGAGAGCGCTCACGATTCCTTCGGCGGGCCGTCCGGAAAGCACCGTGCCGGAAACCTTGAAGCCCTCGATCTGGAGCTGGCGAGACATTCCATCGATATAGTCCCGGGCGGCCTGACCTTCTCCGGGGTTCGCTTCCTGGCCAGCCACGCCCACCGCCATAACGGGTGACATTCCACCGGAACCAGACGGGGACGCAATCTGGATCGGCGCATCGGTCACGCGAACGAGGAAGAGCGGGGCGTCGTACTGGCGCGCCATATTCCTGGCTTGCGTCAATGCCGCCTGCGCGGTTTCAGACCCATCGAGGGGAACAACGATACGTCGGTACATGGTGTAAGCCTTCCATATCATGAGAAACGCGGTATGACACGGCGTGAGGTGGAAGGGGATAGGAATCAGCAATGTTTCAGGCAAGCATGTAGCCCGCCATGGCGCCACCGGTAGAGGCTATTGTGATTCATGCCCTCAATCACGGGAATGGTACAAACGAACCAATCACATCCTTTCTGTTCCGTTCCGTTTAGGCAAGAATACCAACCTGACGCGCCCGGGCAACCAGTTCCGTTCTGGAACCCGTCCGCAGTCGCTTGCCCATCCTCGCCAGGTGGTTCCGAACGGTGTTGACGGAGATATACAGGGTGGCGGCGATCTCCTTGTTGCTCTTCCCCTCGGCCACCAGCGCAAGGACCTCGGCCTCCCTCCTGGTCAGCAGACGATCCTCACCGGCAATCGCATCGTGCAGCAAACGCACATGCTCGCCGATGCCTGGTTCGCCCCGGATTCGCTCCCAATCCTCCCGGAACACTCCGGCCAGCGCAAACCCGGGTACATCGAACGACCGCGCAAACCCACCCTTGAGCCCCACCCGCAGGGCATCCACAAGGTGCGCTGCCGCGCCCTCTCGATCGCCGAGTTCCCGCCGTGCAATCGCCAGCCGCGTGGACAACCCGGTGAACTCCGCCCACCGCCGTCGCGATCGCGCCTCATCCACCATTGCCTGGGCCTTGCCGGCCGCCGCCTCGAACGCTCCCTCGGCCAGGTCGAGGTCAATTGCCAGCACCACGGGGTTGATATCGCCGAACTGGTCCGCCCATGGCCACGGGCTGGGGCCCACATCGCGCAGCCAGCTCCGCACCATCGGCAACTCGCCGCGCTCCAGCCAGATATAGGCCAGCATAAGCACCAACTGATTCTTTCGCGGCAGGTGACGCACCAGCTTGAGATACCCGGAGGCCCAGTTTTCGGCTTCCTCGTGACGCCCGGTCGCGAGGAGTATCCTGGTCCGGGCGATGGCCGCGTCGTGCCGCCAGTCCGCCACCTCCCCGCGACGCTCCAGCATGGCCTGGCCGCGTGCAGCGCCCACCTCCGGTTGCCAGTGGACCTCGTCAATCCCAAGCAGGTAATCGATACGCTCGAAGTTGGCCGCGGCCTCGTCGAGCAGGCCGCGTTCCAGTTGGAGGGCGAGCAACCGGCAGCGGAGGAACCCTTCGATGCCGGGTAGCGGCCCCGGCAGTTCCGCCAGCATCAACCGGTACTTGGTCATGGCCGAGCATAAGTCGCCACGAATGGCGTAGGCGTTGGCGCGATCGGCGGCCACGGTTCGCCAGCCCCACTGGGCATGGATGGGCTGATGCCGCAACGTTAGTTCGGCGGCCCGCAACGGGCGTTCGGCATCGTCATCCCGGCCCTCGCGGAATGCCTGGTTCCCAAGGAAGGTGTGGGCATACAGCCGCTCCATGTCCGCGTCCGGCGGCAACCGGACCAGAGCCCCCTCCAGATGCGAGGCCGCAAGGCCGCCCTGGCCTTCCCAATAGGCCAGCATGCCGCGCAAAAGCGAAGCGCGGCCGATGTGCATTGGATCGCCGGTGGCGATCCAGCCCGCCTCGGCCTCGTCGATCATCTGCCCGGCCTGAAACGTGCGGCCCAGCCCCAGCCGCGCCACGATGCGCCAGTACTGGAAATCCGGATTTCTCGATACCAGGTCATCGGGAACGCGGTCCATCCACCGGATCAATTCATCGAAGAGGCTGTTGCGGACCAGATCCTCGCCCAGCAGCCGCATCGCGCGCTCGATCCAGGGCTCATCGTCGATCTGGAGGGCCAGCCCAGCGGCCGCGCGAACTTCCCCGGACTCGCAGAGCCACCGCACCATTGGCCGCCGATCGACGGGAGCGAGTCGCGTCGCCGCGATACGACGGAGCGACGCGGCGAATAACGGGTTGAGCAGGTACCGCGAGGCGTCCGCGCCATCGGCGACGGTGACCAGCGAGCGAGCGGCCAACTGGGCCAGCAACGCCGCGTCTCGAACATCGTGGCGCCCGGGAGCGCGGATCGCGGGGGTGAGCAGGGGCAGGTCGGCGAACTCGAAGAGGAAGGTCCTCAGGTCGTCCGGCAACGGCTCGATGACTTCCTCCAGGTAGTAGGCATCGAGCAGGGCATCCCACTTCTTCCACTCGTCAACCCCGAACACGGAAGATGAATGGGAGGCTTCGCCAGCGGTCACGGCCAGCATCATCCCGGCTACCCAACCCTTGGTGATGCTCCACAGCTCGCGAACCTGCTCGCGATTCAGCCGGGCCGGGTTCCCGTCCAACAGGGCGTGGGCTTCAGGCAGGCTGAAGCGCAGGTCCTCGCCGTCGATCGCGGTCACCCGCCGCATGGCCCGGAGGCGGCTCAACCGGAGACAGGCCGCGTTCCTACCCACGACCACCAGTCGCGGGCATGACCCATGGCCGTTGATCAGGCGATCCAGAACTTCACGGCTACCCGCGCTGGTCAGCACCTCGACATTGTCCAGCACCAGGCAGGCGGCGTCGTCTTCCCGACCACCACCGCCCCGGAACGCTGGCTCATCCTCCAACGCCGCGATCACCCGCGATTCCAGGCGCTCGCCGTGGTTGTCATTGGGACGAAGCGACACCCAGTGGACGGGCAAATCCGACCGGCGAGCCCATTGCGCCACCAGGGCCGACTTCCCGAATCCGGCCGGGGCCGTCACCAGCGTCACCGTCGCGGGCTCGTCCAACACCGCGAGCAGGCGCGGCCGCTCCAGCAACGTTTCCGGCAAGGGAAGCCGGCCGCGAAGCGGCGACGCGCTTCCGGGGACCACGGTCTCTAAACTGCCGGCGTACCGCGTACCCATGATCCTGTCCGTTTCCGTTCTCCTACTGTAGCAGGGGCCCCATGCCCGCCGGGAATCCGTCGCAAACCACCGGCGGTATTAACGGCGAATGGGCGAGCGGGAAATCCCACTCGCCCATTCATCCAGGCGCATTATGCCGAGAAGACTTCCTTCAGCTTCGCTTCCTGCTCGCTGGAGAGGTTGCTGGCAATCAGCTCATACTCCGGCAGGGTCTTGAATGCCTCCGCGACGCGATCGGTCACCGCGTTGGCGCTGAGGAGGAAGAGGGCCGAGGTACCTTCGGTCACCTTGTCGCGGGTATTCTTGATGAAGTCGTCACTGATGCCGACATCAGTCAATGCGCCACCCAGTGCGCCGCTGAGGGCGCCGATCGCGGCCCCAAACAGCGGAACAAGGAAAATCAGGCCAAACAGCATGCCCCAGAACGCCCCGCCCAACGCGCCGGCCGCCGTGGTATTGGTGAGCTGCCGGGTCTTCGGCTTCTTCGATCCGGTTGGCCAGGAAACGACCGCCGCGTCCTGCACCTGAATCAGGTTCTGCTTCTGCAGGTTCTCCAGCAGGTTCAGCGCCTGGTCGGCTCCCTCCGGAGTCGAAAACTTCACCGCCGTCAATGTCGCCATGAAAATGCCTCCAAATAGTGCTATCGGTATTTCCGCCGGTTTCTGCGCTAATCATACTACTCCGGAACCGCATCCCGCCCGTTCCAGCGCCACTGATGTCGTCCTTCTCCGAAGGGCGCTCGACGGGCCGGGCGGTTCCAGCAATCGCCCCGTTTGCCGGGAACCATCATAATCCCGCGGGCGTTGTCTACAATAGGCCCACCAGTACAGGGACCGCTTCATACGCGGGGCCGGCACTCACCATCGGACCAGTGATGCCCGATTTCGAGTGCCCAGGCAAACGCGACGCATTGGTTTGCCGACTGGCTCCACACAGGAGCGCCCGGGCGGGCAAAGCTGGCTCTCCCGGATATTCGTGCGATTCGCTCCGGCAATGGGGACGTTCGGCTCCCGGCTGGCGCAACAAGGACAGAACGATCCCATGACCACCTCCTCCATTACGTCCATCGGAACCGGGCGCCATCGCCTGAATACCATCGTGGCTCGGGTTGCCGCATTCCTTATGGTGGCGTCCATGCTCGTACCGCTCATCGGCTCGCCCGCGCCCGCCGCCGCGGCCGCCCAGGGCGAAAGCCTGCCGGAAAATGTGCTCCAGGCATCGGTTCGCGTGCAGATCATCGTCGAGGTGACGCCGGATGACCGCGATGAACTGCCATTCCCGTGCAAGTTGCGCGATGGCTCCGACTTCGAGGTCAGCAACGGCAGTGGCACGCTGATCACCGCGGATGGCTATGTCCTCACCAATCACCACGTCGCCTCGGTGGATGAACGCCTCCCCCGGGAGGTAACCCGGTTCTGCGAGCGACAGGCCACCGGCGATGCCGAGGTCGACTGGGGCCTGCGGGTGTGGACGCCCAACAAGCGCGGCGTGCCGGAAACCGCCTACCTGGTCGAGGTGGTCGCGGATTCCTCGATGGCCGACGACATGGCGGTGCTGAAGATCACCAGTGAGGCCGATGGTTCACGCGTCAACACCCGGCGTAACCCGTTCCCCTATGTCGAGTTCGGCGATTCCGACGCCCTTCGTGAACCCGAGCGCATCACGCTCATCGGCTACCCGGCCAACGCCGGACCCAATCGTCGCGTCAGCGAAGGCATCTTCAGCGGCTGGGGCGACAACGGCTATGGCATTGAATGGATCTACACCGATGCCACCATCTCCGGCGGCAACAGCGGCGGCACCGCCGTCAACAGCGAAGGCCTCTTCATTGGCATCCCCTCGGCGGGCACCTTCTCCGACTGCCGCCCTGGCGACACCAACAACGACGGCCTGGTCGATGACAACGATACCGGGTGCATTGGCCTGGGCGGCAACTACGGCCTCATCGTTCCTGGCAACACCGCCCGCCAGTTCGCCGAAAAGGTCACCGGACTCGAGTTCGCCGTGGTCGAATCCGGCACTCCGGTCGAGGAAAACACCCCAACTCCGGACGTGGATGAAACCGAGGAACCGGACGACCCGAGCGAGCCGCCGGTTGGCGACATCGAGTTCTTTGCCTACGACGAGACCCTCGACGTGCGGGACAGCTTCCACAACGTGAGCCGCATCGAAGGCTGCTTCGAGAACCTCAACGTGAGTGAGGGCGACGAAGGAACCGCGACCTGGTACCTCGACGGTGAGATGTTCATCGTCAGCGCATTCGTCTGGGACGATGCCTGGAACCCGCAGGCCTGCGCCTCGGTCTCCACCACCGAGGATTCCGACAGTCCGTATCTCGACGCCGGAATCTACACCCTGGAAGTCAGCATCAACGGGCAAACCGTCACCAGCGATGAACTTGAGGTGACGCGATCCACCCAGGTCGAGAGCGTCGCCATCAGTGGGCGCGACAGCGACCGAGAGATGTTCGAGGCCGATGGCGGGGTGCTCGCGGGCGAGATCACCATCCTCTACGTCACTATCTCCTTCGCGGACATGAACCGCGGCGATGCGTGGCAGGTAGATCTCTACTTCGAAGGCGAACTGATCCAAAGCTCCGATGCCGAAGCATGGGAATCCAGCGGCGGCGGCGAGGGGTTGGTCCGGTTCCGCACCGCCGACCGCGGGCCATTCGAATCCGGCGACTACGAGATCGTGATCACGATCAACGGCACGGAGGCGGAACGCATCCCGCTCGAAATCACCGGCTAATCCAGCCACCACGGAACAGACTCGCACGGAATCCCCGCCTGGCAATGACGCCAGGCGGGGATTCTTCGTTCCGTGCGATTGCGCCGGAGTTCCCGGTCGCGCCCGTTACACACGGTCGGCGTCTTCACCCAAGAGGCGCGCCAGCAGCGAAAGCTGGTACACGCCGGAGACGCCAACCAGGATGTAGATAGCCCGGGAGAAGAGATTCGTTTCGCCAAAGTCTTCACCGGCGATGGTGGCAACCAGGTCGAACTCGAAGAGCCCAACCAGCCCCCAGTTCACCGCGCCAACAATCACCAGCAGCAGTGTCACGATATCCAGGGTTCTCCGCATGTGTACGACCTCCTTGTCGCTTGCCGTGTTGCTGTCAATATATATTTCTCTACTTTAGGTTTATATTTGTCAAGGATCGCGAAAGCTACGCGATACGGTGGCCGCTTCCTGGTGGTACCCTGCATGTTGGCCAATCACTGGCACACGGCACATCCGCGAACCAGCGCGGAACAGGAAATGAACATGTCCGGAGGAGAACCCGAACCCAGATTGCTGACGATGGGGGAAGCGGTGGCGGCACTTCAACAAACGTCGCCTGATGTCACCCATTCCAGCCTCCGGTTCCTTGAGCGAGAAGGCTTCATTGCCCCCCAGCGCACCAGGGGTGGGCACCGCCTGTTCAGCGACGTCGACGTGGCCCGCATTCGCCTGATCAAGCGATGGCAGGCATCACGGCTCTCGCTGTCGGAGATTCGCGAGCGCCTGGCCCGGATGGATGCGCTGGAATCGCCCTCCGCGCTCTCGGCCCACTTCCTGGAGCGTGCCATCAGCGGCGATGTCGCCGGGGCCGCCCAGGTAGTTCTTCACGCTGACGACCTGGGGATGCCGCTCCACACCATGTTCGAGGAAGTGCTGGCGCCAGCGCTGGTGGAAGTCGGCGAGCGCTGGAAAACCGAGGAGCTCTCGGTCGGGCACGAGCACGAAATCTCGCACCTGGCGCGCGAATTGATCGCGAATCTCACCCTGCGACACTGGAGCAACGAGTTCGGCTCGCCGGTCATCCTCGCCACCACGATCTCCGGGGAGTTGCACGACCTCGGCTTGCGGATGGTGGTGGGCCTGCTCCGCCAGCGATCGGCCCATGTGCATTATCTCGGCGCCGATGTTTCCAGCGATATCCTGATTGAAGCGATCCACAACCGGCGCCCGGATATTGTCCTGCTCTCGATATCGACACCGGATCACCTACCAATGCTACGCGCGACTCTCGCCACGCTTTCCGCCCGGGATTTCGACGAGCACACGCCTGTGGTTTTCGCCGGCGGTCGCGGAACCGCGCACCTGTCCACCAACGATCTTCCCTACGGAACCATCCTGCCAGGAACCCCGCGGCTGAACGAAACCATCGATCGGATCCTGGATGCCTCCACAAGCGACGGCAGAAAGGACCCGGCCACCCAGGGACAATGACCCATGTGGGTCAGCGATGGATAACCTGGCTTTCCAGATCCTCAGTCGCCCAGCTTTCGCCCAACCGGTCCGAAGATCGACTTCAGCCGCGCCCGGTCCTCCGCGGGCAACGGCTCCCCAAGCACCGCCGCGACATTCTGGCGGAGATGGTCCACATTCGCCGTGCCGCTCAACACGCAATCCACATGAGGCGAGTTCGCCACGTACTTGTAGGCCGCATCGGTCACATGCGTCACCCCGCCCTTCACCAGCCAGTCCAGCGGCCGTTCGTCGGGCACAGCGTCCCGATCGATCGCGCCATCCGCTTTCAGCCCGGCGATCACGGCCTCGAGATCGGCCTGGCGGGCGATCTTGCGGCGCACCGCGCACATCACCATCACCCCCATATCCCGCTCTCCGGCGAGGGGAAGCACATCGTCTTCCGGTCCGGGAGTGAGCAGGTTGTAGCCCACCAGCATGGTGTCGAACAGGTCATCCTCAATCGCCCGCCGCAATACCTCGCGCCCGGGATCCTTCGCGAACGACTCGGTGATTCCGATGAACCGGATCTTGCCGTCGTCCCGCAGGCGTTGCAGCGCCGGAACCAGCTCCTCGCGGGCGTGGCCGTAGGTCTCGGGCAGCACGGCGTGAAGCTGGAACACGTCGATCATGTCCGTTTGCAGCCGCCGCAGGCTGTTGTCGACCGATTCCACCAGTTCCCGCGCCGTACGAGGGCGCGAGGTATCGCCTTCCTTCACCACGTCGGTGCTCTTGGTGCAGAGCACGTAACGGTCGCGACCCGTGTTCGCCAGGGCCCGGCCCAGGATTGACTCGCTCTCGCCATAGGCGGCGGCCGTGTCGATCAGGTTTATTCCCATATCGAGCGCCTCGGCCACCAACCGGTGAACGTCAGCCTCCGGCAC
>CAZUPA010000056.1:0-3129 GCA_964622205.1 uncultured Sphaerobacteraceae bacterium
CCGAGGTGTCGACCAGCACGTTCGGGCAATCGAGCACGTCGCGCACGCCCCGCCACCCTCCTCCCGCGAGGTGGGCCATGACGATCGTCACGTTTGGATGCCGCCGGGCCAGGTCCGCGATCTCGGCCGGGGTCGATTCGTTGAAGACGAACTCGGTCGCCTTGTACCAGGCGTGGTGCAGCACCGGCACGTTCAGTTCGGCGGCGCGCTCCATGATCGGGTCCAACCGCGCATCCCCGGCATGCACCGAAATCCACAGCTTGATCCCCACCAGCGGTCCGTTTGCGACACACCGGTCGATCTCGGCCAGCGAGAACCCGGCCGGGTGCGAGGGGTTCAGGTAGCAGAAGCCGTCGAACCTGTCCGGATGCCGGGTCACCAGTTCAGTGCCGAGGTCGTTGCTGGAGGCGATCGCCTGCTGATCGGGGTCGACATCCGAGTGCCGCAGGCCGAAGAGGTACACCATGCGGTCGATCCCGGCCCGATCCGCCAGGGCCAGGCAGGTTTGCACCTGGGCCTCGTCATAGCCTTCCACACCCGGTGGCAGGTGGATGTGACAGTCGATCACGCTCATCGGAACCTCCTGAAGCCCGTGTCCACGTCGCGGATCCGCAGGTGCTCCTTCATCGATCCAGCCTCCAGCAATGGTCCGAGGTTGGTGAACACCTCGGCCGCCGCCTCGATCACCCGGTCCATCTGCTCTTCCGTGTGGCTGTAGCTGATGAAGTTGAGCCCGGTTCGCCGCAACAGCACGCCTCGTTGGGCCATCTCCTGCAACAGGTAGCCCCAGGCGTCGCGTTCGAGGTCCGGCTCCAGCCCGTCGAACCGCATCCCGGCCATCGGATCGCAGCCAATCGTCTCGAAGGGCACGCCGGCCGCCGAAGCCGCCCGGTCGAGCCCATCCCGCAATTGACGGCCCCGCCGCCAGAGTGTCTCCACCACCGGTTCGTCGCGGTACATCCGCAGCGCGGCCGCGGCGGCCGCCAGCGACAGCGCCTCTCCCCCGTAGGTGATCGAGACCATCGCCGGGGTGAAGTGCCGCATCATCTCCTCGCGGCCCGCCACCACCGCCAGCGGCATCCCGTTGGCGATGCCCTTGGCGAACACCGCCAGGTCCGGCGTGACCCCGAAGTATTCCTGCGCCCCGCCGTTCGCCATCCGGAAGCCAGTCACGATCTCGTCGAAGATCAACAACGCCCCGATTTCGTGCGCCAGGTCGCGCAGCCATGCCAGATAGCCCGGTTCCGGCTCGGTCACCTGCACGTCCACCGCGATCGCCGCGATTTCACCCGACTGCCCGTGGACCAACCGCTCCAGCCCTTCGCGGTCGTTGAAGGCGAACGCTTGCACGGCGCCTTCCAGCCGCGCCGGGACCCCGGCGTCGACCTCGTGCGATGTCCACGTGTCCGGCCAGCCCCGGTACCCACAATTGAGGATGACCTCGCGCCCGGTCGCCCGCCGGGCCACCCGCGCGGCGGCGGCGGTCGCCTCGCCGCCGCCCTTGAAGTAGCGGACCTGCTCGGCGCAGGGCACGAGGTCCCGTAGCAACCGCGCGACTTCCACCTCAAGCGGCGAGAGCAGCCCCGCGATGATGCCCCGGCCCAGTTGCTCCCGAATCGCCGCATCGATCCTGGGGTGGCGATAGCCAAGCGAAATTGGGCCCAGCGCCCCGACCAGGTCGATGTACGCATTGCCGTCGATATCGGTGATCGTCCCGCCGCTCGCCTCCGCGAAGTAGATCGGGAACGCGCCATAGGCGAACGCGGCCGGTCGCTTGCTGCTGGTCTGCGATCCGCCCGGAATCAGGTCCAGCGCTTCGTCATACAGCGCGAGCGACCGGTCGTACGAGCGCAACGGGGATGTCATTGTATGCTCCGGTTCCATTCAGGACTCCGCCAGCCACTCGTCGCGATGAGCGGCGATGAGATCGTCGTCGTTGAGATGCGGGTAAGCGGCGTAGACCCGGTCGATCTCCTCGATCTGCCCCAGCGAGACGTCCTCTTCCGGATCGAGGCACCAGCGCCCCTCCAGCAATCCCTGGCGACGCAGCACCTCATGCAGCCCGGCGATGCAGCCCCGGAAATCGTTGGCGACATCGAAGAAGGCGGCGTTGGCGTCCGTGACCTCGATCCCGCGCTGGAGAAGGTCCAGGATCGCCGCTCCATCACCGCTGGCGACCGCCTGGCGACAGGCTTCGAACTGCTCCACCGCCCGCTGGGTCCAGACCGCCCAGTGACCGAGCAACCCGCCGACGATCCGCTTCTCGATAAGCTCGCCATCCACCGGGAACCGGTACGTCGTGAGCAGGTCGGGCAGGATGTTGTCATCGTTGCCGGTGTAGAGGGCGATCTCGTCCCGTCGCGACGACTCGATCACGCCGCGCACCACGTCGATCGTCTGGTAGCGGTTGAACGGCGCCATCTTGATCGCCACCACGCCGCCGATCTCGGCCATCCGCCGCCAGAAGCTGTAGCCCAGCGGCCGTCCGCCCACGCTCGGTTGCAGGTAAAAGCCCATCACCGGCATGATCGCGGCGATCCGCTCCACATGCGCGATGAGCTGGTCCTCGCTCCAGTCATTGAGCCCGCCAAGGCTGAGCAGCGCGATGTCGTAGCCAAGGCCGCGGGCCAGATTCGCCTCCGGAACCGCCTTCTCCGTCGGTCCGACCACCCCGGCGATCCGGATGAACGACTCCGGCGCGTGGGCGGCGGCCGTTTCGGCGGCGATTCTCAGCACCGGCTCGTACAGCCCCAGGTCGCGGATCGCGAACTGGGTCGTATGCACGCCCACGGCCACGCCGCCTGCCCCGGCTTCGATGTAGTACCGGGTGAGGGCTGCCTGCCGAACCTCATCCAGCGTCCGGTCATCCCGCAGCGCGAGCGGATGCGCCGGGATCACGACGCCCCTGTGCAAAGGTTCGCGAATGGCTGGCCGGAGTTGCGGTGCGGTGGTCATCTGTCTCGTTATCCTGTCCGGCGCGGACGGCTGTTCGCTTGCGCCACGATCTTCTTCAAACGGGGACAGGATCCACAGACCCGCTGCGCGGGCCGTGGATCCCTACATCTTGCGCCGCCCTCGGACAGTTCGGAAGCCCTAAGCAGCCGCTGGACGGAACGTCTGGCAACGAAC
>CAZUPA010000056.1:3229-12610 GCA_964622205.1 uncultured Sphaerobacteraceae bacterium
CCCAGCCTGGCCCGCGCCAACACTCTCGCCAGACACCTAGAAGTTGCCTTCGCGTTCCTGGAAGTGGGTCGGCTTGTTCAGCGCCGGTCCGCCCGCCTCGATCCACGATGCAACCCAGTCGATCATCGTGCCGATCGACACGCCCGGGTTGCCGAACATGGCGAGCGCCTTGCTGGCGTTGTTCAGCAACGCGGTGGGCGCCTCCTCACCGGTCACCTCCGGCTCGACGCCGAACCGCCTGGCGAATTCGCCAACCAGCCACCGGGTCGAGACCGTCTCCGGCCCCGTCACGTTCAGCACCTCCGGCGGCGAACTCGCCACGGTCAGCGCTCGCAGCGCGATGCTGTTCGCGTCCCCCTGCCAGATCACGTTGACGTTGCCCATCGTTACATCCACCGCCTGCCCGGCGTACACCTGGGCGGCGATGTCGTACAGCACGCCATAGCGCAGGTCGATGGCGTAGTTCAGCCGGAAGATCGCCACTGGCGTCCCATTCGTGCGCGACGCGTATTCGAACAACCGCTCGCGAGCCAGGCAGGACTGGGCGTACTCGCCAACCGGGTCGGGAGCCACCGATTCGTCGGCCCCGCCCTGTGTCACCGGCCGGAACGGGTAGATGTTGCCTGAGGAGAACACCGTGAACCGCGATTTCGGAAACCGCTCGGCCACCTTGCCAGCCAGGTAGGCATTCACCGCCCAGGTCTGGTACTCGCGACCGGTGGTGCCGAACTTGGTGCCCAGCATGTAGACGATGTTCGGCACATCTGGCAGGGAGGCCAGCGCCTGGGCGTCCTGCAGGTCGGCGGCGATGGTGGTCACGCCCGCCGCGTCCAGCCGCTCACGGGCCGCCGCGTCGGAGAACCGAGACACCGCGATCGCCTTCCGGCCCTGGCCCGCGGTGTCGAGCGCGCGTTGCGCAAGCGTGGCCAGCGTCGGCCCCATCTTGCCCGCGCCGCCGATCACCATGATGTCGCCTTCCAGCGACGCCAGGTCGGCTACCAGCGCGTCGCTGGGCGTGGTCAGCAAGTCTTCGAGTTCCTCGACCGTCGAGGGAGCCGGTGTGGCGCCGGAAACCATTGAGTCCTCCTGGATGAACGGGCCGGATCAGCCCTTGATGCCGCTTGTGGCGATACTCTGAACGATGAACCGCTGGAAAATGATGAAGATGAGCAGGCTTGGGAAGAAGCTGATCGCGGCCGCCGCCATCATCGAATTGGTCGATGGCACCAGCGCCTGTAGCGTCGCCAGGCCCACCGTGAGCGTTTGCATATCGCTGCTCTGGGCCACGATCAACGGCCACAGGAAGTCGTTCCAGTGCCAGAGGAAGACGAAGATGCCGAGCGTGGCCTGGACCGGTATCGTCAGCGGCAGGATGATCTGACGGAAGATCCGCCACTCCGACGCGCCATCCAGCTTGGCCGCCTCGATCAGGTCGTCCGGTATGCCCCGGATGTACTGCCGCATCAGGAAGACGCCCTGCGCGTTGGCGATGGTCGGCACGATCAGGCCCTGGTAGGTGTTCGCCCAGTCGAGTTGCACGATCAGGATGAAAAGCGGGATCAGCGTCACCTGGCCCGGCACCACCAGCATGGCGACGAACAGCCAGAACAGCTTGTCGCGAGCGAAGAATTCCTTCTTGGCGAAGGCGTAGCCAGCCATCGTACACAGCAGCAGCACGGCCACCACCGAGACGACCGAGTACACCAGCGAGTTGAAGAACCACCGCACCATCGAGTCGTTGCGCAGGTTGTCGCGGTAGTTGTCCAGCGTGAACTCGCTGGAGAAGAAGATATCGTAGAGCGCCACCACCGATCCTGGCCGCAGCGACATCAGGATCATGGCGATGAACGGCATCGCCATGACTATCGCCAGCAACGTAAGGCCGGTATACAGCAACACCTTCCGGAACAGGGTGGTGGGAGGACTTCCCGGCGCCAGGTTCGCGTCAATCGGATCGGCTTCGGCCTGGATGGCGGCGCTCATGCGTCCTGCCTCCCGAACATCAACCGCTGCAGCATCATCACGCCGAAGGTGATCACGAACAGCACCATCCCAATCGACGCGGCATACCCGTAGTTTCCGAATTTGAAGCTTTCGTCATACAGCATGTACACCAGCGAATAGCTCGCCCGCACCGGGCCGCCCTGGGTCATCACGAACACCGCGTCGAACACCTGGAACGAGCCGATCGTTTCGATCACCACCACGAAGAAGAGCACCGGCTTCAGCAACGGCAGCGTCACCCGGGAGAAGGTCTGCCAACTGTTCGCGCCGTCCACCGACGACGCCTCGCCAAGTTCCGGCGGGATCGCCCTGAGCCCCGCCAGCAGGATCATCATGGCGTAGCCCACGCCCTTCCACGTCGCCATGATCGCCAGCGACGGCAGCACCATGTCCTGGCTGGTCAACCATTTCACCGGCCCCAGGTTGATCGTGGCCAGCAGGCTGTTCAGCAAGCCGCCGTTGGTCTTGTACACCCAGCTCCAGACCACGGAGACCATCACCAGGCTGGTGATGTAGGGCAGGAAGTAGATGGCCCGGTAGAAGCTGACGCCGCGCAGGGCCCGGTTCACCAGCAACGCCAGGGCAAGGGCGGTGACCGTGGAGAGCGGAACCGCGATCACGGCGTAGGTGGCGGTGACCTTCAGGCTGTGCCAGAAGATATCGTCCCGCATCATGAACCGGAAGTGCTCGAGCCCAATCCAGGTCGTCGGTCCATTGATCCGGTAGTCCTGGAAGCTCAGCAGGAAGCCATTGATCGCCGGCCAGATCCGGAACACGATGAACAAAACCAGCACCGGCAGCACGAAGGCATATCCGATCAGGTGCTTGTTCAGTTGCCTCCTCCACGCGGGAGGCCCCCCGGCCTGAGCCACACTACTCACCGCTCGTCTCCTGGTATGGCATCGCCGGAGCGCCTGGCGCTGGATCGCTGGCCATCTCCGGCGGGAGAAAGGCGGGCGTGGGATACCTGCATGCACCCCACGCCCGCCACTGGGTTCAAGGCTAGCGGCCGACCAGCCGGTTGACGTCGCTCTCAGCGGACGCCAGCGCTTCCTCGGCGGATTGCTCGCCCAGGAACGCCGCCTGGATATACGGTCCCATCGCCGAGATGATGGCGCGGGCGTCGCGGTGGCGAACATCGCCGTGCATGGCCGGCAGATGGGAGGCGAACGCGCTCACCAGCGGGTTATCGGCATACAGTTCGGCCTGGGACGCGCGCGGGGACATGAATCCGCCGCCGGTCAGGATCGTCGCCATCGGGTCCGGGCTGGTGATGTACTTCACCCAGGCCTTCGCCGCGTCAAGGTTCTCGCTGCCCTTGAAGATGCCCCAGCCGGCGGTGGTGCCGTAGCTGGTGGAAATCTGGCGGCTCAGTGGCGCGGCGACCTGCACGGCCTCCGGGCTGCCCCAGGTTTCCTGCCACTGCGATGCGCCGCCGGCCTCACCGACCATGACCACGGCGGCGCGGCCTTCCATCACCACGCCGGTGCCCGGGGGCGGGTTGGTGACGCCTTCGTCGAGGTCCACATAGCCTTCGTTGAATAGCGTCACGATGAAGTTCAGCGCGTCCAGGCCCTCGGCCGAGTTGAACGCCGCGGCGGAAGCATCTTCGTTCAGCACCTCGCCACCGGCCTGCCAAAGCAGCGGGAAGTAGGAGAGATTAAGCGAACTCTCCAGCGAACCGGCGTAGGAGGTCAGGAAGTTGCCTGTCTCAAGCACGGCCGGACCGATCTCCAGTAGTTCGTCCCACGTTGTCGGGAATTCCGTCACACCCGCCGCTTCAAGCACGGGTGCATTGAAGACCGCCGTGGTCACCGTGCTCAGGGCCGGGACAGCATACAGCGTGCCGTCGAGGCTGAGGTTGGTCCGGGAGTTCTCCAGGAAGTCGTCCGTGTCGTCGACGATCACGTCCTCGACCGCTTCGAGGTTGCCATCGCCGGCGTGCTGCGGCACGAAATCGGCGTTGAGATAGCCGACATCCGGGCCAGCGCCCGCCGCCAGGGCGGTGGTGAGCTTGGTGTTGCGGTCCGCCCACGGCAGCACTTCGACCGCGATTTCGACATCCGGGTTTTCGCCGTTGAAGCCCGCGGCCAGTTCGGCCCACATGCCCTCGTTGGCGGCCTGGTCGCCACCCGCCACCAGCGGATAGCACCACTGGGTTACCTTGCCCGAAAGCGCGGTGCTCTGGTTGAACGCCGCGAACGACCGGCTCGGCGCGCCGAGCACGGTGATGCCGGCCGCCGTCACGGCGCTTGCCTGGAGCAAGCCACGCCGGGTTACCACGCGACCACCACGAGTGAATCTGTACAAGTCCGCCACTTCTATTCCTCCTCGGGAATGCACACGCACTGAGAGCGATTGGGACCCTGAGTATCAGGCGGCGATGCATCGTCGTTGAGATCGCCCACCTATTTCGTTTGTTCGACGAACGAACCATATCACGGTCGATAGGTCGATTGTCAATGCCTGGCACGAACCAATCGCCAGGCCGGGCCTCGACCGCCCATCGCCACCGGTATCGCCGCGCCGGTTGGACACGCCCACCTTTGGACCCAGCGCCCAGAATGAGGGAGAAGAGGCCTCCCGGTTGCCAAATGCCAGCAACCACGATGATGGCGTCTCGAATTCCCGATCTTCATCGGGCGTGCTCCTCCCATCGAATGAAGCTGGCCTGGCCGCCTTTCCTCCCCCACGCCCCGCCGCGCTCGGACAAATCTGGCGGCGTACAATGAGCCTGGGACCGAACTGCGTGGTGGTACACTCAGGCAACATTCGTTCGATCGAGAGACTAATGCGTTCGTGAGGGTGGGAACAGTGGCGACAGGTCGCTCCAGCGTGGAACGGATTTTCTCCTGGCTACGCACCAACCCCCGCACCACCCGCACCGGACTGACCGCCGAACTCGGCCTCAGCAAGGCGACGGTGTCCGAAGCGGTCGCGGTCCTAATCGCGAAGGACTTCGTGCGGGAGACCGGCAAGCAACGTCAGGACCGCGGCCGGAGCCAGGTGGTGCTGGAACTCAACGCCCGGGCCCGGCTCGTGATTGGCGTGCAGTTCTCGGAGGATGGCTGTCACGCCGTGCTCGCCGACCTCCTGGCGAACGAGATCGCCTCCACGGTCCGCCCGCTTCATGGCGCCACGCCGGAGAACTTCGTCGAGGCGCTGGCCAGTTGCGTCGAGGAACTCTCCAGCCAGGCAACCGCGCCGATCGCCGGTATTGGCGTGGGCGTGCCGGGCCTGGTCGACCCGAACGGCCGCGAGGTGATCGCCTCCGTTCCCTACGGCTGGGACCATGTGCCGATCTCCAACATCCTCGAACCGCGCCTGAACCTGCCCGTGGTGGTGGCGAATCGCGCCAAGGCCGCCGCCCTCGGTGAGTACTGGCACGGAAACCACGCCACCACGGCCGCCCACCAGCACCTCGCCTACCTTCACGCCGGGGCGGGCATCGTGATCGGCACGGTGATGGACGGCGAACTGTTCTTCGGCAGTGGCGGCGCGGCCGGCGAAATCGGCCACACCACCGTCGTTCCCGACGGCCCGCTTTGCGGCTGCGGGAACCGCGGCTGCCTCTACATGCTTGCCTCGGAATCGGCCATCCTCCGCTCGGTCCGGGCCAAAGCCCGCCAGGCGCCCGATCCCGGCGCCGGCGAGGCCCTCCCCTCGCTCCAGTCGATCACCATTCGCAGCCTGATCGACGAGGCCAACGCCGGCAACCCGCTCGTGCTCGAAACGGTCGCGGAGGCTGGCGCGTGGCTGGGAATCGCCATCGCCAACGTCGTCAACCTGATGAATCCCTCCGTGGTGGCGATCGGCGGCTCGGTCGCCGGGTTCGGCGACCCGCTCTTCGACGCCATCCGCGCCGAGGTCCGCCAGCGCGCGCTGTGGGACGCGCTCGACGGCGTGCCGATCGTCCCTTCCACGCTGGGCGACGATGCGGGCACCGTCGGCGCCGCGGCGCTCTTCCTCGACCAGCTCGACATCGCCGAAATGCTCAACGGCGCGACGCCCCGGTAGCCGCCTGAAAGCGCCGCGTGGCATGGCCTCCCGGAGGCTTCAACATCGACCTTATGTCATGCGGAGACCGTTCGCCGATTCCTCGATCAACTTCACCAGTCGCCGGTCCCGCGTTTCCGGACGCTTCGCGCTGGTCACCCACCAGGTGGCCCGCCGCTGGTAGCCGGGAGGCTGGCTCTCGAACCAGGTCCAGGCCGCCCCGTTGGCCTGGAATCGCGCGAGCATCGCCTCCTCGAACCGCGCGGATGGCTGTTCGTTGAGGTACACCCCCTGACGGGCGGGATCGCGCTCCTCCCACGCCCGCAGGCCCGAGGGGTGAACCCGTCCCGCGGCGATGAGACGCTCCATCTTCGCGAGGTTGACCGCGCTCCAGATGCTCGTCCGCTTCCGCGGCGTGAAGCGCTGCGCGTAACCGTCCTCATCGACCCCATGGGTGATGCCGTCGATCCAGCCGAAGCAGAGCGCCTCGTCCACCGCCCCGGCGTAGGACACGCCGCCCTCGACGTGCTTCTTGCTGATGCCCACCCATAGCTCGGTGGCGGTGTCGTGGTTCGCTTGCAGCCACGCCCGCCACTCCGCCGCCGTGACAAACCAGGTCGCCTCGCGTCGCTCCTTCACCATCCGCGTTCCCCTCGCTTACGCGCCCTCTCACCCAATGCCTTGCACTGAGTATCGCGGGAAATGCGGTCAGTTCGTGTCAGGAGCTTCCACCGGCGAGCGCGCCGCGTTGAGCAGGAGACCCTCCACTCCCTCGACATACTGTTCCAGGGTGGTTTCCGCGATCAGCGAGCGCTGGACGATGTATCCCTGCGCCACACCCAGCATCACCATGACCAGTGCGTCCGGATCGACCTCCCGGCCAATGAGGCCACGCTCCTGGCAGGCCACGATCAATCGCCGGATACGACCCTTCACGTCCCGGATATCGGACTGAAGCGATTCGAGCACGTCGGGATTTCTGACAGCCTCCGCCCACACCTGCAGGGCCAGGGGAAAAACGTTCCGCTCCTGGTTCAGTCGCTCGGACATACCCAGAAACCCGGTGATGACATCCGGCGCCGAGATTTCCCGCTCCCCGAGCACTGGCTCTTCGGGAATCAACGCGCCGATGGTATTCAGAATGTCCCGGACGATCCCCAGGATGATCTCGTTCTTGGACTTGAAATACAGGTAGATGGCTCCGGCGGAGAGGTCCGCCTCGCGCTGGATATCCGCCATCGAGGTCTGGTGGAACCCATCGCGAAGGAAGCAGGCGCGCGCGGCGTCAAGGATTTGTCGTCTTCGAGCCTCGGCGTGCTCGGGGGTGATTCGTGGCATGAGTCAATCGTAAAACGAACGCTCGTTCTTGACAATAGGCTAGCGGAGGAGTAGCCTGCGAAAAAGGAACGATCATTCGTTTTCTTGATACGGCTCGCCGGTAAACCGAAAGGAACTCCCATGAGACCCCGCTCCCTTTCCACCTATCCCACCGCCTGATCCTCCGCGCCCGATGTCATACCCAGGGACTTCGCATGCACGCTCTCAACGCCCATCCCCCGGATTCATTCGACCGCACCTCCCCCAAATACCTCCGCCGCTGGTGGACCCTCGCCATCCTTTCTCTCAGCCTCGTCATCATCGGCCTCGACAACACTATCCTCAACGTCGCCCTTCCCAGCCTCCAGCGCGAGTTCGACGCGTCGTCTTCCCAGCTCCAGTGGATGGTCGATTCCTACGTCGTCGTGTTCGCCGGGCTCCTGCTCACGCTCGGCGCGCTCGGCGACCGTTTTGGCCGGGCGAAAGCGCTCCAACTTGGGCTCGTCATCTTCGGTGGCGCCAGTATCTGGGCCGCCTACGCCGGGTCGGCGGAAACGCTGATCGCCGCCCGCGCCGTCATGGGCATCGGTGGCGCGTTCGTCATGCCCGCCACCCTCTCGATCCTGATCGATGTCTTTCCGCGTGAAGAACGAGGCAGGGCCATCGCGATCTGGAGCGCGGTCGCCGGTATCGGCATCGGGCTCGGTCCCATCGTGGGCGGGTTGCTGCTCGAATGGTTCTGGTGGGGCAGCATTTTCCTGGTCAACGTGCCCATCGCCGTCATCGCCATCGTCGCCGGTTGGTGGCTCGTGCCAGACAGCCGAGACCCGGAGCATGTCCGGCTCGACATTGGCGGCGCCATCCTCTCGGTCTCGGCGATCTCGCTGCTCGTCTATTCCATCATCGAAGCCCCGAACCATGGCTGGACCGATCCGCTGACGCTGGGTCTGTTCGCGGGCGCGATCCTCCTGGTCGCCGCGTTCGCGGTCTGGGAGCTCCGGATCGACCACCCGATGCTGGACTTCAGCCTGTTCCGCGACCGGCGCTTCTCGCTTGGGTCCGCGGCGATCGGCTTCACCTTCTTCGCCCTGTTCGGCGTGATCTTCGCCTTCACCCAGTACCTGCAATTCGTGCAAGGTTACACGCCGCTCGAAGCGGGCGCGCGCCTCCTCCCAATCGCCCTCGGCATCGCCATCGGCGCCGGCCGCAGCCACCGCCTCGTGGCGCGATTGGGAACCACCCGCGTGGTCGCCGCCGCCATGCTCCTGGTCGGCGTGGTGCTCGGCTCATTCATGTGGCTCGGCGTCGACACCGCCTACTGGATCGTCGGCACGCTCGTCTTCCTGCTCGCGCTGGGCATGGGGAACGTGATGGCTCCCGCCACCGACGCGGTGATGGGCGCGGTGCCCGAAGCCAAGGCCGGGGTCGGCTCGGCCATGAACGATGTCGTCCGCCAGGTGGCTGGCGCGCTCGGGGTCGCGATCATCGGCTCGATCATGAACACCGTCTATCGCACCCAGATGGAGACCGAAACCGCTGGCCTGCCCGCGCCCGCCGCCGGGGCCGCCAGCGATTCGGTCGGGGCGGCCCTCCAGGTCGCCAACGGGGTTGGCGGCCAGGCGGGAGAGCGCCTCGCGTCGGTCGCCAGGCTCGCCTATGTCGATGCGATGGGCATCGCCGCCATCGTCGCCGCGACGGTCGTGGTGATCGGCTCGGGCGTCGTCCTTCGATGGCTCCCGGCCCACGATAGCGAACCTGCCCGCGAGGCCGGGGCTCGTGACAATGCGCGCTTCGACGCGGTTCCCACGACCCCACGCCAGGCGGCCAACTAACCCGGCTCGGCCCAATGCGGCAGCCCGCGAGACGCCAGCGCCGGCGTCTCGCGGGCTGCCCTGGTCTTCGGCCCACCTGGTCGCCGGACCGGTATCATTCCCCGGTATTGGCGCTCCCGATATGGAAACGAAGGTCTCGCCCCCATGTTGATTCGCCCGCTGGCCCTGGCCCTGCTCGCCTTCACCCTCGCGTTCGGCGCGGCGAGCGCCCAGACACCCGAAGCATCGCCCG
>CAZUPA010000056.1:12710-18934 GCA_964622205.1 uncultured Sphaerobacteraceae bacterium
TCGCCCGCCGCGTTCACCGGCGGCTGCGACGATCTCGAACCGTACTTCCTGCACATGGCCGGACTGATCCGCGACAACGAGGGCCTCGCATTAATGGAGTCGGTGGCCTTCGATGCCCTCGCTCTCTCGCGGGAGGACGCGGATACCGTGGTCGCCTCGATCGACGGCCTCATCGCCCGCGTCGGCGCCGTCACCCCTCCCGAACCAGCCGCCTCGTACCACGGGGCGTACATCGCCATGCTCACCTGGTATCGCGACCTCGCCGCCAACCGCGATCCCATGGCACACCAGCAACTCATCAACAACGACCGCCGGCTCTTCTCCCAGATGGGGATCGCCGTGCGGCAGGGCCAATCGGCCTGTGGCGCCGCCGCCTGGACCGAAGCCTGGCAAGCGGCCTTCCCCTGAACAGCCCTCAGCCAATCACCCGCTCGAGATCGCGCCAGGTGGTCAGGGCCACGATGCTGTCGCCATTGAGGCGCACCTGGTCCTGTAACCCGTTGAACACGTCCTCGATCGTGTCGTCACCCGCCACCACCGTCGTCAACACCCAGCTCTCGGGCGTCACCTCGAAACACTGGAGCATCAGGATGATGACCGCGGTTGACTTCACGAGCCGGAAGACCAGTTCGATGGCCACCTCGTTCTCATTCGCGAGCAGGAGTTCGACTTCGTAGTCGTCGCCAAACCACTCCCGCCGGCCTTCCTCGGTGTACAGGCTTTCATGGTGACCGTGTATCCCAGCCGGTAGCGGCGGCACACCCAGGATGTAACACCCGTCTCCAGACTGGGCGTGGACGTTGTGGAGAAGGTTGAGCGAATCCATCGTCTCGCCTGGATCGGATTCGCCCGGATCGTTTTCATCGACCTTCCAGGGCTCCTCCCATTCCACGGAGTAGCCGAACTGGGGGCTCTCGTACGTGAATTCGCTGATGATGCCGATTTCTTCCCAGTTTTCCGGAATGTCGCCCGGTTCGTCGTCATCGCGCGTGTTCTGGTCGTCGTCTTCGTCGACGCCTTTCAGCCCCTGGGCCGCGGCGGGGAGGCTGAAGCTCGCCGCCAGGGTCCCCAGCATGCCGGCCGCGAACACCCTGCGGGTCAGGAGACTTTGGCCGGACGCGGCGCCGGTGATGTCGTGGTGATTCATGGTGGTACCTGTCTTTCCAGTGGAGGACCACGGGATATCCGGGTGTGGAATGGCCGTCGACGCGATGTCCGCCGGGCTGGCGGTATCGCCAAACGGCCGGAGCGCGCATGGCGCGACCCGGGAGAGAATGTGGGCACTCCAGATCAATGGCGCCGCGATCCGGCGCGTGCGAGAACGATGGTGGGAGTTCGATCGAATGGTTCCGGTTCGTGCCGGAAGTGTTTCCCTCCACAACAACGGCGGCCGGGCCAAAATCGTTGCAACGACGCCAATTCTGCAAAAGCCGTACTTCCACCGACCGGCCTGGAGACGCAAAAACGCCGTGGTCCGGAAGATCCGAACCACGGCGTCTCGTGACTGTGTGCGTTGTCAGATGATGAGGCGAATCCTACAGTTCGTCCTCGATGTCGTCCCAGTCGAACAGCGTGAAGATCGGCTTGCCGTCGATCTCGATGTCCTCGGACACGTGCTCGTAGGCGTCTTCGAACGATCGCTCGTTGGTCGAGAAGGTGATGTAGATCATCTCCCCGCCGCGCAGCTCGATCGAGAGGTAGATGGTGTAGTACTGCGTGCCGTCGTCATCGACCAGCGAGTACAGCACCGCTCCCCGGTCCCGCCCCGCTACCTCGATCAGGACATCGGCATCCCAGCCATCGTCGGCCGGCCACCGCGAGTCGACGTAGTCCGGGTCGGTCCATTCCTCGACATCGAGGTCGGGACCGCCACGGGTCGCCGTCTGCCCGACGATGTAGATGTAGCCGTAGTCACGAGAACCCTCGGTCCAGATCAGGTACAGGGAGTCCTGCTCATTCTCCGGATCCGTCATCACCGGCTGCAGGCCCTCTTCCGGGTTGTCGAAGTAGTCGTCGAGCACCCAATCCTCGGTCCACTCGACGGTGTACCCAAACTGCGGGCTCTCGTACTCGGTGTCGCTGATCAGGCCCGCGTCCTCCAGGCTGGCCAGTTCCGGCTCTTCCTCATCGTCGCCCTTCAGCCCACCTATTCCCTGGGCGGCCATGGGCGCCACCTGGAATTGCAGCAAACAACTCACCGCGATCAGGGTCAGCAATCCCCGCCAGTTCAAACCACGCATACCCGTTCCTTCCTTCCACCGGCATGATCGCCAGATGCACTGCGTTCGAAGCCCGGTTACTGAAAAGCCTCCTCCAAAGTGGCCGTCCAAACCGATAACCCAAAGTGCGGAACATGGCTACTATCAGGCTCAACGTCACGGGTTGCCAAAGGGTTCCCGCCGTATTCCCCGCCAACACGCTCGCGCCCGCCACGAACGGTCGCTGGCCTGCCTCATGTCCTGGAAAACGGGCGCCGGCGCCTGTTCCGGGGCGCGTCGACACTCGTGACGGCGAACCCCGGATTCGCTTCAGCGTTTTGAACGTCCGTTCGATATCCCAGCGCCGCCGGTAGCGGACGGGGCTGGCGGCTCGGCCGCCAGGTATGCGCCGGTCCAGATCACCCCCATTCGATCATCTGGCACGGAAACGCCATTGGCATCCCCATCGACGCCGGGGCCCGCGCTGTTCCGGCCCCCTCTCCGAGACACTGGCCCTACCACCTTTCCACGAACCCACTCCCCGGAATTCGGGTATCCTATCCAGATGTGAAATAGAAGGACCCTTCGTGCCTCAAACCCGTCGTCTCGCCAGCTTTCTCCGCTCCTATCGCCTCTGGGTCATCCTGGCCCCAATCATGATGGCCATCGAAGTCGGCATGGATCTCCTCCAGCCGCGCCTGGTCGAACGGATCATCGACGAAGGCATTGCCCAGAACGACGGTGTCGTCGTCCGCAACACCGCCCTGCTCATGCTCGGTGTCGCCCTGGTCGGCATGGTCGGCGGTGTGCTGTGTGGCATCTTCGCCGTTCGTGCCTCGCAGGGGTTCGGCGCCGATCTCCGCGGCACGCTCTTCCGCAAGGTGCAGTCACTGTCGTTCTCCAACCTCGATGAGCTGGAAACCGGTAGTCTCGTCACCCGCCTCACCAACGACGTCACCCAGCTTACCGACACGGTCGCCATGCTGCTCCGGATCATGGTGAGGGCTCCGCTGCTGCTGGTTGGGAGCCTCGTGCTCGCCACCATCACCAGCCCGCGCCTGGCCCTGCTCTTCGTTATCCTGATCCCAACCATCGCCATCACCATCGGCATCGTGATGCGCATCGCCTACCCCATCTTCAAGCAGGTCCAGCGCAAGCTCGACCACCTCAATACCGTCATGCAGGAAAACCTCGCCGGGGTCCGCGTCGTCCGGGTCTTCGCTCGCGCGAAGCAGGAAATCGCCCGCTTCCACACCGCCAACAGCGATCTGCGCGACACAACCCTCTCGGTGATCCGCTACCTGGTGGCGGTCATGCCGCTCCTGATGTTCGTGGTCAACATGGGCATCGTCGCCGTGCTTTGGTTCGGCGGCCGGATGATCAATAACGGAGACCTGGAGGTCGGCCAGCTCGTGGCTTTCTCCAACTACCTGCTCCAGAGCCTCTTCGGCATCATGATGGTCTCGATGATCCTGATGCGCTTCGCCCGCGCCGAAGCATCCGCTGGCCGCGTCAACGAAGTGCTTGACAGCGAGCCGGTCATCGTTTCCGCCCCGGTCCCGATCGAATCCGCCCGCCGCCAGGGCCGCATCGAGTTCGAGGACGTGTCCTTCTCCCACGAGGAAGGCGGCGAGCCTGTCCTGCGTAATATCTCGTTTACCGCCGAACCCGGTCAGGAAGTCGCCATCCTCGGCGCCACCGGTTCCGGCAAGACCTCCCTCGTCAATCTCATCCCCCGCTTTTACGACGTTTCCAGCGGCCGCGTCATGATCGATGGCGTCGACGTCCGCGACTACGATCCGGAAACGCTGCGCTCCCTCGTCGCCATCGCCCTGCAGGAATCGGTCCTCTTTTCCGGCACGGTTCGCGACAACATTCGCTATGGCCGCCCCGAAGCGACCAACGAGGAGGTCGAGGAAGCCGCGAAGATGGCCCAGGCGTGGGATTTCGTCAGCGCCCTTCCCGAAGGGCTCGACTCACTGATCGGCCAGCGCGGCGTCAACCTCTCCGGCGGCCAGAAGCAGCGCATCGCCATCGCCCGCGCGCTCCTGATGCGGGCGCCGATCCTGATCCTCGACGACAGCACTAGCGCGGTCGATGTCGCCACCGAGGCCCGTATCCAGCAGGCCCTGGCCAATGTTCGCCAAACCCGCATCATCGTCGCCCAGCGCATTAGCGCCGTCCTCAACTCGGACAAGATCCTGATTCTCGATTCAGGCCAGCTTGTGGCCGAAGGCGCCCACCAGGAACTGATGGCCACCTCGCCCGTGTACCGCGATATTTACGAATCCCAGATGGAAAGCGCGGGTGAGTTCGATGGCGCAGCGTAGCGGCGGACCCGCCGCCCACATGATGGGCGAACCGGTTCGCGCCCAGAACACGTGGGCCACCATCGCCAGGCTCTGGGACTATCTGCGCCAGGAGCAACTCAAGCTGATCGTCGCCGGTATCCTCGTCATGCTCGGCACGCTCGCCACGGTCATCAGTCCCTACCTGATGGGCCGCGCCATAGATGACTACATCATTCCTGGCGACATGCCCGGCCTCACCCGCATCTCCCTCCTGATGCTCGGCATCTATGCCATCCAGGCAGTCCTCCAGTGGGCATCCGGCTGGCTCATGGTGCAGGTTGCCCAGAGCACCGTGGTCACCCTGCGCGACGACCTGTTCACCCACCTGCAATCGCTGCCCATCCGGTTCTTCGACCAGCGTCCGCACGGCGAAACCATGAGCCGCCTCACCAACGACGTCGAGAACGTGAACCAGGTCCTCTCCGAAAGCCTCACCCAGATCGTCTCTGGCGTGCTCACCGCCATCGGCATCATCGTCCTGATGTTCATCCTCGAACCGGTCCTGGCCCTGGTCGCGGTCGGCTCCACCGTGGTGCTGACCATCGTGGTCAACCGCTTCATCGCGGGGCGCACCCGCGAGGGATTCCGCGGCCAGCAGAAGCATCTCGGCAAGTTGAACGGCATCATCGAGGAAACCATCACCGGCCAGCGCGTGGTTATCGCCTACAACCGCCAGGAGGTGGTGGTCGAGGAATTCGATGTCACCAACGCCCACCTGCGCGCCGCCTCCACCCGCGCCCAAACCTTCGCCGGGGTGGTCGGCCCGATCATGAACTTCATCGGAAACCTCAGCCTCGCCGCGGTCGCCGGCGCCGGTGGCTGGATGGTCGTGCATGGCGGCGTTACGGTCGGCACCGTCGCCGCGTTCGTCAACTACACCCGCCAGCTTGGCCGCCCCATCAACGAAATCGCGGCGCTCTACAACCAGATCCAGTCGGCCATCGCTGGCGCCGAGCGGGTCTTCGAGATCCTGGACGAGCAACCCGAGGTGGACGCCGACGAATCGACGCCGGTCAATCTCACCGGCGATGTCGTGTTCGAGAACGTCGATTTCTCCTACGATGGCGTCACGCCGGTGCTGAAGAACGTCTCGGTTCACGCCTCGCCCGGCCAACTGGTCGCGCTCGTCGGCCCCACTGGCGCCGGCAAGACCACCATCATCAACGTGCTCACCCGCTTCTACGAAATCGACGGCGGCACGGTCCTGCTCGACGGGCACGACCTCCGGTCGCTCAACAAGGCCGACCTCCGCCGCCAGCTTGGCGTGGTGCTGCAGGACACATTCCTCTTCGCGGGCACCGTTCGCGAGAACATCCGTTACGGCAAGCTCAACGCCACCGATGCCGAAATCGAGGCCGCCGCCGAGCTGGCCAACGCCGACCAGTTCATTCGCCGCCTTCCCAACGGGTACGACACCGAACTCACCGAACGCGGCGGCAACCTCAGCCAGGGCCAGCGCCAGCTCATCGCCATCGCCCGCGCCGCCCTCTCCGATCCCACTATCCTCATCCTCGACGAAGCCACCAGCAGCGTGGACACCCGCACCGAGAAGCACATCCAGGAGGCCCTGCTCCGCCTGATGGAGGGCCGCACCAGCTTCGTCATCGCCCACCGTCTCAGCACCATCCGCTCGGCGGACCAGATTCTCGTCATCAACCACGGCGAGGTCATCGAG
>CAZUPA010000057.1:0-18269 GCA_964622205.1 uncultured Sphaerobacteraceae bacterium
GCGGCCTTTTGCATCCAGGCTATGCCGGTGACTGCCAGGGAACATCCGCCGCTCACTCCTCCGGGTCGCTATGCGCCACACGAACATGCCTTCAGGAGGGGCGGGTCAGATCTGGTTATCCACAGGCTCACCCACTTATCCCCACTTCGCTCCATATCTATCCACAATCTTAGGTGAAATTGCCCCGTCTCGACAAGAGTATACGTATACTATCGGCGATAGAGTGTGATTTGTGAGGCTCATCGCGTCCAGGGATTTCCAGGAAGCGGTATGGACTGCTAACGAGAAAGCCCCGACGGATGCCGGGGCTCGGCCAGTATTTCCCGTGGTCCACGCTTGTCCGTGAAAAAACCGCAGTCGTCAGCGGCCGCTCAGGCGTCGGCGATCGTGGCGACAACCTGTCCGATCGAGATCGTCGCGCCCGTCTCCTCATTCAGACCGGAAACGATTCCGGCCTTGTGCGCAACCAGATCGTTTTCCATCTTCATCGCTTCCACCACGGTGATCACCTGGCCCCGCTCCACCAGGTCGCCATTCGCCACCGGAGTCCGGATCACCGTTCCCTGGATCGGGCTTACCAGATCGTCGCCGTTCGCGCTGGCCTCCACGCCGGCACGAGCCGATCCCGGCCGCTTCGGTCGTCCTCGCGCCGCTCTTCCCGCCCCATTCCGGACGGGAGCCACGCCATGGATCACCGTGTCGAAGCGGCGGCCGTTGACCTCCACCACCCACTCGAGCGGAGTCGCCGCATCGCCATTCGTCGCGGGCGCTCCCGCGTTACTCGCCGGAATCGGCAGCACCTCTGGATAGTCGGCCAGGAAGGTGGTGGAAAGGTCGCCCTCGATGAACCGCTCGTGCTCCAGCAGGTTGAGGTGGAACGGTATCGTGGTTGGCACACCCTCGATCCGGTAGTCCGAAAGCGCCCGTATCATGCGCTGTCGCGCCTCATCCCGGTTCCGGCCCCACGCAATCACCTTGGCGATCATCGAATCGTATTGCGGCATCACCTCATCGCCCGCCCCCAACGCCGCGTCCACGCGAATCCCGAACCCAACCGGCTCGGTGTATTTCGCCAGCTTCCCTGGGGCCGGAGCGAAATCGCGTCCGGCATCCTCGGCATTCACCCGGCACTCGATCGCCCAGCCTCGCGCCGCGACATCACCGGCGTCGAACGACAACCGCTCACCCATCGCAACCCGGATTTGTTCCTTTACCAGGTCGATCCCGGTCACCATTTCCGTCACCGTGTGTTCCACCTGGATTCTGGTATTCATCTCCAGGAAATGAAACTCGCCGGCGGAATCCAGCAGGTATTCCACCGTCCCCGCTCCGGTGTACCCCACTTCCCTGGCCAGCGACGCAGTCGCGTCGCCAAGACGTCGCCGCAGGTCCTCGTGTACCGCCACGGAAGGCGATTCCTCGACAAGTTTCTGGTGCCTTCGCTGCACCGAGCAATCGCGCTCGCCCAGCGACACGACGTTGCCATGGGAATCGGCGAACACCTGAACCTCGATGTGACGCGGGCGCTCCAGGTACCGCTCCAGGTACACCTCCGGGTTGGCGAAATAGCGTGCCGCTTCCCCTGAACTCCCGGTGAAAGCCTCCATGAGATCGTCTGGCGTTTTCGCCACGCGAAACCCCCGGCCCCCTCCGCCGCCAACCGCCTTGACCGCGACCGGATAGCCGATCCGCTCAGCCGCTTCGAACGCCGCGTCGATGTCCGCGACCGGATCCTTCGTTCCGGGAACCGGGTGGATCCCGGCCGCCGCGGCGATCTTTCGCGCCTCGACCTTGTCGCCCATCGCGGCGATCACCACCGGCGAAGGCCCGACGAAGATCAACCCCGCCTCAACCACCGCCTGGGCGAACCGGGCATTCTCCGCCAGGAACCCATAGCCTGGGTGAACGGCATCGGCCCTTGCCATGGCCGCCACGGAGATCGCGGCATCCACATCCAGATAGCGCAGCCCGCTTCCGGCGGGAAGTCTGTATGCCTCATCCGCGTACCGTACATGCGGGGCCCGCTCTTCGCCATCGCCGTAGATCGCGATTGAGACGATTTCCATCTCGCGGCACGCCCGCATGATCCGTAACGCGATTTCGCCGCGATTCGCGACCAGCAGCCGCTGGATCGTTCGATTCCCCGTAGTCGCCACTGATCCATGCCTTCCCACGTTCGACTTTCCGATGCATGCCGAAGCTTAGCCCCAACTCCCGCGTTTGGTATACATGCATGAGCAATTGGCCGTGCCCACCGG
Source organism: uncultured Sphaerobacteraceae bacterium (assembly GCA_964622205.1). Classification (GTDB taxonomy): domain Bacteria; phylum Chloroflexota; class Chloroflexia; order Thermomicrobiales; family UBA6265; genus JACCYX01. The sequence goes on from CAZUPA010000057.1 coordinate 2,259, forward strand.
TCGGCCTCGCGCTGGCTGGAGCGTCACACCGGCAGGAGATCGATTCCGTTGCCTGGCAGTTTCCCCCTGAACGATGTTCGCGAACGCTGGCGACCGCCATTCTGGCTGCCAGCGCCACTGGTCTTGATCGCCCTGGTGACGGCTATCCTGGCCCCAGCGCTGACGACGGCCCAGGAAGCGTCGTTCTCCCCGTCCTGGTATATGGTGCTCGACCGGGCAAACCTGCTCGACGAGGTCCAGGAGCGCTCAGCGATCGATGACGCCTGGCGCCTGAACACCATCGGAACTCCAACGCAGGTTGTCACCGAACTCGCGCGGTCCACGCCGGAACTGGCGAGCCAGCGAGCCCATGAACTGCGCATCGCCAATGGCATCGAGACCGCGCCAGGCTCGGACGACGGTGTCCTGGTCTACGCCGTGGTCAATCCCGGAGACCGGTCGATTGTCCAGGTTACGATCTCGACGGGTGTGAATGCCCTTCCACGCGGTGGCTTTACCACTGAATCCGTCGACCATATCCGGTCAGGCATCATCGAACCGCAGCTCCAGGCCGGACACCCGGCGCGCGCCATCGTTTACTCGCTCCGCGAGATGCACTACCTCCAGATCTTCACGCCACCGCCGGTGGAGCCACTACAGGGTTGGAAATCGGCGATGCATTCGATCATGCCGTTTGCGGCGCCGGTCCTCGCCGCGCTGGCCGCCGCATGGCTCGTTGTCCGCGTTCAGTCCGTCACGAATCTTCGCGCAGCGTTCGTCCCGCTCGCAGTCGCGTCTGGCATTGTGCTTGTCATCTCCGTGGTCTCGGTCCTTACCCATTCGACTCCCGGCATCCTGAGTGCCCTGATGCTTGCCGCGGTCACGGTCTTCCTCGCCGTTCGGATCGACCAGTCGCGACCATTGATTGGCGGGCGCACGCTGACCGTTACGCCGCGGCCACAGGGACAGATGCGACCGCTTTCCAGGACGACACTCCGATGATGGTGACACGTCCACGATATCTGAAAACCATCGGCTCTCCGAGGAATCGCCGGAGCGGTTCACCAGCCATCGATCCAGTCAGGGTCGATGGTCACGACCGAGCCTCTCGCGCCAGGCGGATCGCTCGAGGAACACGGCTGACCGTCGTCGATCCCTGGCGATCGACGCGGCCATCAGTCGCGCTCCGGCTCGCCATCCTGCTCCCGGTCCTGCTATTCGGGTTTTCGCTCTACCAGAACCTGGCCAACATGGACACCGTTGATTTCCACCGCGACGAGGCCAGGTGGATCAACCGCGCGTACTTCCTCAGAGACCTTGCACACCCCTTCAGCGACACCTGGTCGGACTACTACACCACCCGCGGCCAGCCTCCTCTCGGCAACTACCTGATGGGACTCGGCCTGCTCGCGCAGGGCCGCGACCTGAACACCAACCGCGTCTGGGATTTCCACTACGACGAAGCGTGGAACGTCATCAACGGCGCGATGCCCGAAGAGGCCGACCTTGACGCCGGTCGCCGCGCGAATGCCGTTGTCGGCGCGCTCGTCGTCGTCTGTGTCTACGCCATGGCGAGTCGCCTCACGAACCGCTTCGGTGGGTTTGCCGCGGGGTTTCTCCTCAGCATCCATCCCCTGCATCTCCGCCTCAGCTCCCAGGCGCTCTCCGACGAACTGCTCGCCCTGACCTTGATGCTGTCGTTCCTCATGGCCTGGCGCTTCGCTCGCAATCCATCGATCGTCAATGGGCTCCTGTTGGGCACATTGCTCGGCCTCGGCGGCGCGGCGAAGCTCTCGCCATTGCTCCTGAGCGTGCCGCTCGCCGCATTCGGCGTTCTATGGCTCGCCATGGCGCTCTGGCGTTCGGGCCGCGCAGCCATTGCCTGGGAGCGAGCGCGATATGGCTGGTTGCTGGCCGCGCAACCCGCCATCGCCTTCGCGGCGTTCGTCCTCGTGAATCCGTACCTCTGGCCAGACCCCATTGGCCGTACCATGCACCTCGTCAACTTCCGTCGTTCCGAAATGGACGGGCAGTCGTCCGCCTGGCCAATCGCGGCGGTCGAGACCCCGCTTGTTGCCTTCCAGCGCACTGGCCGGCGCTTCAACCTTGACTATTCATCTTCACTCCGAATCCAGGACTGGTTCGCCAACACCACATCCTCCGTCCCGGCCACGGTGAGTCTCGACGTGATCGTCATGGTTGCCGGGGTGATCGTGTTGGTCGCGTTGGTCGTGAAACGTGGTCTCTGGAGTCCGACCGCCCTCTCCGCATTCCTGATGGCCGCGTCGTCGGCCGCGATCATCGTCGGCATGGGTGTGGATTTTTACCGTTACTTCCTGCCGCTCCTGATCGTCCTCGCCGTCTGCTTTGGCGTCGCCATGGGAGCAGCCTTCGATCTTGTCTGGAGACGGGTTGACGCGCTCGCGTAACCGTCATTGCCCGGCCTGTCTCGGCGGTTCGGAGTACAATCTGGCCGGTGGTTGGCCGGTTTGGTCCGCTCCATCACGTCGACGACGTAACCACGGGACAATGCGACTCGATGACCGGATCGTCCACCCAGGATGACAACGCAAGACGCGCGCGGCGTCAGAGCATGGTGGCGATCCTCGTTCTCCTGATGACGCTTGCCGGCGTGTTCCCAGCAATCGCCGCGCCGCCGGCGTCCAACTCACACCCATCGTTCACGGCTCAGGACGCCAATCTCCCCGAACGCGACAGGGATCCCGCCATCCGCGTGTACGATCCCGCCGATCTCCTGAGCGAGACCCAGGAGGAGCGACTTAACGCGGACCTGGCTCGATTGCAGTCAACGGGAACCGGGAGCGTGATCTTCGCTCGCGAAGGTTCCGACCTGTCCACGGCTTCAGAGTCGTTCGCCAGTGACCTTCGCACCGGCTGGGCCGTCGAATCGGCGCCAGGCGAGGACGATGGCGTCGTGTTCGTGCTCACGGTGGCGCCGGACGACGACTCGGTCGCCCGCATCGATTACTCGCTCGGTCCAAATGCCCTTCCGAATGGCACGGTAACGGTGGAGGAACTGGACCGCATCCTCACGGTGGATCCAGGCACTCCAGCCTCGATCAACGATTACGTCGAGGCCCTGTCGTTCGCCGCCCGCCGTTTGACCAACACGATCTACGATCAGGCGGGCATCCTCACCGAACGCCAGGCATCCACACTGCACGGCGAACTCCTGCGATTGCGGACCCTCGGCGTCCCCACGGTCATCTACATACGCTCCACGAGTGACGAATCGGACCAGACGAGCGCCGATGACATGCGCGTGAACTTCGGCGTCGAATCGTCCTCCGGCGCGGACGATGGCCTGCTCTACCTGTTGACCGTCGACGCCTCGGGTAGCGAAGCGAGCACCTTCGAGGTTTCGAGCGGCGCGAACACCTATCCCATTCGCCAATTGGACGGCCCACGCATGGATCAGATCGTCGCTGACGATGTCCTGCCCAACGTTCACACTGGCGAGGCGTACCTGGGACTGGCGTTCGTCGTTCGCCGTACGATCAACCTGGCCGAGTACTCTCCCCCGGATCCGCCCGCCCTTACCTCCATCCAGGAGGCGCTCCAAACGCCACTCAACATCGCGGCCGCGCTGCTCGTACAGATCACGGTGATCGGCTACCTGCTGGTCCCGGTCATCCGTGAGCGCCGGCTCACGCTCCTGCCTGGTCCACGTTCACTTGTCGAGTACGGAATCGCGATTGCCGCGCTGGCGGTGCTCGTTGGCGCGGCGGGAATCCTGGGCCGCAATCCGATGAGCGCGCTCACTGGACTCGGCGTCCTTGTGTGGGCGAGTTGCGGTGTCCCGATCCTTCACCAGATCGTCACGCGCCGATCATCACCCGCTGGCGATGCCGTCGCCACCCAGCCAAGGGGAGGGCAAGATGTCGCTCCCGCACGCTGAGCCAACGCAGATCATCCCCGAGACGCGGGCTAACACTACAAGAGGCGGCGACCGCGGGCGGAAGGTCCAGTGGGCAGTCAACATCGTCATCGCGCTGGTGCTGTTCACGTTCTCGTTCATGGTCAACAACGACCACGTCGAGACCACGGAACTCCACCCTGACGAAACGCGCTGGCTTAACCGCGCCTACTACCTGGAGGACTTCCTCGATCCGTTCGGCCCAACCTGGCAGGACTATTACCTCACGCGCGGCCAACCGCCCGGCGGCAGCTATCTCATGGGGCTCGGACTGATCCTGCAGGGCCAACCCACGGACTCGGTCGGCGTCTGGGATTTCAATTACGGCGTGAGCTGGACCAGGGATGTCGATACAACCTGGAACCAGCTCGCGGGCGCCACGCCATCCGACGAAGTGCTTCTCGCTGGACGCCGCACCAACGCGGTCGTCGGAGCCCTGGTCGTCGTGCTCGCCTTCACGGTTACCAGCATGCTCACCAACCGGTTCGGAGGGGTCGTCGCTGGCCTGTTCCTGGCCTACCATCCGCTGCACATCACCTTGAGCACGCAGGCCCTCTCGGATGAACTGCTCGCGCTCATGCTGGGCCTTGCCTTCGTGGCCGCGTTCCAGTACGCCCGCCGTCCCGGCATCGGCTGGGCATTACTCCTTGGGGTCGCGATTGGCATCGGCGCGGGCACAAAACTCGCGCCCATGGCGCTGAGTTTCGTGCTGGCCGGCTACGGTCTGGTCTGGCTCGCCTCGATGCTTCGCCGGCACGGCCGCTCCCACTTCTCCTGGACGTCATCGCGCTTTGCCTGGCTGCTCATCCTACAGCCCATCATCTCCGGAATCACCTTCATCGCGATGTACCCCTACCTCTGGGTGTCTCCAATTGGCAACTCGCTCAACCTGCTGGATTTTCGCCGCCAGGAGATGGCCAGCCAGGCCCGGATCTGGACGCACGCCAGCGTCGATGGCCCGGTTGGCGCGTTCAGGCGGTACGGCGAGCAATTGCACGGCGCCTACTCCAGCACCCGTGACGCCCAGCAAACCATCGCCGACCGGTTGGGGTTCACCATCGACAACCCAATCAGCTTCGACCTGATCCTTGTCGCCATCGGAGCGATCTTGCTCACGCGCATCGTCATCCAGCGAGGAATCTGGAGCCCGCACGCCCTCGTCGCCACCCTGATGGCCGCCGAGGTTGGCGCGGTCACGGTCGGGCTCGGCGTCGACTTCTACCGCTACTACCTGCCGGTCCTGTTGGTGAACAGCGTGCTCGTCGGCATCGTGTTCGGAGAGGTGGGCGATCTGGCCCGTGGCATTGTCCGGCCCAATCGCCCGCCGGCGGACGAAGTCGGCGACACCGTCGACGCGCCGTGGTCCGGCTCACCATCCGCTGAAGCCTCGGGATAGACCCCTACTCCAGAAACGCCACTGGTTGCCGTTGCGGACCACGGAAACGACCCAGCCTATCCGGCTGGGTCGTTCGCCTCGACCGCGTCTCACTGGCGAGTTCAATCCGCCAGCACGGCTCGCTGTTCCGCCACGACTGCCTCGGAGACGCCAGCCGCCGGACCGTAGAGCTTGTTCACGTAGTCGATAACCATTCGCCGCGCGCTGAACTCCGGCGCCACCGTGCGAATCGCCTCCTTGCAGAGTGAAATCCACTCATGCGGCAAGCCATTGGATGCCCGGTTGTAATACATCGGCACGATCTGCTGCTCGAGCGTTTCGTAGATTGCGTTTGCCTCGGCCTCGTCCTGTGCATCGCCCTCCAGATCGGATGGCTCGATGCCCCAGCCATTGGTGTTCTCGCCGTCCCAGCCTTCGATCCACCAGCCATCGAGAATGCTGCAATTCGGGACACCGTTCGCGCCGGCCTTCATCCCGCTCGTGCCGCTCGCTTCAAGCGGGAAGCGGGGATTGTTCATCCACACATCCACCCCAGCCACCAGGAGACTCGCCAGCCCCATCTCGTAGTCTTCGACGAAGGCGATCCTGCCGCCGAGCCTCGGGTCGCGAGCCTTCAGGTAAATCTCGCGGATCAGGCCCTTCCCCCCCTCGTCCGCTGGATGCGCCTTACCCGCGAACACGATCTGCACCGGATGGTCTGGGTCGTTGAGAATCGCGGCCAGCCGGTCCATATCGCGGAATAGCAGCGTCGCCCGCTTGTAAGTCGCGAATCGACGGGCAAACCCCAGCGTCAGCACATTCGCGTTCTGGAAAGGTCCGGATGACAGCACCTGCCAGGCGTCGAACTGACCGTCGACATATCGACGTCGCGCCCGCTCATCCATCTCGTCGATGAGTTCCTGCTTGGCGGCCAGGTGGGCCTTCCAGAACTCGTCGTCCGGGATATTCAGGATCGTGTCCCACGTATGTTCCTGCTCCTGCCGCGAATACCAGTGTCGCGGCAGGTACCGGTGGTACAGATCGCGCATGATCGGCGAAATCCACGTTCTCAGGTGAACACCGTTCGTGATATGGACGATGGGGGCATCCTCGGCGCCGGTCCCCGGCCACATGTCGTGCCACATTTCGCGCGAGACCTCGCCGTGCTTTTCGCTCACGCCGTTGACGAACGCCGCGAGCCGCAACGACAACGCGGTGAAATTGAAGCCCGGCTTGGCGCCATGCAGTCCAAGCGCCAGGAACGCATCGCGGTCGAGCCCGAGTTCCGGCCAGTAGTGCTCGAAGTGGCGGTCCATCATGTCGTCCGGAAAGATGTCATGTCCCGCCGGAACCGGCGTGTGGGTGGTGAAGATCGTGCATGATCGCACAGCCTCGGCGGCTTCCTCGAAGGTCATCCCCGCCTGCACGTGCTCACGCGCCCGCTCCAGCATGTGCAGCGCCGCGTGGCCCTCGTTCGCGTGCCAGTACGCTGGCTCAATCCCCAGTTTTCGCAACAAGCGAACCCCGCCGATACCCAGCACGATCTCCTGGCGCAACCGGTGTTCCGTGTCGCCGCCATACAGGCGCTGCGAAATCTCGCGGGTCCACTCCGGATTGCCCTCGACATCGGAGTCCAGCAGGTACAGCGGCACACGCCCCACCTGCACCTTCCAGACCGCCAGTTGCAGCGGGAACCCATCCTGGAGGTCGACATCCACGAATACCGGCGTCCCATCCTCATGGATTACCCGCGTCGTTGGCTCGGCTCGCGGATCGAGATGTGCCGGAACATCGTGCTGCCAACCTTCGTGATCGATCCGCTGCCGCAGGTAGCCCTGGCGATACAGCAGCGACACCCCGACGAGCGGCACGCCGATGTCGCTGGCTTCCTTGATGTGATCTCCAGCCAGCACCCCAAGGCCGCCCGAATAGATCGGCAGCGCCCGGTGGAGTCCAAACTCCGCCGAGAAGTACGCGACCGGCTTGTCCAGCAGTTCTGGCCGATTCTTGCCAATCCAGGTATCGGCGCCGCTGGCGTTCAGCATCGCATCGTAGGCGGCCACCGCGTCATCGTACAGGGCCAGGAACTCGGGGCTCTTGGCGGCGGCCTCCAGCCGTTCGCGCTCGATCCGGTGCAGGAACAGCACCGGGTTCTGCTCCACGATTCGCCACAGGACCGGATGCATGCCTTCAAACAGCTTCCGTGCCGGGCGGCTCCAGGTCCACCACACGTTGTAAGCGAGTTCGCTGAGCCGTTCGATGCGCGCGGGCAGCGATATCTGTTCGATCGTGGGTTGGGACGTCATGTTCCGAATCTCTCCAGTAAAGCACTATCAGGTTGGCCATCGCGGCGCGGCCAATGTGTCAGGTTGGTTTTCCTCGACAGCACAGTATCCACCAACCCCGCGAACGCTTCAAACCCTCGTCGCCCAAAACTCGCCGCCATCCGACATCCCACACAGCCGAACCATGATGGATGCATGCATGGTGAGGCTCCGTGAACCCCTTGCCCCGCGCATTCAACGCCCACGCCCCCGATGACGAAGCAGGCTACTGCGCAATCGCGCGCTGCGCTATCCTGTGCCGGTCGAGTGCGACATTCCCATCGTGGAGGAAGCGAGTGACAAAGCGCGGCCCCGGGCAAGCGGCCACAAATCAACGCGAATCGGCTGACTGGGCCGCCGCCGCCGGACTGATGATCGTGGCCATCGCCGCGTCGCTCGCCATGCCCTTCTGGCCCAATCGCGCCCAACTGGTCGACATGGGCAAGATCATCGGCTATGGCTGGTCATCGTTCCTGCCGTGGATAGCCGGCATCATCGTCTGGATCGTCTGCCTCGAACATTTGCTGCGCCGGTCGAGATCGCTCTCCCTCGAGGCGATGAAGCCACTCCTCTTCGTCACCACCGCGGTCACCTACATCGCATTCCTCGCGATGTATCCCGTCAGCGCGATCGACATCTACATTTACGCCGCCCGATCCCGGCTCTTTTCCCACTATGGCGAGAACCCCAACGCGGTCCAGCCTCTCGCTCACTGGGAGACCGACCCGTACATGGCCTACGCCTCGAAGGAATGGGCGGACGACCTTTCGCCATACGGTCCACTCTGGAACCTGATCGCGTATCCCGTCACCTGGATCGGAGGTGACAACATCGGGATCGCCACTCTGGGATTCAAGCTCCTGGCCGTGGCATCCGTGCTGCTTATCGCGTGGCTGGTCTATCTGATCGTGCGTGAGTGGCATCCCGGCTGGGAAGTGACCGCGGCGATGTTCTGGCTGTTGAACCCGCTGGTGCTGTGGGATGGCATCGCCAACGCCCACAACGATGTCCTGCTCATGCTGCCCGTCGTCGCCGCGATCTGGGCCTGGCGCAAGGGATTCGACTGGTGGGTCATCCCATTGCTGCTGGTGTCCGTCCTGATCAAGTACGTCACGCTCATTCTGCTGCCGGTCGCGGTGATCGCCGTCTGGCGTCGCAATCCTGACTGGCGCGAACGTCTATCCGGGGTGCTCTTCGCGATCGCCTCCGGACTGTTCCTGCTGGCGGTAAGCCTCTTTCCCTTCTACGACCTGGGAGCCATCCGCGAAAGCGCCGAGGCACAAGGGTCGAAGGTCGCGGTCTCGCCCGCCTGGGCCATCAAGTCCACGTTGATCGAATGGGACATGGTCAGGTTGGAGAACGAGCAGATCATCCGCGTGGCGTATGCCATTGTCTCGCTCTATATCGCGGGCTGGATGATCGCCTGCTGGCGAAATCCCGCGCGCATGCCCCGGGCCACGTTCGAGGTGCTGTTTGCCTTCATGCTCATCGGCTCCACCAACCAGCGAGCCTGGTACGTGCTCTGGCTCGTTCCGGTGGCGGCCCTCCTGATCCCGGAGAACCCATGGCGCCGGACAGCCGTCTGGAGCGTGTCGTCGCTCCTCGGCCATGGCTGCACGATCTGGCTCTGGTACGTCTGGGACATCCAGGCACGCGGCTATTACGGCTACGCGCTCATCATCGTTGGCGTCGTCTTCCTGCCTGTCTTCGCCATCACCGCTTGGGAGCTCGCGCGATTCGCCCGCGGCCGGTTTGGCGGCAACCACCCGCCCCTCTCAGCCTCCGTGCGCCAGGCCCGTCACACCTCTCCGAGATAGGCCTTCCGCACCATCTCGTTCCCCATCAGTGCCTGGGCATTGTCCGAAAGGAGGATCGTGCCCGTTTGCATCACGTAACCCCGCTGGGCGATCGCCAAGGCCATCAGCGCGTTCTGCTCCACCAGCAGCACGGTTGTTCCCTGCCGGTTGATATCCTCGACGATCGAGAAGATCTGCTCCACCAGGATTGGCGCCAACCCCATCGATGGTTCATCCAGCAGCAGGAGTTCCGGATGTGCCATCAGCGCCCGCCCTATCGCCAGCATCTGCTGTTCGCCGCCAGACATCGTGCCCGCGGATTGGTTCATGCGCTCCTTCAATCGCGGAAAGAGATCGAATACCCGCGCCAGGTCATCCTGGTCGATCCTGCCGTGGATGAACGCCCCCATCTGCAGGTTCTCCATCACCGACATACGGGAGAACACCCGCCGCCCCTCAGGAGACTGCGCCACCCGCAGCTTGGCCACCTCGTGGGCGGGAAGCCCGCTGATCCGGTTGCCTTTCAGCAACACCTCGCCTTGCCTTGGGTTCAGCAACCCGGAAATCGTCTTGAGGGTCGTGCTCTTGCCAGCCCCGTTCGATCCGATCAGGGTGACGATTTCACCGACATCCACGTCGATGGTGATTCCCTTGAGTGCGTGGATGTGCCCGTAATAGGAATGCACATCCCGCAATTCCAGCATCTTGGTTCCATTTGCGGTCTGGGTCATTCCTGTACCATCCAACTCGTCCCGCGCTGTTGCCCGCCGTGGAGCATTCCCCGTTCGCGCCGCGTCATGGGGTGGCTCCCGCGCCCGGCGGCGGTTCTGGCTGGCCCGCCGGCATGTCTTGCCCCGCCTCGTCCGGGGGTGCGTCGAACTGGCGTGCCAGTTCGGCCGCGCCCTTGCCCAGATACGCCTCGATCACCTGCGGGTTGCTCCGCACCTCGGTGCCGGTCCCGTCGGCGATTTTCACGCCATGGTCCAGTACCGCGACCTGGTCGGAAATCCCCATCACCACTTTCATGTCATGCTCGATCAACAGCACGGTCACATTGAGTTCGCGCCTGATCTGGTCGATGAATGTGGTCATCCCGGCGGTCTCCTGCGGGTTCATCCCGGCTGTCGGCTCGTCCAGTAGGAGAAGGCTTGGACCGCTCGCCAGGGCGCGCGCCACTTCGAGCCGGCGCTGGTCGCCGTACGAGAGGTTCTTGGAGGTCACATTGGCGGCCCGGCTCAGGCCCACGTAGTCCAGCAGGCCGTAGGCGGTTTCGAGGGCCTCGCGTTCCTCGTGCAGCACTCGGGGCGTTCGCAGGATGGCGCCGAGCGCTCCCGTCTTCATCCGGCTGTGCATTCCCACCAGCACGTTCTCGATCGTCGTCAGGTTGCTGAACAACCGGATATTCTGGAAGGTGCGGGATATCCCTAGCGACGTTACCTGGTCGGGCCGGAGCGCCGTGCCAGAGAATCCGGTTCCCCCGAAGATGGGTTTCCCCTTGAACGTGATCGTTCCCCTGGTCGGTTTGTAGATGCCCGCCACCATGTTGAAGAACGTGGTCTTGCCCGCCCCGTTCGGGCCAATCACGCTGGTAATGCTGCCAGTCGCGATATCGAGGTCCACCGAATCGACAGCCACTAGTCCACCAAACTGCTTGGTGATGCCGCGAGCCTGGAGGATGGGCGCGGCCGATGTCGAATCAATGCTCATGCCTGATTCTGCCTTCCCATGAATGGAGCGTCATCGCGGCGTACCTCATACAGGTTGTCGTTCTCGTCGAGATTCGGGTCGTCGCCGTCCATATCGCCCTCCATCTCCGCCGCGCGTTCCTTGGACGGGAACAGGCCGCCGGGTCGCAAGAGCATCAGCAGCACGAGCGCGAGACCGAAGATGAGGAACCTGTCGGAATTGAGGTTGTGCCCGGCCAGGAAGTCGCCCAGCCAGGCCAGTGACTCCCAGGTGATCTGCTCGCCGAGCCGGTTCATCGGCTTCGTGAGTTCCGTCGCCAGGATGCGGTCGAACACACCGATGATGAGCGCACCAATCACCACACCGTACGAGTTGCCGATACCGCCAAGGATCACCATCGCCAGGATGATGATGGAGATCGAGAACTGGAACTGGTCCGGATACACGACTCGCACATATCCCGCGTAAACCGACCCCGCGAACCCGGAGAAGGACGCGCCAAGCGCGAACGCCCACAACTTGGTCGAGACGGTGTTGATCCCCATGCTCGCGGCCGCGATTTCGTCTTCGCGAATGGCCGCCCACGATCTGCCCAGACGTGAATTGTAGAGCCGGTTCCCCATGAACAGCGTGAGGAGGAGCACCCCCAGCACCAGCCAGAACCAGTTCATCTGGTTACCGCTGTCGAAGGCGATTTCCCGTCCTCCAGGGAGCGGAATGCTGGGCGGTTTGGCGATCTGCCCGATGCCTTGCGGACCATTCGTGATAGTCGCCGCGTTCGTGAAGAAGTCCGGAACGATTTCGCCGAACCCCAGCGTCACGATCGCGAGGTAATCGCCGCGGAGCCTCAAGGTCGGCGCCCCAAGGATCACTCCCGCGATCGCCGCCAGAATCCACGACACCGCCATTGCTGGCCAGAAGCTCTGCATGAACTTCGGAACCCAGCCGTTGATCACGAACCAACTGTTGGGGGAGGTCATGAAGGCGTTGCCATAGGCGCCGATCACGAAGAAGGCAACGTAACCAAGATCGAGCAACCCGGCATACCCAACCACGATGTTGAGTCCAAGCGCCAGGATCACGAACACAAAGATCGGGATCCACTGCCCCAGGAGGTTGAATCCAAACAGCTTGTCGACGAACGGATACAGGGCCACGACAGCCGCCGCCGCCAGCACCTTGAGTTGTCGACTCCGTTCTTCCTGCTTTTGCTCGGCAAACCACTGCTCGGCCCGCGTTGCATACGTTGTCGCCATGCTGTATCTCCTCGCGCCCCAGCCTAGACCTTGTCAGGTACCGATTCGCCGAGCAGACCTGAGGGCCGGAACACGAGAACCAGGATCAGGATGCTGAATATGACCGAGTTCGTCCACTGGCTTCCCCAGCCGGCCACGAAGGTCGACATGAAGCCATCGCTGTATGCCCAGATAATGCCGATCAGGAACCCACCGACGACCGCTCCCGCCAGGTTGCCAATGCCGCCAAGCACGGCCGCCGTGAACGCGAACAGCCCGTAATGGAATCCCATCTGGAACCGGCCCGAGTTGTTGTAGAACAGCGCGATCATTCCGGCCGCGCCAGCCAACGACCCACCCAGCAGGAACGCCACCCCAATCGTCCGGTTGATATCGATACCCATCAGCGCGGCGGCCTCGCGATCCTGCGCGGTGGCCCGCATCGCTGTCCCGATCCTTGTCCGGTACACAAACCACGACAGGAGGATGAGCAACGGAATCGTCACGCCGATCACGAACACGTCGATCAGGCGCAGCCGCAACGTGGATTCCGCGAACCAGACCCGGACAACCGGCCATTCATGCAAGACGTTGTACGTCCTGAACTCCCGCGGAATCAGGTCCGGCGCGGTGAATGGATTCGGCCCTTTCCAGTAAATGGCAAGGTTCTGAAGGATGAAACTCATGCCGATCGCGGCGATCAGCGGCGCCAGCCGGGGAGCATTGCGCAACCTGCGATATGCCACATGATCGATCGCCGCGTTCAACAGCCCGGAGAACGCCATCGACGCGATAAGCACGCCAATCAATACAAGGACGATCAGTGTTGTCGACGAATTCGAAGTCACGCCAGTAATCGTCACGATCGTCGCCGCGAAAAAAGCGCCCATCATGAACACTTCACCGTGGGCGAAATTAATGAGTTCGATGATGCCGTAGACCAGCGTGTATCCCAATGCGATCAGCGCCACCAACGATCCAGTGGCCAATCCAATAATGAGGAACTGGAAAAACAGCGTCCAACTGAAATCCATGGGTTACGTCCTGATCTCCCTCGAATCCGGTCTACCCACGCCCGCGGACAAGGGCTTCGACTCCAGGAACGTGGGGTGATTCAGCCGGGCGACGCGAACCGGGCCGAGCATGGAGCCCGGCCCGGTTCGTTTCACATCCAGCCTACTCGGCCAGTCCGATGACTTCCTGGAAGGTAATGGCTCCGTCCGTCACCACGTTCAGCGAAATCGTGTCCGCCGTGGTGTCGCCCGTCTCCGTGAAGCTCCAGGTGCCGATCAGGCCGCGGAACTCCGAGGTGGCGAACATCGCGTCGAGGATCGCGGCGCGATCGTTTGTCCCAACCTGGTCGATAGACTGAAGCGCGACCACGGCGCACTCGAAGGAGTACGTCGCGTAGGCATCTGGCTCATGGCCAACGATGGCCTTGATCGCCTCGTACCACTCGGCGCCAACGCCCTCCAACTCGTTCGCGGGCAGGCCGCCGAATGTCAGGTACATACCTTCCGCCGCATCGCCGGCGCCCTCGATGAACGCCTGGTTGATGAGACCGTCCGGCCCCATGATCGCCACGTCTTCCGGCGCCATCAGGTCGCGAAGGTCCTGCAGGAGCTTGCTGGCATTGAGGTTCACGATGGCGCTGATGTACACGAACTGTGCACCCGAGGCCGCGATCTTCGTCGCCAGGGCCTGGTACTCCGGGGCTTCGGGGTTGAACGCCTCGAAGCCGGCTACCTCACCGCCAAGGGTCTCGTACGTCGAGCGGAACACGTTCGCCAGGCCCTGTCCATAGGTTTGGTTGTCGTGCAGGATGTAAGCTGTTGTCGCCCCCAGCCCGTTGAACGCGAAGTTCGCCGAGGTACCGCCCTGGAGGTCGTCGGCCGGAACCACCCGCATGTAGTTGCGGACGCCGGTCGGATACAGCACGTCCGGATACCCTTCCGGATTCGCGTCGCTCTCCTTGGTCAGGAGCACGCCCGTGTTGGCCGGCGAGATCATGGCCAGACCAGCTTCATTGGTGATTGGGATGGAAACCTGGGCGGCCCCAGTGTTGTAGGTCGCGATGTACACCATCGCGTCCGGGTCGTTCACCACCTGCGTGGCATTGTTGGCTTCCGTCGTCGCGTCCCAGGAGCCCTGGTTCGCGGCGATGCCATCATCGAGCGCCGTGTAGTTGATGGCGTAGCCGCCAGCGGCTCCGCCCCAGATGTCGACGGCCATCTGCACCGCCGCCTGCGAGTCGCCGCCGATCTGCTCGGACGCACCGCTCATCGGCCAAGACGAGTAAATGTTGATCGTGCCCTTGCTGGTGTCGGTGCTGTGCGCCACGCCAGCCACGCCGAGGTTCTCGGGCGTAAGCCCGCCGCTTGCCTCCTGGGCTCCAACCGTGCTCGCCAGCACCGAGCCCGCCGCCGCGGCGGAAATCCCGAGGGCGAATGCGCGCACCATGAAGGTCCGCCTGTCAATCGAGCCAGCCCTGACCTGCTCGACCAGAGTCTCAAAACGCGAATCTGACATGAGTAACTTCCTCCGTGAATCACCGCTCCGCGGCGTAATCCCGAGCGTGAGGACGAAGACCCTCTCCGTCCGCCAACTCGTCTGTTCGCTGAGCCTGAAGGCTCCGGACCCCGGCCACGACACTCCACGTGTCTGGCGATCGACCCCTGTTCCTCGTGTGAGCGAACCGCGCGGCCCCCTCAAGCTGTAACAGCGTCCCGTCTTTCGATGTGTACTTCCGTCTGGTAGTAGTTGCGGAGAATAGCCGCATTCCCACAATGGTGTCAAATGCGGGCCGGCGCGAATCCCGCTTTCCACATCATTCTCCCGGCGACATGGGATTGATATCATGCCTGGAATGGCGATGTCGATTGCCATCGAATCCCGGTTCTGGCCCCGAGCCGACCGGCGCACAGCCTCGAACGCTCGCTCCTGTACCTCCATCACAATCGCTACGAGGGAGAACAGCACCAATGCACGAGAACGGCCCACGGTACCTGGACTCGCCGCCGCCAACGGCCGAGGTGGTCATCATCGGCGCGGGCATCGTTGGCATCGCGACGGCGTTCCATCTCTCACGCCGGGGGATACAGCCCCTGGTGGTCGATGCCGCCGGCGCGATCGGAAGCCGCACCACCGCCATGTCGGCCCACTGTATCCGGGCCCAGTTTTCCGAGCCAGACAACATCGCGATGATGGCGGAGAGCCTGAATTTCTACGAACACTTCGCCCAGGAGTGCGGAGTCGACAGCGCGGACATCGCCCTGTGCCAGCAGGGGTACCTGTTCGCTTCGACCGATCCGTCGGATATCCCTGAGTTCAGGGAGCGTGTCGCTCTACAGCATCGAGCCGGTCTCGGCGATGTCGAACTCCTGACCGGAACCGAGGCCCGAACACGCTATCCATGGCTGAGCGAGAAGATCACCGTTGCCAACTATCGTGCCCGCGATGGCTGGATCGACAGTGAATTGGCCATCCGGGCAATGGCCGCCGCCGCCCAGGCCCCAATCCACCTGAACGTCTATGTCAAAGAGATTCTGGTGGACTCGGGACGCGTCACCGGTATTCGAACAACTACTGGCGACACCGCCACGCCAGTGGTGATCCTTGCCGCTGGTCCCTTTTCAGCGGTCCTCAGCCCCGAACCGCTTCCCGTCCATCTCCTGCGGCG